>NZ_JBHJUO010000007.1:0-384080 GCF_042268445.1 Streptomyces sp. NPDC056169 | reverse complement strand
GGGAGTCAACGCGGAGCGTTGGCGAGTGACGACAACGCGGCGAGGCGCGGTGCCGGACGCCGCGAGCCCGGCCTGATCGACAAGACACCCCCTAGTACCAGGTCGTGCACGACGACTGCTCGAATCCCATGATGTGACCGCAGGCCCTGGCGATGATGCCCCTGTCGTCGATCATCGCGGTCCACACGGTGCCGTTGCCGGAGTGGTAAGCGGACTGCTCCAGGCCGGTGTTGCTCTCGACCCAGATCGTCATCGCGGTGTCGCCGCTCTGCCGCGCCCAGGCGGCGCGGCAGGTGGGGCTGTAGCGCAGCTCGGTGCCGAAGCTCGATCTGGCGACCGTGCGGGCGTCGCTCTGGCAGACGGTGGTGCTCGGGTCCTTGCCGGTGCAGTCGGGCCCGTTGCAGTACGCCGCGGCGGACGCCGGCGACGAGGCGAGCAGCAGGCTCGACGCGGCGAGAGCCAGCGCCGAACCGGCGGTCGCGAGTTTGCGGGTGAGCGTGTTCACGGTGACGTGCTCCTTCTGCGGTCCAGGGGGTGTCTTGGGCATCAGGCGCCGCGAGCCCGGCTTGATCGACAAGACACTCCCTAGTACGGGGCGGTGCAGCTGAAGCCCGAGTCGAAGCGGACGCAGGCACGCGACAGGTAGCCCGCGTCGTTGGTCATCCGTGTCCAGACGGAGGCCCCGTTGCCGCGGTAGGGCGTCGAGTAGTACGGCGTGTAGGACCCGTCGCCGTTCCGGCGCTCCACCGTGACCGTGAGGGCGAAGCTCACGCCGCCGCTGTAACGCGCCCAGGCCGTCCGGCAGGTGGGGCTGTAGCGCAGCTCCACGTTCCATTCGGTGGTGCCCACGGTGCGCGCGTCGCTCTGGCAGACGGTCGCGGCCGGGTCCTTGCCCTCGCACTGGGCCGCGTAGCAGGACTCCGCCGCCGAGGCCGGCGACGTGGCGAGCAGCAGGCTCGACGCGGCCATCGCGAGAGCCGAACCGACGGTGGCGAACCTGCGGGTGAGTGCGTTCACGGAGACCCCTTGTCCTGAGGTGGCGGCGGGCGGCGCGGTGGGCTGCGCCGCCGCACACGCTGCCAGTCCCTGGGGGCCTTCCCGGGTGTCCCGGCGCCTGGGACCCGTCCCGGGGCGGGCGTGGTGGGGCGGTGTGCCGGCGACGGTCGAGGCAGGGGCGCCGGACGGGGCCGGCATCCCGTCGGCCTCACGGGACGGGCCGTGGGACGCGGGACGGGAACGGGACTCCCCGGCAACGCGAGAGGCCCCCGCCACCCTTGCGGGTGGCGGGGGCCTCTCGGTGTCCGGACGGACCGGACCGGACGGCGCGTCGGTGCGTCAGTGCACCGGGACGACCTGCTTCTCCTCGGCGAAGTGGCACGCCGAGAAGTGGGCGGCCGGGGTGTCCTGGCCCTGGAAGCGCTGCGGGACCGCGAGGATCGGGGTCTCCTGCGAGCACTTCTCCTGCGCCTTCCAGCAACGGGTGCGGAAGCTGCAGCCCGACGGCGGGTTGGCCGGCGAGGGGACGTCACCGGTGAGGATGATCCGCTCGCGGTGCGCGCGGGCCTCCGGGTCCGGCACGGGCACCGCGGAGAGCAGCGCCTGCGTGTACGGGTGCGTCGGGTGCTCGTAGATCTGCTCGTCCGTACCGATCTCGGCCATCTTGCCGAGGTACATGACGCCGACGCGGTCCGAGATGTGCCGGACGATCGACAGGTCGTGCGCGATGAAGAGGTAGGAGAGGTTGAACTCTTCCTGGAGCTTCCCCATCAGGTTGATGACCTGCGCCTGGACGGAGACGTCCAGGGCCGAGACCGGCTCGTCGCAGATGATGATCTCCGGGTTGAGCGCGAGGCCGCGGGCGATGCCGATGCGCTGGCGCTGACCGCCGGAGAACTGGTGCGGGTACCGGTTGATGTACTCCGGGTTCAGACCGACGACGTCGAGGAGCTCCTGCACCTTGCGGCGCCGGTCGCCCTTCGGGGCCACCTCGGGGTGGATGTCGTACGGCTCGCCGATGATGTCGCCGACCGTCATCCGCGGGTTGAGCGAGGTGTACGGGTCCTGGAACACCATCTGGATGTTGCGGCGGACGGCCTTCAGCGCGCGCCCGGACAGCTTGGTGATGTCCTGGCCCTTGTAGAAGACCTCGCCGGCGGTGGCCCGCTCCAGGTTCATCAGGAGCTTGGCGACCGTGGACTTGCCACAGCCGGACTCGCCCACGATGCCGAGGGTCTCGCCCTGGAAGAGGTCGAAGGAGACCCCGTCCACGGCCTTGACCGCGCCGACCTGCTTCTTGAAGAGGATGCCCTGCGTCAGCGGGAAGTGCTTCTTCAGGTTGCGCACCTGGAGGATCGGCTCGCCGCGGCCCACGGGGGCCTCGACGGCGGCGGCCACGGCCTCGTCGTTCTTGCTGAGGTCAGCCATGGATCGTCTCCTTCCAGAAGTGGCAGGCGCTCTTACGGCCCGGGAGATCCGCGCCGTCCTGCTCGGTGACCGGCGCCAGGGCCGGGATCTCCGTACGGCAGATGTCGTCGGCCTTGGGGCAGCGCGGGTTGAAGGCACAGCCGGTGGGCACGCGGAGCAGGTTGGGCGGCAGGCCCTTGATCGCGTAGAGCTCCTGGCCCTTCTGGTCCAGGCGCGGGATCGAGTCCAGGAGGCCTCGGGTGTACGGGTGCGCGGGGCGCCCGTACAGCTCGTGCACCGGAGCCTGCTCGACGATCCGGCCGGCGTACATCACGGCGATCTTGTCCGCGACGTCGGCGACGACGCCGAGGTCGTGGGTGATCAGGATCAGGCCCATGTTGTATTCCTGCTGGAGCTCCGCGAGGAGGTCCATGACCTGGGCCTGGACGGTCACGTCGAGAGCCGTGGTGGGCTCGTCGGCGATGATCAGGTCCGGCTCCAGGGCGAGCGCCATGGCGATCATGATGCGCTGGCGCATACCGCCGGAGAACTGGTGGGGGTAGTCGGAGACCCGCGCCTTGGCGGCGGGGATCTTGACCTTGTCCATCAGCTCGATGGCCTTGACCTTGGCGTCCTTCTTGGACATGCCGTGGTGCACGCGGAACATCTCGCCGAGCTGGTAGCCGACGGTGAGGACCGGGTTGAGGGAGGACAGCGCGTCCTGGAAGATCATGGCGATCTTCCGGCCGCGGACCTTGCGGCGCTCCTCCTCGGACATCTTCAGCATGTCCTCGCCGCGGAACAGGATCTCGCCCTGCGGGATCTTGCCCGGCGGCATGTCGAGGATGCCCATGATGGCCTGCGCGGTGACGGACTTGCCGGAGCCGGACTCGCCGAGGACGGCGAGGGTCTCGCCGGCGTTCACCGAGTAGTTGACTCCGTTGACCGCCTTGGCCACACCGTCACGGGTGTGGAACTCGACGTGCAGGTCGCGGACTTCGAGCAGGGGACCGTTGTAGTCGGCTCCGCCGCGCGGCGCCGGGACGGTCGCGGTCTTGTCGATGATGCTCATCTTTTACGCCCTCCTCAGCGCAGCTTGGGGTCGAGGGCGTTGCGGACGGCTTCGCCGAGCATGATGAACGCCAGAACGGTGAGGCTCAGCATGATCGAGGGCCAGAGCAGGACGTGCGGGGCCACTCGGATCTGGGCGACACCCGCGGAGATGTCGACACCCCACGAGACGGTCGGGGCGGCAAGGCCCAGACCCAGGAAGGACAGGGTGGCCTCGGCCGAGATGTAGCCGCCGAGCGCGATGGTCGAGACGACGATCACGGGAGCCATGGCGTTCGGCAGGATGTGCCGGAAGAGGATCCGGATCGTGCCGGCGCCGAGGGCCTTCGCCGCGTGGACGTAGTCGGCCTGCTTGACGGTGATCACGGCACCGCGCATGACGCGGGTGATCTGGGTCCAGCCGAGGAACGCGAGGGCGAAGACGACGACCCAGACGGTCCGCTCGACGAACGACTGCAGGACGACCATGGCGCCGAGCAGGAACGGGATGCCGAAGAAGACGTCGGTGATCCGGGAGAGGATCGCGTCGACGATGCCGCCGAAGTAACCGGCGATCATGCCCATGATGCCGCCGACGACGGTGACGATCGCGGTGACGCAGACGCCGACGATGATCGAGGCGCGGGTGCCGTGGATCAGTCGGGCGTAGACGGAGCGGCCCTGCTGGTCGTAGCCCAGCCACTCCGGCGAGCCGATGTTGCCCAGTTCGGGCTTGCTCAGGAAGTGGTGGACCAGGTCACCGGCGGTCGGGGACGCGCTGGTGAAGAGGGTCGGCCACACCGAGATCAGCAGCAGCAGCGCGATCAGCACCGACGAGACGATGAAGTACGGGTTGCGGCGGAGGTCGGCCCAGGCGTCGCCCCAGAGGCTGCGGGCCTTCTCCTGCTTTGCCGCCGGGACGGACGCGTCCACCGAGGGGGTGGCGACGGCGTCCTCGACTGCGGTGGCGGTCTTGGTCACGTCAGGCATACCGGATCCTCGGGTCCAGGACCGCGTACAGCAGGTCGATGAGCAGGCTGGTGACGAGGTAGACGATCACCAGGATGGTGACCAGGCCGACCAGGGTGGAGCCTTCGCGACGGGAGATCGATTCGGCGATGACGCCACCGATTCCCTTGATGTTGAAGATCGCCTCGGTGACGACCGCGCCGCCCATGAGGGCGCCGATGTCGGTGCCGAGGAAGGTGACCACGGGGATCATCGAGTTGCGCATCAGGTGGACGCCGATGACCCGGCGCCGCGGCAGGCCCTTGGCGACGGCCGTACGCATGTAGTCGGCGCGCAGGTTCTCCGCCATGGAGGTGCGGGTGAGCCGCGCCACATAGGCAAGGGAGAGACCGCCGAGGACGATGGCGGGAGCGAGCATCTCGCTCAGCTGCGGCTCGGTGCTCACGTTCGGGTCGATCCAGCCCAGGTTGAAGGCGAAGACCATCTTGATGATGTAGCCGAGGACGAACACCGGGATCGAGATGATCAGCAGGGTGAAGATCAGGATCAGGTTGTCCGCGAAGCGGCCGGCGCGCAGGCCACCGATGATGCCCAGGCCGATGCCGAAGATCAGCTCGATGGCGAACGCCAGGGCGGCCAGCTGGAGCGTGATGGGGAACGCGTCGCCCAGCACCTCGGTGACCGGCAGACCGTTGCGGATCTGGGTGCCGAAGTCCAGGTGCAGGATCATGTCCCGCATATAGAACAGGTACTGCTGCCATTCCGGCTTGTCGAGACCGAGCTCATGGCGCTTCGCGGCGAGAGTCGCCGGGTCGGCGCCCTTGTCGCCGAACATCGCCAGCACGGGGTCACCGGGCAGGCTGTGCACCATGAGGAAGATCAGCAGGGTCGTCCCGAGGAAAACCGGGATCATCTGGAGCAGTCGTCGTGCGACATAACGCCCCATCATGCCTCCGTTGAGATGTGACAGCGGCAACCGACGGGCCCTCCCATGGCACAGCTATGCCCTCGATCGGGCACGGCTATGTCGTGGAAGGGCCCCCCAGCCACTGCGTAAGGCACCGAGACGGGACTGACGATCCGTCAGTCCCGTGACGGCGTGCGGACTACGCTTGGGTGATTACTTCTTGACCTCGACGCCGGTCAGGATCGGGTCGCCGTCCTGACCGTAAGCCACGCCCGAAACCTTCTCGGAGTAGCCCGCGTTGACCTTGTAGTACCAGAGCGGGATCGACGGCATGTAGTTGACCAGGTCCTTCTCGATGGCCTGGAACTGCTTCACGGACTCGTCGAGCGTCGCGGCCGAGTCGGCCTTGGCGATCTTCGCGTCCAGCGTCTTGTTGGAGAAGTCGCCCTGGTTACCCGCCGCACCCGTGCGGAACAGGTCGGAGATGAAGTTGGCGTTCACCGGGTAGTCGAGCACCCAGCCGGAGCGGTAGATCGACTTGACCTGCTTGGTCTTGCGAGCGGTCAGGTCGGCCTGGAAGTCCGGCTTGCCGTCGCCGACGCACTGGACGCTGGTGGCCTGGGTGATGGAGTTGCAGACAGCGTCCACCCACTCCTTGTGGCCACCGTCGGCGTTGAACTGGATGGAGATCTTGTTGCCGGGGACGCCGCCGCCGGCCGTGATGAGCTCCTTGGCCTTCGCCGGGTCGAACTTGGTGACGCCGGCGCCACCGTCCTCCTGGAAGCCCAGGACACCCTTGGCGACCCAGCCGGTCGCGGGCTCACGCGTACCCTGCAGCACCGTCTTGGTGATGGTGGCACGGTCGATCGCCATCGACAGACCCTGGATGACCTTGGGGTCGATCGCCTTCGGCTTCTTCCACTGGTCCGCGTAGAAGGCGATGGCGATGGTCTGGATCGCGGAGTACGGCTGGTCCACGGCGCGGTCGCCGAGGTCCTGGCGGTAGACCGGGAGGTCCTTCGGCGCGATCTGACGCAGAACGTCGACGTTGCCCGACTTCAGGTCCTCGTACGCGGCCTCGAGGGTGGTGTAGTTCTTGAAGACCACACCGCCGTTCTTCGCCTTGTTCGGGCCCTTGTAGCCGTCGAACCGCGTGATCTCGATCTTCTTCTTGTGGTCCCAGCTCTTGAACTTGTAGGGACCGTTGCCGACCGGCTTCTGGCCGCCCGCGGTCGGGTCCTTGTAGAAGGACTCGGCCATCGGCGCGAAGACGATGTAGGCGAGCTTGTGACCGAAGTACGGGACGGCCTTCGAGAGCTCGATCTTGAAGGTGGTCTCGTCGACGACCTTCAGACCCTCGAGCTTGTCGGCGGTCTGCTTCGCACCCTCGGCGTCCGGGTGGACCTTGTCGTAGCCCTTGATGTCCCCGAACCAGGACGCGAGGCCCTGGGCGTTCTTCAGGCTGGCGTTCCAGTTCCACGCGTCCACGTAGGACTTGGAGGTCACCGGGGTGCCGTCGTGGAAGGTCCAGCCCGGCTTGAGCTTGACGGTCCACGTCTTCGAGTCGGTCGTGGTGACCGATTCGGCGTTGATCATCTCCAGCGAGCCGTCGGCCTTGTAGTCGACCAGGGTCGAGAACAGGCCGGCCATGACCGCGGAGCCGTTGGACTCCATCGTGTCACCGGTGAGCAGGGGCTTCTCAGGCTCGCCCAGCTCGATGGAGAAAATTCCGTTCGGGTCAACAGCGCCCTTGGCGTCGCTGCCGCCGTCGCTCTTACCCCCGCCACAGGCGGTCGCAGCAAGGGCGACGATGATCGCGCCCGTTACCCACTTGGCGCTCTTGGCACCGCGCATGGGTTCCTCCTCATGAGTCCACTTTGTCACTACAAGAGGGGCACTCCGAGTTTTGCCGACACCCCTGACGGCTAGCACTCAAGTGCCCCGAGTGTGCTCGTGAGTCGGCACTCCCCACAGTGCGTGACCCATTGACCCGAGCTCAATGGAGCCAACTATTAAGTACGCCCGGGCTGTAAACCACACTTAAGTGGTCTCGTTTTGACAACATCACCAAGGCCCCAGATACCGAAATCCGGACAAACTGAGCACAGACAGACACCCCCGAAACGGACCGTTAACACACGTACCGGAGAGCGATGGCCGATATCCGGACACCTGGCCGTCGAAATGGAGTTGACTGAACTTGACGAAAAGCCCGGGCCCCCACAGATATCTGTGGGGGCCCGGGCTCTGGTGCTGACGCTATGTCAGTCGAGAGCGGCGAAGATCACAGGTCGATGACCTACCCCGCCGCGCTCGGCCGTATGCGACCTTACTCAGCCGTTCTTGGCGCGGGAAGACGCACGACCACGCGCGTTCTGGTCCAGGATGACCTTGCGGATACGCACGGCCTCCGGGGTGACCTCGACACACTCGTCGTCGCGGCAGAACTCCAGGGACTGCTCCAGGGAGAGCTTCCGCGGCGGGACGATCGCCTCGAAGGAGTCGGCGGAGGCGGAGCGCATGTTGGTGAGCTTCTTCTCCTTGGTGATGTTCACGTCCATGTCGTCGGAGCGCGAGTTCTCGCCGACGATCATGCCCTCGTACACCTCGGTGCCGGGGTCGGTGAACAGGACGCCGCGCTCCTGGAGGTTCGTCATCGCGAAGGCGGTGACGGCGCCGGCGCGGTCGGCGACCAGCGAACCGTTGTTACGGGTCGTCAGCGTGCCGAACCACGGCTCGTGGCCCTCGTGGATCGAGTGGGCGATGCCCGTGCCACGGGTGTTGGTGAGGAACTCCGTACGGAAGCCGATGAGGCCACGGGACGGAACGACGAACTCCATGCGGACCCAGCCGGAGCCGTGGTTCGACATGTTGTCCATGCGGCCCTTGCGGACACCCATGAGCTGCGTGACGGCGCCCATGTGCTCCTCGGGGACGTCGACCGTGAGGCGCTCGACGGGCTCGTGCGTCTTGCCGTCGACCTGCTTGGTGACGACCTGCGGCTTGCCGATGGTGAGCTCGAAGCCCTCGCGGCGCATCTGCTCGACCAGGATGGCGAGCGCGAGCTCACCACGGCCCTGGACCTCCCAGGCGTCCGGGCGCTCGGTGTCGAGCACGCGGAGCGAGACGTTACCGATGAGCTCGCGGTCCAGACGGTCCTTGACCTGGCGGGCGGTGACCTTGCGCTGCTTGACCGCGGACTTGGCCTCCGCGCCCTTGCCCGTGCCACCGCGGCCGACGAGCGGCGAGGTGTTGGTGCCGATGGTCATGGAGATGGCCGGCTGGTCGACCGTGATCAGCGGCAGCGCGATCGGGTTCTCCGGGTCGGCCAAGGTCTCGCCGATCATGATGTCGGGGATACCGGCGACGGCGCAGATGTCACCGGGGCCGGCGACCTCGGCGGGCTTGCGGGTGAGCGCCTCGGTCATCATCAGCTCGGTGATGCGGACGTTGGAGATCGTGCCGTCACGCTTGATCCACGCGACCGTCTGGCCCTTGCGGAGCTCGCCCTGCTCGACGCGGAGCAGCGCGATGCGGCCGAGGAAGTTGTCGGCGTCCAGGTTGGTGACGTGCGCCTGGAGGGGCGCCTCCTCGTCGTACACCGGGGCCGGGACGTGCTCCAGGATGGCGGAGAAGAACGGCTCCAGGCTGTCGCTGTCCGCGGGGACCGTGCCGTTCTCCGGCTTGGTCAGCGAGGCGATGCCGTCACGGCCGCAGGCGTAGACGATCGGGAACTCGATCTGGTCCTCGTCCGCGTCCAGGTCGAGGAACAGGTCGTAGGTCTCGTTGACGACCTCGTCGATCCGGGAGTCCGGGCGGTCCGTCTTGTTGATGCAGAGGATGACGGGCTTGCGCTGCTGGAGGGCCTTGCGCAGCACGAAGCGGGTCTGCGGGAGCGGACCCTCGGAGGCGTCCACGAGGAGGACGACCGCGTCCACCATCGAGAGACCGCGCTCGACCTCGCCACCGAAGTCGGCGTGGCCCGGGGTGTCGATGATGTTGATCGTGATCGGGGCCCCGCCGTCCTTGGGGTGATACTTCACCGCCGTGTTCTTGGCGAGGATCGTGATGCCCTTCTCACGCTCCAGGTCGTTCGAGTCCATCATGCGGTCGTCGAGCTGCTGGTGGGCGGCGAAGGCACCGGCCTGCTTGAGCATGGCGTCGACGATGGTCGTCTTTCCATGGTCGACGTGGGCGACGATGGCGACGTTACGGATGTCGTGGCGCGTGGGCATGGGTGCTTGCGCTTCTCTCGGATCGTGGGATTGGCGTCAGTTCCTCGTACGCCCGCCGGGCGGACGCGCCACGGCTATGTCCTATGGTACGGGGCTGCCGCGCAAGGGGCTTCCCCGCCCGGATCCGAGAGGGTCTACTAGGGGGTTTCGGTGGGTGTTCAGGGGGCTTCGTTGTGTGCCCGGCCGCGCTGGGGACGCTCCGGGCACCGCGTCTGAACGTGCTGTGGTGCGACTGCGGTGTGACAGCGGACTGGCCGGGTCAAGCGGCCGACGCGATCCTGCCCGCCGGGGTCACCGGCGGGCAAGGAACTTGAGCTGCTTCTGAGGTTGTGACCAGCGGTTTCGGAGACTTTGGAGCTTTCAGCGGTTTCGCTCTGCTCCCTTGGAGGATTCGGGCTTCTTGAATCCGATGTCCTGGTAGCGGGGCGCGGCGAGGCCCCAGGCCCCCGCGTTCACGATCTCGGCCTTCGCCGCGACGAGCTGCGGGCGCTGGTAGAGGGGGATGGATCCGGCCGCGGCCCAGATCCGGGCGTCCGCCTGGCGGACGAGTTCGCGGGACTCCTCCTCGTCGAGCGTCCCGGCCGCCTGGTCGAAGAGCTGGTCGATGCGGTCGGTGCCGACCCGCGAGTAGTTCTGCTCGACCAGGAGCGAGCCGTCCGAGGCGGGCTCGGGCTTGGCGAAGATGGGCCGGGCGTCGGTCGCCGGGAAGGCGGAGGCGGGCCAGGAGTAGAGGGCCAGGTCGTAGTCGCCCGCGGCGACGTGGTCCTTGAAGAAGCTGTCGTCGGAGACCTTGGTGACCTGCGTACGGATCCCCACCGCGTCGAGCATCCGGACGATCCGGTCGCCGACGGCGCGCAGCGCCTCGGAGCCGGGCCCGGAGGGCAGGACGAAGCGGAGGCTGAGCTCCTTGCCGTCCTTGCCGAGGGCCCGCGTGGCCTGGGGCGCGGTCACGGGGGCGGCGGTGCCGAGCGGGGCGTAGGCCCCGGCCGCTCCCCGGTCCGGCTTGGCGACCGGGTGGGCGGCCTGGGCGCCGGAGCCCGCGCCGGTGTCGAGTGCCTCGGCCCGGGCGAGGAGTGCGGCGCTCTGGCGCGCGGCGGCGGGGGCCGGGGTGAGGATGCCGGTGCCGTTCTCGGGGCCGGCGGCACCGATGACGGGGGCGGGGAGGGCCCTGGGGTCGCCGGGCTTGTCGTCGCCGACGATGTAGAGGCCCTCGTCGGAGGCGGTGTCGTTCGCCTTCTTCTTGGCGTCGGTGGAGGAGCCGTCGGCCTTCTCGCCGGGCTTGGTCCCCTTCTTCTCCTGCTCCGCCTTCTTCTCCTGCTCCGTCTTCTCCTTCTTGGCCTTCTCCGCCTTCTCGGCCTCGCTGCCGGCCTCGGCGCCGTCCTTCGTGCCGGCCGGCTTCCGGACCGCCCCGCCCGGGACCCAGCCCGCGTCGGCGAGGAGTGCCCTCGCCTCCTTGGTGTCCTGGTCGCCGAGCGCGTCGCTGCTGTCCGCGTACGCCGCCTGCCCGGCGAGGGCCAGGTGGCTCCCGGGGGGCGTCGCCGGGAGGCCGAGCGGCTTGAGTACGGATTCGGCCAGTTCCTGGCGGTTGATCGCGCGGGCCACCGCCCGTCGTACCCGCTCGTCGGCGAGCGCGCCGGACTCGCCGTTCAGCGAGAGCTGGGTGTAGGAGGGCTCCAGGGACTTGCGGACGACGAAGCCGGCGAGGGTGTTCTGCTCGCTCGCGTACCGGGCGATGGCCTGCTGGTTCTTCTGGCGGGCGGCCTGGACCTCCTCCGCCTTCTCCTCGTCGGAGCCGTACGCGAGGGCCCAGGACTTCAGGGCCTTGGAGGGCGTGATCGCCGAGCCGGGGCCGTGGGCGAGGGCCGCCTGGGCGCCGTTCCGGCCGGCGCGGGCGTCCCGGAGCGCGAGGGCGATCCGCTCGGCCGTGGAGCGGTCGATCTCGGCCAGGTCGAGCTTGCCCGCGGCGAGGGCGGCGGCCCGGTCGGCGCGGGGGACGGCCTTGAGGACGAGGCTGTCGAGCTTGGCGGACTGCCCCCACCAGCGGGGGTTGCGGGCCAGGGTGACGTCGCCGCTCCCGCGGTCGATCGACTTCAGCAGGAACGGTCCTGCAGTGGCCTTGAGGGTGGTGCGCGCCCCGTCGTTGAAGGCGGCCGGGGACCCCATGACCTGCTTCGGGTAGAGCGGGGTGAAGAGGGACTGCCAGTCGGCGTAGGGCTTGGAGAAGGTGACCCGCACCTCCAGGTCGTTCTTGCCCCGCTCGATCTTCTCGATCCGCTCGTAGCCGGAGTTGCGGGCGGTCCAGTACGCGGTGTCGCGGCCGCTCAGCGCCCGCCACTGGGCGACGAAGTCGGGGGCCCCGAGCTCGCGGCCGTCGCTCCACACCGCCTGCTGGTTGAGCTTGTAGAGGACGACCTGCTTGGGCTCGGTCTCGACGACCCGCGCGGACTCCAGGTAGTCCGGGTTCAGCTGCGGCCGACCCCGCCCGTCGAGCGTGTAGAGGGAGGGGAGCACGGCTCCGGCGATGCGGGCGGTGGTGCCGTCGGCGTCGGCCTGGAAGCTGTTGAGGGTGGTGGGCAGCGCGTCGACGGCCCAGCGCAGGGTGCCGCCGTCGGCGACCGCGTCGCGCTTGGCGGGGGCGTTGTCCTGCGCTGCGGCCTGGGCCTCGTCGGCGTCGTCGCCGGAGCTGCAGCCGGCGAGCACGGTGACGGCGAGGACCGCACTGGTGAGGGTGGCGACGGAGCGGAGCGTGCGGGAGCGGGGGCTCCTGGAGCATGTCCTCCCGCGAGGGGCGCCGAACTGGGACATGACTTGTACCCCTTCGTCCAGATTTATGCCATTTGGAGATGATCAGACCTATTGCTCATACACTGAAAAGGACGGATCGGATCCGGCCACGGCGACACGGCGGCACGTCCGGAAAACCCCACTCGTGCGGCCCAACACCCCGGGGCCGGTGCGCTCCGGACGAGTGGAATCCGGTGCACATGGCTTCCCAAGCGCGATGTGACGCGCGACACTCCTGCGGAAGCCGCTCGCGGAAGTGAGGGCAACCCATGTCCGTTCAGGACGATCTGGCGGCCGTCAAGCGCTGCCTCGAAGACCTGGTCCGCACGGTCGGCCAGCTGGAGCGCGGCATCGCCGCGGAGCGGGGCACTCCCCCGACGCCGTCCGCCGGCCGCGCCGAGAGCCTCGTGACCATCCCCGACGCCCCGTACGACAGCGGGCTGTGGAAGGACGTGGACGACGAGGGGCTGGGAGCGAGCGACCGCCACGCGCCGTAGGACGTACCGGCAACCGACCGTAGGAGGGCCTGTTGGCCACAGGTACGGAACCGCCCGGCTCCGCGACGGGGGTGCGCTCCCCGGGGCGCGCCGCCATCGCCGCCCGCCATCTGCGCACCGACCGCTGGTGGCTCTCCCCCGCCGCCACCGCGGCCGGACTGCTCGCCTTCGTCGCGTACTCGACCTGGCGGGCCTTCGCCGCCGCCGACTACTACGCGGCCCCCTACGTCTCGCCGTTCTACTCGCCCTGTCTGGCGTCGAACTGCGTCCCCATGAAGGGCGGGCCGAACTGGGAGATCTTCGGCAGCTGGTGGGGGCTCTCCTCCGCCCTGCTCATCCTGATCTTCCCGCTCGGCTTCCGGCTGACCTGCTACTACTACCGCAAGGCGTACTACCGGGGCTTCTGGGCGTCGCCCCCGGCCTGCGCGGTCGCCGAGCCCCACCGTACGTACACGGGCGAGACGCGCTTCCCGCTGATCCTGCAGAACATCCACCGGTACTTCTTCTACGCGGCGGTGCCGGTCGCCGGAATCCTCACGTACGACACCGCGCTGACCTTCCGCGACTCCTCGTACGCCTGGGGGCACGCGGGGCTCGGGACGCTGGTCTTCCTCGTGAACATCGTCCTCATCTGGGCGTACACCCTGTCCTGCCACTCCTGCCGGCACATCGTCGGCGGGCGGCTGCGGCACTTCTCGAAGCACCCCGTCCGCTACCGGCTGTGGACCTGGACCGGGCGGCTGAACCGACGGCACATGCAGCTCGCGTGGGCCTCGCTGATCAGCGTCGCCGTGTGCGATCTGTACGTGTACCTGCTCGCGACCGGCGCCTTCGACGACCCGAGGTTCTTCTGACGTGAGGTTCTTCTGAGATGGCAGTGGTGGAACGACAGCAGTGGGACGTGGTCGTGGTGGGGGCCGGCGGGGCCGGGCTGCGGGCCGCGATCGAGGCGCGCCGGGCGGGCGCCCGTACCGCCGTGATCTGCAAGTCCCTCTTCGGCAAGGCCCACACCGTCATGGCCGAGGGCGGCATCGCCGCCTCCATGGCCAACGCCAACGAGCACGACGACTGGCAGACGCACTTCCGCGACACCATGCGCGGCGGGAAGTTCCTCAACCAGTGGCGGATGGCCGAGCTGCACGCCCAGGAGGCCCCCGAGCGGGTCTGGGAGCTGGAGACCTGGGGCGCCCTCTTCGACCGGACCCCGGACGGCCGGATCTCGCAGCGCAACTTCGGCGGGCACGAGTACCCGCGGCTCGCGCACGTCGGCGACCGGACCGGCCTCGAACTCATCCGGACCCTCCAGCAGCGGATCGTCGGCCTCCAGCAGGAGGACCACCGCGAGACCGGCGACCACGAGGCGCGGCTGAAGGTCTTCCAGGAGTTCACCGTCACGCGGATCCTCAAGGGCGCGAACGGGCAGGTCGCCGGCGTCTTCTGCTACGAGCGGGAGAGCGGGCGCTTCCTCGTCCTGGAGGCGCCCTCGGTCGTCCTCGCGACCGGCGGCATCGGCAAGTCCTTCAAGGTCACCTCGAACTCGTGGGAGTACACGGGCGACGGGCACGCCCTGGCCCTGCTCGCGGGCGCACCGCTCGTGAACATGGAGTTCGTGCAGTTCCATCCGACCGGGATGGTCTGGCCGCCCTCGGTGAAGGGCATCCTCGTCACCGAGTCCGTACGCGGCGACGGCGGGGTGCTGCGGAACTCCGAGGGCAAGCGGTTCATGTTCGACTACGTCCCCGACGTCTTCAAGGAGAAGTACGCGCAGACGGAGGAGGAGGGCGACCGCTGGTACGAGGACCCCGACCACAACCGGCGCCCGCCCGAGCTGCTGCCGCGCGACGAGGTGGCGCGGGCCATCAACTCCGAGGTGAAGGAGGGGCGCGGCTCCCCGCACGGCGGGGTGTTCCTCGACGTGTCGACGCGGATGCCGGCGGAGGTGATCCGGCGGCGGCTCCCCTCGATGTACCACCAGTTCAAGGAGCTGGCCGACGTCGACATCACGGCGGAGGCCATGGAGGTCGGGCCGACCTGCCACTACGTGATGGGCGGCGTGGCCGTCGACTCCGAGACGGCGGCGACGGTCGGCGTGCCGGGGCTCTTCGCGGCCGGCGAGGTCGCGGGCGGCATGCACGGCTCCAACCGGCTCGGCGGCAACTCCCTCTCCGACCTGCTCGTCTTCGGCCGGCGCGCCGGGCTCTACGCGGCGCAGTACGCGATGTCCGGGGCGGGCGGCGGAGTCGTACCGTCCGAGGTCGACGCGGCGGCCGTGGAGGCACTGACCCCGTTCGGCGGCGCCGCCCCGGGGCCCACGGAGAATCCGTACACGCTCCACCAGGAACTCCAGCAGACGATGAACGACCTCGTCGGGATCATCCGGCGGGAGGGCGAGATGGCCGAGGCCCTGGAGCGGATCGCCGCCCTGCGGGAGCGGGCCCGCCGGATCACCGTCGAGGGGCACCGGCAGTTCAACCCGGGCTGGCACCTCGCCCTCGACCTGCGGAACATGCTCCTCGTCGGCGAGTGCGTGGCCCGGGCGGCCCTGGAGCGCACCGAGTCCCGGGGCGGTCACACCCGTGAGGACCACCCCGCGATGGTGCGGGACTGGCGCCCGGTGAACCTGCTGTGCCGTGCCGAGGGCGACGGCATCGGGCTCGAACGGGTCCGTACCGAGCCCATCCGTCCGGACCTGCTCGCCCTCTTCGCGCAGGAGGAGCTGGCCAAGTACCTCGCCGACGGCGAACTGGAAGGGGAGCTGGGGTCATGAGTGGGTACGACGCGCGGTTCCGGGTGTGGCGGGGCGACACGGACGGCGGCGAGCTGACCGACTACACGGTCGAGGTGCACGACGGGGAGGTCGTCCTCGACGTCGTCCACCGCCTCCAGGCCACCCAGGCGCCGGACCTCGCGGTGCGCTGGAACTGCAAGGCGGGCAAGTGCGGTTCGTGCTCGGCGGAGATCAACGGACGGCCCCGGCTGCTCTGCATGACCCGGATGTCGGTCTTCGCGCGGGACGAGGTGATCACCGTGACCCCGATGCGCGCCTTCCCGATCGTCCGCGACCTGGTCACGGACGTCTCCTTCAACTACGCGAAGGCCCGGGAGATCCCGGCCTTCGTCCCGCCCGCCGGGCTCGGCCCCGGCGAGTACCGGATGCGGCAGGAGGACGTGGACCGCTCGCAGGAGTTCAGGAAGTGCATCGAGTGCTTCCTGTGCCAGGACACCTGTCATGTGGTCCGCGACCACGAGGAGAACAAGCAGGCCTTCGCCGGGCCCCGCTTCCTCATGCGGGTCGCGGAGCTCGACATGCACCCGCTGGACGCGGCCGAGGAGGCCGGGATCGACCGGCGGCGGAGCGCGCAGGAGGAGCACGGGCTCGGCTACTGCAACATCACCAAGTGCTGCACGGAGGTGTGCCCGGAGTCCATCCGGATCACCGACAACGCGCTGATCCCGCTGAAGGAGCGGGTCGTGGACCGCAAGTACGACCCGCTGGTGTGGCTCGGCAACACGATCAGGCGGCGGAAGGGGTAGCGGACGACAGGGGTGCCGCCCCCGCGCTCCACCGGCCGAGGACGGGCTCGGCGAGGGCGCGGGCGGGGCGGCACAGCGTCTGGCCGTGCCGCGCGAACAGCGCGTCGCGCGAGTCGAAGCGGCCGAGGTCCGTACGGAGGTGGGCGGAGAGGTCGCAGGGGGCGGTGGAGCCCGCGCACGCGGCCGGCGCGTCCCAGTCCACCGAGGTCCGGGCCACGGCCTCGAAGAGCGTCTCCGGGCCGGAGTTGGTGAAGCCGTCCGCCGTACGCGTGTCCTGGGCCCCGAAGAGCTCCGCCACCGGCACCCACGCGCCGTCGAGCAGGAACTCCGGCCAGGCCAGCAGGACTTCCTCGGGCACGAAGGGACGCAGCCTCGGGAAGCGCGGGTACCAGAAGGTGCCGTCGACCAGCAGGCCCCGCACGCGGGTCGGCACGCCGAGCGAGCGGGCCACCGCCTCCAGGACCGCCATGCGCTGGCTGCACGACCCGCGGCCGAGGCGCAGCGTCCGGGACACACGGCGCCGGTCCTCCACCGAGTACACCGGGCGGACGGTCGGGACGATGATCCCGTGGGCCGTCCGGAGCCGGTCGCGCGCCGTCGCCGCGCCCCGCTCGTCCGCCTCCCGCAGGACCCTCGCCACGAACGCGACGACCCGCGGGTGCTCCAGGTCCAGGATCGGCGTGGGGCGGGTGGACCCGGCGGGCTCCGGCGAGAGCCCGGGGCCCGCGCCCCGGCCGGCGGTCCGGTCC
This sequence comes from Streptomyces sp. NPDC056169, assembly GCF_042268445.1. Lineage (NCBI taxonomy): Bacteria > Bacillati > Actinomycetota > Actinomycetes > Kitasatosporales > Streptomycetaceae > Streptomyces > Streptomyces sp. NPDC056169. The sequence goes on along the minus strand of NZ_JBHJUO010000007.1, from coordinate 366,952 downwards.
GCGGTCCCGTTCGCGGTCCCGTTCGCGGTCCCGTTCGCGGTCCCGTTCGCGGTCCCGTTCGCGGTCCCGTTCGCGGTCCTGACGGGCATCAGCAGACGACTGGTCATGGCGTACTCCCCCTCGGTACGGCGGCTCATCGGGCCGACGGCCTCATCCTCCTCCGCGCCGCGGAGCACCGGCGCGCGGGGGCACAGTTGCCGCCCGGGCGCGCGCCGCCCTAGTGTGAATGCGCTTTCACACTGCAACAAGTCGACTGCACCAACACGACTGCAACGAAGAGGACGGATGGTCGGCCGGTGAGTGCCCCCACTGTGTACGACGTCGCCGAGCGCGCGGGCGTCTCCATTGCCACGGTGTCGCGGGTGTACCGCAACCCCGACTCGGTACGCGAGCAGACCCGCGACCGGGTCCTGGAGGCGGCCCGCGGGCTGGGCTACGTCCCGAGCGGCAGCGCGCGCGGCCTGGCCAGCCGGACCACCGGCGTGCTCGGGCTCTGCTTCCCCGACTACTCCGACCCGGACACGATCGGGATCGAGGACGGCGTCGAGGACGACGACGCGGCCATGCTCTACAGCGACCAGATCATCCGCGGCATGGAGCGGGCGGCCCGGCGGCACGGGTACGCGCTGCTGATCGCCGCCTCCCTGGAGGGCGGGCCGCAGACGCTCGTCAACCAGGTCGCGGGGCGGGTCGACGGCTTCGCGGTCCTCGCGCAGACCGTGCCGACCGAGGAGCTGGACGTCATCTCGCGCCGCCTGCCGGTCGTGATGCTGGCCGGTCCCCGGGAGATCGACCACCTCGACCACATCGAGGTCGCCAACGCCGACGGGCAGCGCGCCCTCACCCGGCACCTGATCGAGGACCACGGGCTCCGGCGCCTGGTCTTCGTCGGCGCGGCCGAGGAGTCGCCGGACGTCGAGGCGCGGTTCGCCGGGTTCGCCGCCGCCTGCCGCGACGCCGGGCTCCCGGTGCCGGACGCCCCTGACGTACGGGCGTCCCTGATGACCCAGGCCGAGGGTGCCCGCGCGGCCGAGGCCCTGCTCGACCGGGGCGGGGAGCCGCCGCAGGCGATGGTCTTCGCCAACGACCAGATGGCGGTCGGCGCGCTCCAGGCGCTGGAGCGGCGGGGGCTGCGGGTCCCCGCCGACATCGCCGTGACCGGCTTCGACGGGATCCCGCTGAGCCGGCTGGTCCGGCCCACGCTCACCACGGTCCGCCAGCCGATGCGCCGGCTGGGCGAGGAGGCCGTCGAGCTCCTCGTCCAGCGTCTGGGCGACCGCGAGCGGACCCCGGAGTCCCTGATGCTCCCGGTGACCGTCGCCAAGCGCCAGAGCTGCGGCTGCTGATCACCGCCTGAGGGGTCGGGGCGTGGGCCCCCGGGGGCCTCTACTCCCCCGGCGTAGGCCCCGGGCGCTACGCCCCCAGCGTCCGCTCGAAGAACGCCGTCGTCGCCCCGCCGAGCGCCGCCGTCTCCTCCGCGAGGCCCGCGTGCTCGAAGTGGCCCGCCGTCAGGACGTGCAGCTCCTTCGGGCCGCCGAGCGCGTTGTACACCGCGAACTGACCCGGCGGCGGCACCGCCGGGTCGAACAGCGCCGCCGCGACGAGCACCGGCACCCGAATCCGCCGCGCCGCGATCGCCGCGTCCGCGTACGCCAGGACCTCGACCACCTCGGGATGCCGGGCCGCGTACCCGCGTACCGACTGCCCGCTGCCCACGCACGCCAGGGTCAGCCGGAGCGGGTGGTTGCCGAAGGTCGGCACGGTCAGCCGGGCGGCACCGAAGCGCGCGTCCCAGGGCAGGGCGAGCGCGCCGAGCCCGCCGCCGAAGCTCCCGCCGAGATAGCCGAGCGGTCGCTCCGCCACCTCGGGGACGAGCGCGCGCAGCGCCGTCGCCGCGCACCACAGGTCCGCCGCGCAGTCCGCGACGACGTACGTCTCCCGGCTCGCGATGCCCTCCAGGACGTGCCGGAGGGCGACGTCGGGGATGCCCGCCACCCGGCCCCGCTCGCCCATGCCCCGCACGCACGGGAGGATCGCGGCCGAGCGCGGCAGCGGCAGGGGGACGTCCGGTCCGACCCGGTCGCGGCCCCCGTAGCCGTGCCCGATCACGAAGCCCCGCTCCGCCGGACCTTCCTCGGGCAGGGCCAGCCAGCCCCCGAGCCGTACACCGCCGACGGAGGCGAAGGTCACCCCGTGGATCCGGACGCCGTCCCGCACCTCCTCAAGCGCCCCGAGCTCGGGCGCGGGATCGACCGCGAGCGCGGCCTCGTACCGCTCGCGCCAGTACGCCTCGAACCCCTCCGGCTCCGGTGGCGCCGGCACCCGGAGGAGCCGGTCGAGCCCGTATCCGTAGCCCGGATCGAAGGGGAAGTCGTGCGCGAGCGCCGTCGCGCCCGGGGTCTCTGTGATGTCCACGGGCGACGAACCTAGCCGACGACGAATGGGTCACAAATACTTTCATAGGCCACACATCACGCTTACGGTGCGGAGGGCGACGGGGACGACACATCCGGGTGTCGCGCATGTTGCAGGAATGTGACCCAACCCCCTCTTGCGAAGCCCCGGGACGCCGCAGCACAGTGATGTATGCGCTTACAGACAGCGCATACATCCGGTCGGAGCTCAAGGAGGAGCCGTCCATGCATCGCGCCGCCAGAACCCTCACGGCAGCCATCGCCCTCGCGACGGCCTTCGGCATCACCGCCTGCGGATCCTCGTCGGGCGGCGGGGCCGCCGCCGACGAGAAGCAGACGCTCACCGTCTGGGCGATGGGTGCCGAGGGCGAGAAGCTCGGCGACGTGGCGAAGGAGTACCAGAAGGCCCACCCGAACGTGACCGTCCAGGTCACCCCCGTCGGCTGGGACGTCGCCCATCAGAAGCTGGTCTCCGCCGCCGCGGCCGGCACCCTCCCCGACGTGGCCCAGATGGGCGGCTCCTACCTGGGCGAGTTCGCCGAGCTCGGCGTCCTCGAACCCGTCGACACCCAGGCCTTCCACAAGGCCGACTTCTTCCCGGCCGGCTGGGAGCAGGGCGAGGTCGACGGCACCGCCTACGGCGTCCCCTGGTACGTCGACACCCGCGTCCTCTACTACCGCACCGACCTCGCCCAGAAGGCCGGCGTCGCCAAGGCCCCGGCCAACTGGTCCGACCTCCAGGCCGCCGCCACCGGCTACCAGAAGAAGGCCGGCACCAAGTGGGGCCTCTACGTCCAGGGGAACGGCCTCGACACCGTCCAGAGCTTCTACCCCTTCCTCTACTCCGCCGGCGGCGAGATCGTCGACAAGGACGGGAAGGCGGTCCTCGACAGCCCCGCCTCGGTCCGCGCCCTCAAGGAGTACGGCTCCTACTTCGACAAGGGCCTCACCAAGAAGAGCGTCCAGCCCGGCTACGACGTCCTGAAGGACTTCAACACCGGTGACGTCCCGATGTTCTTCTCCGGCCCCTGGATCATGTCGATCCTCAAGGAGCAGTACCCGCAGCTCGACGGCAAGTGGGCCGTCGGCCCCGTGCCCTCCGACAAGACGTCCGTCTCCATGGCCGGCGGGTCCAGCCTGGTGATCTCCAAGGACAGCGAGCACAAGGCCGCCGCCAAGGAGTTCATCCGCTACCTGACCGACGCCAAGGGCCAGGCCGACTGGTACGAGCGCACCAGCGACCTCCCCGCCAACACCGCCGCCTGGAAGACCGGCGCGCTGGCCGAGGACGCCGGCCTCCAGGTCTTCCGCAAGCAGATGGAGACGGCCAAGGTCTCCCCCGCCCTGCCCAAGTGGTCCGAGATCACCTCCAAGGTCGACGCGGCGATCGAGTCCGTCACCCAGGGCAAGGCTTCCGCCGAGGACGCCGCCGAGAAGGCGCAGTCCGAGGTCGAAGGCCTCGTGAAGTAGGAGACATGGGCACCACGACCGGACCGGCCGCCCGCGCGGCCAAGGGACAGAAGACCCCGGCGCCCGCCGTGCCGGGGGCCGCCGTGCCGGGGGCCGCCGTGCCGGGGGCCGCCGTGCCGGGGGCCGCGACGCCCCCGGCCGGCGGACCGGCCACGGCCGCCCGCTCCGGGCGCGGGCGCGGGAGGGCCTCGCTCGGCACGCAGAACCGCGCCGGCTGGCTGTTCTCCACTCCCTTCCTCGCTCTCTTCGCGGTCTTCATGGCGTTCCCGATCGTCGCCACGCTGGCGATGAGCTTCACCGACTTCGGGCTCCGCAACGTCACCCGCCCGTTCGAGGCGAACTTCGTCGGCTTCGAGAACTACGCCAAGCTGTTCGGCGACGAGAAGTTCCTCAAGTCGCTCTTCAACACGGCGTACTTCGTGGTGATCGGCGTCCCGCTGACCCTGCTGCTCGGTCTGGCCGTCGCCGTCCTCCTCAACAACGGCATCGACCGGGCGAGGACCTTCTTCCGGGTCGGCTTCTACGCCCCCGTGGTCACCACGATCGTCGCGGTGGCCGTGGTCTGGCGCTTCGTCCTGGACCCCTCCGACGGCCTGATCGCCGGGCTCCTCAGCGAAGTGGGGCTCACCTCCCCCGACTTCCTCGGTTCCGAGAAACTCGCCATGCCGTCGATGATCGTCATGGCCGTGTGGCGGAACACGGGCACGGTCATGGTGCTGATCATCGCCGGACTCCAGGCCATCCCGACCGAGGTCAGGGAGGCCGCCCGGCTCGACGGCGCCGGCGGCTGGCGGGAGTTCCGCCACATCACCGTCCCGCTGCTGCGGCCGACGCTGCTCTACGCCACGGTGATCACCACCATCGGCTACCTCAACGTCTTCGAGGAGCCCTTCGTGATGACGCAGGGCGGCCCGTCGGACTCCACCCTCACCGTCTCGCTCCACATGTACCGCGAGGGCTTCAACTTCTTCCACATGGGCTACGCGAGCGCGATGGCCTACGTGCTCTTCGTCGTGATCATGGCCGTCACGGTGCTCCAGCTCCGTCTGCTGAAGGACAACACCGAATGAGCCTCACCCGCGCCTCCGCGCCCGCCCCGGCCCCGGCCCCGGCCTCCCGGCTCAAGAAGTCCCTCGTCTATCTGCTGCTCTCCCTCGGCCTGCTCGTCTTCTCCGCCCCCTTCCTGTGGATGGCCCTCTCGGCCTTCAAGACCAGCAGCGAGCTGACGGCCAGTCCCCCGGTGTGGATCCCCACCGAGTGGACGCTCGACAACTTCTCGCGGCTGCTCGACAAGCTGGACCTGCCGCTGTACTTCATGAACTCGCTGATCGTGGCCGTGCTCGTCACCGTCGCGAACCTCGTCTTCTGCTCGATGCTCGGCTACGCCCTGGCCAAGCTGAGGTTCGCCGGCCGCAACAAGCTCTTCGGGCTCGTCCTCGGCGCCCTCATGGTGCCGGGCAATCTGATGCTGCTGCCGCTCTTCGTCCTGATGAGCAAGCTCCAGCTGATCGACACCTACGCGGGTCTGGTGCTGCCCTTCGCCGCCGGGGCCTTCGGGGTCTTCCTCATGCGCCAGTTCATGCAGTCGATCCCCGACGAGCTCATCGAAGCGGCCCGGATGGACGGGGCCCGCGAGTGGTACATCTTCTGGCGGATCGTGATGCCGCTGGTGAAACCGGCCCTCGCGACCCTGTCGATCTTCACGTTCCTCGGGTCCTGGAACAACTTCGTCTGGCCGCTGATCGCGACCAACGACCCCGACAAGTACACGCTTCCGGTGGCGCTGGCGACCTTCGCCACGGACCCCAACAAGTCGGCGGGCTCCAACGGCATGCTCATGGCCGGGTCTCTCCTGGTCGTCCTGCCGGTCCTGCTGCTCTTCCTCGTGATGCAGCGCCACTTCACCCAGGGCATCGCCACCGCCGGCATGAAGTAGCCGCCCCCTTCCGACGTACGCACATCCCCTCAGAGAGACATGCCGATGACGCACACCCCGTACCCGTTCCCCGAGGGCTTTCTGTGGGGCGCCTCGACCGCGGCCCACCAGATCGAGGGCAACAACACCAACAGCGACTGGTGGGTGAAGGAGCACACCGAGGGCACCCACATCCAGGAGCCGAGCCTCGACGCCGCCGACAGCTACCACCGCTGGCGCGAGGACATGGACCTGCTGGCCGAGCTCGGCTTCACCGACTACCGCTTCTCCGTCGAGTGGGCCCGCGTCGAGCCCGCCCCCGGCCGCTTCTCCCGGGCCGAACTGGCCCACTACCGCCGCATGGTGGACGGCGCCCTGGAGCGCGGTCTGCGCCCGATGGTCACCCTGCACCACTTCACCGTGCCCCAGTGGTTCGAGGAGCGCGGCGGCTGGACCGCCGAGGGGGCCGTGGAGCTCTTCGCCCGCTACGTCGCGGCGACCGCGCCCGTCATCGCCGAGGGCGTCGGCCACGTCTGCACCATCAACGAGCCCAACATGATCGCCGTGATGGCGGGGGCCGCCAAGGCCGGCGACATCGGCTTCCCCCCGGCCGGTCTGCCGACCCCCGACGAGGAGACCACGCGGGCCGTCATCGCCGCCCACCACGCGGCCGTCAAGGAGGTCAGGGCGATCAACCCCGACATCCAGGTCGGCTGGTCCATCGCGAACCAGGTCTACCAGGCCCTCCCCGGCGCCCAGGACGCCGCCGCCGCCTACCGCTACCCGCGCGAGGACGTCTTCATCGAGGCGGCCCGCGAGGACGACTGGATCGGCGTCCAGTCGTACACCCGGACCAAGATCGGCCCCGAGGGCCCGATCCCGGCGCCGGAGGACTGCGAGCGCACGCTGACGCAGTGGGAGTACTACCCGGCCGCGCTCGGCCACGCCCTGCGCCACACCGCCGACGTCGTCGGCGACGTCCCGTTGATCGTCACGGAGAACGGCATCGCCACCGCCGACGACAGCCGCCGCGTCGACTACACGACCGGGGCGCTCTCCGAGGTCGCCGCCGCCCTGGAGGACGGTCTCGACGTCCGCGGCTACCTGCACTGGAGCGCCCTGGACAACTACGAGTGGGGCTCCTTCAAGCCGACCTTCGGCCTGATCTCCTTCGACCCGGAGACCTTCGCGCGCACCGCCAAGCCCTCCGCCGTCTGGCTGGGCGGCCTCGGCCGCAGCCGGGAGCTGCCGCGCACGGACCGGCAGGCGGGCTGAGGCCCGGGGCGGCCGCACCGCCCCGGTCCTCCGAGCGCCCGGAGGCCCGGGAGCAACCACCACCAGACCCGGGAGCCGGCGGAACCTGACAGCCGCCGGCTCCCGTCACATCCGCAGTGGGGAGCTGGACCCTTCATGGATCGTCGTACGTTTCTGACCGCAGCGAGCACGGCCTGCTGCGGACGATGCTGCCGGAGCACGGCCAGGAGCAGGTTCCGGGCGGCGGCTACGAGACGATCGAGCATCTGAGCGCCGCCACCTGGTGCGGGGCCGGGGCCGGGCCGGGGCCGGGCCGGGGCCCGCTCAGTGCCAGTCCTCGCGGTAGGCCGCCCAGTCCCCTTCCTCCGCGGCGAAGTCGACGTACAGCGCGACGCCGAACCGCTCGCGGTCGTGGTCCGTGCGCCCGAGGCCGAGCCTCGTGCCGCGGATCGCGGCGGCGACGGTCTCCGCGTTCTCGTGGTGGCCGAGGTCGTCCTCGTGGAAGAAGGGGAGGCCCATCAGCAGGTCGGTGGATTCGGGTGTCACTTCGAGGGCGAGGCTCGTCTGCTGGGCGACGTAGCCGCCGTACAGGCCCTCCAGTGGCATCCACGTGTCGTACGACATGACGGCGATCTGGTCGACGCGCCGGGCGACCTGCCCGAAGAACTCCTGGGACCACCACTTCTCGCTGCCGCTGAGCGCGCCGTTCACCGAGTGCGCGGCCGGCACCGGGTCGATCTGGTGGGCGGCGACCGAGAGCGGCACCTTCCGGGCCCGGGTCAGCTCGCCGAGGTCGTCGAGGAGCGACAGGTAGTTCCCGTCGTCGGAGAGCAGCGGCTCCAGGTCGAAGTGGACCCCGTCGAAGCCGGCGTCCAGGATCTGCCGGGCCGAGGTGACCACGGCCGCCCGGGATTCGGCCTTGTCCAGGCGCAGCCCGTCGGGTCCCTCGGTGGCGAGGACGTCGCCCAGCCACGCCTGCACCCGTATCCCGGGCATCGTGCGGTGGACCGCGTCGATCAGCCACTTCGCCCGGGGGTACTTGGCCGCCGGCAGGGTGCCGTCGTGCCGCAGCGGTCCGGCGTGGACGTACAGGTCGCGGATCCCGGTGCCCTTGATCCGGGCCGCGAACGCCGCGAGGTCGGCGTCCTTCTTCCGCCCGTCGACCCAGGCGTGCCCGAGCCAGATGGCGTCCTTGCCCCGGGTCCGCGCGTCCTCCCTGACGTCGCCGGTGTAGTTGAGACGCAGCGCGACCGCTCCGGTGAGCAGGGGCAGGACGAGCACCAGGGCCAGTGCGAGGACGAACCAGCGCCCCCGCCGCCATATGCCTCTCAACCGTCGGTTCACCCGAGCCCCCCAAGAGCCGTCGTGTCACTGGGGCCACCGTAGAGGCGGCCACAGACAGTGACGTCGTAGGGGCTCGAACGGTTTCCGGACGGCGCCGGTCCGGTCGCGAAGGCTCATACCGGGACATAGCCTCCACTTTGTGACGCGAATAGCCACCCGAGCCCTTCTCGCGGTACTGGTGGCGGCGTGGTGGCTCATCGTGCCCGCCGTTCACGGTGCCCACGCCGACGATCCCGTCGCCCTGTCCCGCGAGGGGCAGATCACCGACCGGGTGGGAGCCCTCGGCGACCGCCGCCCCTCCGTGGTCCAGGCCCTCGACCGGCTCTACGACGACCGGCGGGTGCAGCTCTTCGTCGTGTACGTACGGGACTTCTCCGGGCGCTCGGGACAGAGCTGGGCCGACGCCACCGCGGAGCGCAACGGCCTCGGCGTCGAGGACCTGCTGCTCGCCGTCGCCACCCACGACCGGCAGTACGGCTACTCCGCCGACCCGGCCTCACGCTTCACCCAGGAGCAGCTGGACGACGTGGCCCGGACCGCGATCGAACCGGCCCTGCGGCAGAACGACTGGGCGGGCGCCGCCATCGGCGCGGCGAACGGCTACAACGCCGTCCTCGCCGGCCTGCCCGTCCCCACTCCGGCGATCACCCCCGGTCCCGCCGACCCCGGCACCGCGGCCGACGACGGCACCTCGGCGACCGACCTGGTCCTGCCGGTGGTGCTGGTCGGCGGCGCGGGGGCCGTGGCGGCCTACGCGTACACCAAACGGCGTCGGCGGACCGAGACCCGCACCACCCCGCAGGGCGGCCAGGGCTGGGGCGCGCCGAAGGAGCCCGCACCGCCGTCGCTGGAGGAGCTCGACGGTCAGGCCCGGCTGACGCTGGTCGCCACCGACGACGCCGTCCGCACCAGCCAGGAGGAGCTCGGCTTCGCGTCCGCCCAGTTCGGCGAGGAGGCGGTGCTGCCCTTCACCGAGGCGGTCGCCTTCGCCAAGGAGCAGCTGACGGCCGCCTTCCGGCTGCGGCAGAAGCTCGACGACTCGTTTCCCGAGGACGACTCGACCCGCCGGTCCATGCTCGACGAGATCCTTCGGCGCTGCGCCGAGGCCGACGCCCGTCTCGACGCCGAGAGCGAGGACTTCGACCGGCTCCGGGCCCTGGAGCGGACCGCTCCCGAGGCGCTGGCCACGGTCGAGGCCGCGTTCCGTGAGCAGACCGGGCGCATGGGGCTGGCCGAGGCGGCGCTGACCGCGATGCGCGAGCGGTACGCGGAATCGGCCGCGTCGCCCGTCGCGGGCGACATCGAGCAGGCGAAGGACCGGCTCGTGTTCGCGACGACCCACGTCAACCAGGCCCGCCAGCAGATCGACACCGGGGACAACGGCGCGGCGGCCGTGCACATCCGGGCGGCCGAGGGCGCCGTCGACCAGGCGGCCCGGCTCGTCGAGGCCGTGGACCGGCGGGCGCAGGAGCTGGCGGAGGCGGTGGGCAAGCTGCCGGGCGCGCTCTCCGAGACGGACGCGGACCTCGCGGACGCCCGCGGCCTGTTGAAGGGGACGGCCGAAGGGGTCTCCACCGCCGATCTCCAGGGCCGGATCGCCCGGGCCGAGTCGGTGGTCGCCGAGGTGCGGCGCGGGGTGGAGGCCGGGCGGTACGACCCGATCGGCGCGCTGCGCCGGGTCGAGGAGGCCGACGCGGCGCTCGACGAGGCGCTGGAGGGCGCGCGGGAGCGCGAGTCGGGCACGCGGCGCGCCCGTGCGCTCCTCGATCAGGCGATGCTGACGGCCCGTTCGGCGATCGGCGCGGCCGCGGATTACCTCACCACCCATCGGGGCGCCGTGGGCAGCGAGGCCCGTACGCGCCTGGCCGAGGCCCAGCGCCGCTGGGAGAAGGCGCGTGCGCTCGCCGACGCCGAAGACCCGCAGGCCGCGCTCGCGGAGGCTCAGCAGGCGGACGCGCTGGCCCGGCGTGCGCAGGAACTCGCCGAGCAGGACGTCCGGACGTATGGGAACCCGAACGGCTTGGGCGGTGTGACCGGGGTGGGGGGAAGCGGTGGCGGCGGGCTCGGCGGTGCGGTGCTCGGCGGCATCATCCTCGGCGGACTGTTCGGCGGGGGAAGGGGAGGCGGACACGGGGGGTTCGGTGGAGGTTCGGGTGGGGGCTTCGGGGGCGGAGGTTTCGGCGGCGGGCCCGGCAGTTTCGGCGGCAGTGGCACGCGCGGCCGGCGGGGCGGCGGCGGCCGGTTCTGAGGAGCGCGCGTTCCGCGTCCCCTTTTCCTTTTTCCTGTCCCTCTCCAAGGAGAAGAGCCATGAGCAAGCAGACCGTTCTCGGCCGGGTCACCCAGCTGGCGAAGGCCAACATCAACGCGCTGCTGGACCAGGCGGAGGATCCGCAGAAGATGCTGGACCAGCTGATCCGCGACTACTCGAGCAACATCTCGGAGGCGGAGGAGGCGGTGGCCGCGACGATCGGCAACCTCCGGCTGATGGAGCAGGACCATCAGGAGGACGTGGACGCCGCGAAGGAGTGGGGCGGCAAGGCGCTGGCGGCCAGCCGGAAGGCGGACGAGCTGCGGGCCGGCGGGCAGGCCGCGGAGGCGGACCGGTTCGACAATCTGGCGAAGGTGGCGCTGGGCCGCCAGCTCCAGTCGGAGAAGGAGGCGCGGACGGCGGAGCCGACGATCGCCTCGCAGACCGAGGTGGTGGACAAGCTGCGGACCGGCCTCGACCAGATGAAGGCGAAGCTCGGCGAGCTCCGGGCGAAGCGCGACGAGCTGGTCGCGCGAGCCAAGTCGGCGCAGGCGCAGAACCGCATGATGGACGCGGTGAAGGGCATCGACGTCCTCGACCCGACGAGCGAGCTGAGCCGCTTCGAGGACAAGGTGCGCCGGGAGGAGGCGAAGGCGATGGGCAAGCAGGAGCTCGCCGCCTCCTCCCTGGACGCCCAGTTCGAGCAGTTGGACGCGCTCGGCGACAGCGCGGAGATCGAGGCCCGGCTGGCCGCGCTCAAGGCCTGATCCGGTCCTGGCTCGGGCGGGCGGGCGGTGCGGTGCGCCGCCGCCCGCCGTGGACGGCGTCCGTCAGAACATGCTGAGGAGCTGTTCCACCGTGGGTTCGGCCGTCCCCTCGCCGTCCGGCAGGGCCAGTTCGAACCAGACGGTCTTGCCGCGCGGGGTGCGCCGGGATCCCCAGGAGGAGCTGAGCAGCCCGACCAGCTGGAGGCCGCGACCGCCCTCGTCGGTGTCCCGGGCCCGTCGGCGGCGCGGCTGGACCAGGCCCGCGTCCCAGACCTCGCAGACGAGGGTGCGGTCGCGCAGCAGGCGCAGGCGGATCTCTCCCTCGCCGTAGCGCAGCGCGTTGGTGACGAGCTCGCTGACGAGGAGTTCGACGGTGTCGACGAGGGGTTCGAGGTCCCAGGCCTTCAGCTGGGTGCGGGCCAGTTCGCGGGCCCGGCCGACCGAGCGGGGCTCCCTGGGCAGCCGCCAGTCGCCCACGGCCTCGCTGGGCAGGCCCTGGATCCTGGCCATCAGGAGGGCGATGTCGTCCTCGCCGTGGCCGGTGTCCAGGCTGGTCAGGACCCGGTCGCAGACGTCTTCGAGCGGGCGGGCCGGATCGGTGAGGGCGCGCCGGAAGGCGCTGAGCCCCTCGTCCAGGGGATGGTCGCGGGACTCGACGAGCCCGTCGGTGTAGAGGGCGAGGAGGGCGCCCTCGGGCAGTTCGACCTCGACCTCCTCGAAGGGCTCGCCGCCGACCCCGAGCGGCATCCCGGGGGGTACGTCGAGCAGCAGGGCCTCCTCGCCGGGTTCGACGAGCACGGGCGGGAGGTGGCCGGCGTTGGCGAAGGTGCAGCGGCGGGTGACCGGGTCGTACACCGCGTAGACGCAGGTGGCGAGGTAGACCTCGGAGAGTTCGGGGCCGCGGGACTTGTGGGTGCGGGACTGCTGGGTGCCGATGGGGGCGCCGAGACCGCGGGCGATCTCGTCGAGGTGGGAGAGGACCTCGGCGGGCTCCAGGTCGAGCTGGGCGAGGGTGCGGACGGCGGTGCGCAGTTCGCCCATGGCGACGGCGGCGCGCAGGCCGCGGCCCATGACGTCGCCGATGACGAGGGCGGTGCGGTGGCCGGGCAGTTCGATGACGTCGAACCAGTCGCCGCCGACCTCGGTGGCGGTGGTGCCGGGGAGGTAGCGGCAGGCGATGTCGAGTCCCGCGGCCTCGGGGTCGCCGGGCGGGAGGAGGCTGCGCTGGAGGATGAGGGCCCGCTCGTGCTCGCGGCGGTAGAGCCGGGCGTTGTCGATGCAGACGGCGGCGCGGGCCGCGAGTTCGACGGCGAGGGCCCGGTCGCGCTCCCCGAAGGGTTCGCTGCCCTTGGTCCGGGAGAACTGGACGAGGCCGACGACGGTGTCGTGGGCGACCATCGGGACGACCAGCGTGGACTGGACGAGGTCGCCGTCGGCGCCCGGCACCGTCCGGATCCGACCGGTCCGCAGCGCTCCCGCGCACGGCGAGTTGAACGGGTAGCGGTGGACGGCCCCGACCTCGATCGGTACGGGTCCGCAACAGCCGCTGCCCGCCCCCTGGCCCTCGTCGGTTCTGAGGGGCGTGTCGGCGACGGCGCTGGCGAAGGCGACCCTGCGGAGCTCGGCGCTGCCCGCCCCGTAGCCGACGTCGTGGGAGCTGCCCCACCGGCCGGGCGGTGCTTCGTCCCCGGTGAGCAGGCCTTGGTAGAGGTCGACGGAGGCGAGGTCGCAGAAGCCGGGGACGGCGACGTCGAGGAGCTCGCGGGCGGTGGCCTCCAGGTCGAGGGAGTTGCCGATGCGGGCGCCGGCCTCGTTGAGGAGGGCGAGGTTGCGGCGGGCGCTCGCGGCTTCGCGGGCGGCGTTGTGGCGGCGGGTGACGTCGATGCCGAGGCCGGCGACGCCGACCGGCCGGCCGGAGCCGCTGTGCACGCGGTAGAGGTTGATGGACCAGTGGCGGCGGTCCCGGGCGCCGGGGGCGGCGCCGATGATCTGGAAGTCGGTGACGGACTCGCCCGTCTCCAGGACCCGCCGGAGGGCGGCGGTCATCCGGTCGGCCTCGGACCGGGCGAGGTAGTCGTGGACGGTCCGGCCGCGGTGGTCGTCGGCCGAGCCGCCGAAGACGGTGGCGAAGCGCTGGTTGGCCCGTTTCACGGTGAGGTCGGTGCCGAAGAGGAGGAAGCCGAAGGGAGATTGACCGAAAATCGCCTGGGAGGCGGCGAGGTCCGTCTCGATGCGGCGCAGGGCGCGCACATCGACGACGATGCACAGCGCGGCCCGCTCGCCGGTCTCGGTCTCGCTCGGCATGACGTACATCTCGGCGATGCCGTGCGGATGTTCCTCGCCCGGCATGCGGAAGGGGACGAGGCCCGTCCATTCCTTGCCGTCGAGGATCTCCTTGACCCGCCTGTGACCGCGCTCGCGCAGGTCGGCGGGCATGAAGGCCTCGACCGGGTCCTTGCCCCTGGCCTCTTCGGCGGTCACGCCGAAGAGGTCCACGGCTCGCCTGCTCCACTGCTCGACGAGGCCGTCGGGCCCGATCGAGAAGGACGCGACCCGGATGTAGTCATAGATGGAGCCGGGCGGGCTGCTCTGCCACACGAAGCCGCTCGCCGTCTCGGATATCTCGCTCACGCGACCGTCCCCTCCAGCTCACCGCACCGGACCGGCCATGCCCGCAGTATTCAATACGGCAGGCCCCGACGGCACGACGTTCACGATCACAGGGTGGTCTCGTTCGCTTCGGACCGAGTGTCGGTGATCGTTGTCCCACCCTGTTTACTCACCAGGGAGAGCCAGCTCGAACCATACGGTTTTGCCCGTACTTCCTTTACGGGTCCCCCAGCGCCGTGCGGAACAGGCCACGAGTCCGAGTCCGCGGCCCCCTTCGTCCTCCGGTCCCGCGGGTCTCTCCGTCGGGGGATCCGGAAGTGGATCCGAAACCTCCACGAGCAGCGCGGAGTGCGGGGCGGGTCCGGCGCCGTCGGAGCGGGGGCGGACCAGGCGGACGCCGATCGGCCCGGAGGCGTATCGCAGGGAGTTGGTCACCAGCTCGCTGACCAGCAGGACGGTCACATCACCGAGGGCCGCGTCGAGCTCCCAGGCCCTCAGGGTCTCGCGCACCGCGTGACGGGCGGTGCGCACGGCATTGGCCTCTGCCGGGAAGTGCCACTCGGCACAGTCGCCGTCGGTGTCGATCACACCCGATCACTTCCCCAGCCGTGTGTCAGCAGGAAGGCCCGCGTCCCCTTCCAGGGGATCAATCAGGACATACCCGATATTTGGTGCGGGATATCGTGTCGGGCGCAGCCGTGGGCGCACGGTGGCACGAACGGCGTAGAGACTCAGTCGCGCGCTCCGTCGACAGGAGCCGGCGGGAGCCTCAGAGCGGCCTCGGCGACGGCCGGGCGGTCCTGGTCGAGCCAGTCGACCGAGTCCAGCTCGTGCCGGGAGAGCCAGCGCAGCTCGTCGTGGTCCTCCAGCGGGCGCGGTTCGCCGGAGAGCAGCCGGGCGGTCCACACCCACAGGACGTATCCGGGCTTCAGCGGCCACTCGCCGGGGATGCGCTCGCCCGGCTCCGTCTCGACGCCGAGCTCCTCGCGCAACTCTCTGACCAGGGCCTCTTCGGGGCTCTCGCCCGGTTCGAGCTTGCCGCCGGGGAGTTCCCAGCGGCCGGCGAGCTCGGCGGGGGCGCTGCGGCGGGCGGCGAGCAGGCACCCCCGGTCGTACACGGCCCCCGCGACGACGACCACGACACCGGGGTCGGTGCCATGGGGCGCGGTGGGGCCGGTGGGGTCGGTGGTGCGTTCCGTCATGGGCGCGAGCGTAGCCCGGGCCGGACGGCGCCCGCCGGACTCAGAGGGCCGGGGTGCCGATGCGCTCGACCCAGTAGAGCTGCCGGTGACCGCGGTCGTCGAGGCTGTCCGCGATCTTCTGGGCTTCGTCCTTGGTCGCATACCGCCCTACGCGGTAGCGGTTGCCGTTGTCGTCCTGCCGTATGACAAGCCAGGGAAGATCGGCGCCGCTGTCGCTCATCAGGCTTCTCCCTCCGCCGGTCCGGGCATCTCCAACGATCTCCAGGAAACCGCAATCCGCATATGCCGGAGCTTACGCCTGACCTTCACACAGCGGATATGAGTTTTCACAAAGAGATACGGATCGGCCGGTAACCGACGGAGGGAGGCCGAAGCTACGCGCCGGGGGCAGCCCGGGGAACGGTCGGCAGTGGCAGCAGGACGGGGGCGCCGGCGCCCTCGGGCTCCTTGCGGCAGACGTCGCCGCACTCGGCGTCGAGCGAGCAGCAGAGGGAGCAGACGGGGCCGGACCGCACCGGGCAGTCGGCGATGTCGGGCAGCTCGTACGCCGTCTCGCACTCCGCGCAGGTGTGGGTCGCCCGCTCGTCGGCCACCGCCGCGTCCGGTCCGTTCACCGGGTTCGGGCGGGCCAGGTAGTACCGGCCCTTGGTCGCCCAGGCGATCAGCGGGCAGAGGACGAGGGCGAGGGCGGCGGCGATGAACGTGGAGAACGCCTCCGCGTACGTACCGAAGAGACCGAAGAAGGCGAGGATCGAGACGGCCGAGGCGATGACCATGGCGCCGAAGCCGGCCGGGTTCACGGCGTACAGATAGGCGCGCTTGAACTCGATGTACGGGGGACTCCAGCCGGCCCTCTTGTTGATGACGAGGTCGGCGGCGACGGCGACGATCCAGGCGATGCCGACGTTGGAGTAGAACCCGAGCAGCTTGTTGAGGGCCGCGAACATGTTCATCTCCATCAGCGTCAGCGCGATGGCGAGGTTGAGGAAGATGTACCAGACGCGGCCGGGGTGGCGGTGGGTGACGCGGGAGAAGAAGTTCGACCAGGACAGCGATCCGCTGTAGGCGTTGGTGACGTTGATCTTGATCTGGGAGACGATCACGAAGACCGCGGCCGCGGGCAGGGCGAAGGAGCCCAGCCAGGGCTTGAGCGCTTCGATCTGCGGGGCGATCGGCTCCAGGGCGTGGGTCTTGCCGACGGCCTCCAGGGCGACGAACGCGAGGAAGGCGCCGCCGAGCTGCTTGGCCGCGCCGATGACGACCCAGCCGGGTCCGGCGGCGAGCACGGCGAGGTTCCACCGGCGCTTGTTGGCCTCCGTCTTCGCGGGCATGAAGCGCAGATAGTCGGCCTGCTCGCCGATCTGCGCGATCAGGGAGAGCGCGACGCCCGTGCCGAGGCCGAAGCCGATCCACGAGAAGCCCGCGCCGGCCCCCTCCGTACCGCCGAAGGAGCCGAAGGCGCCCCAGGCGTCGGGGGCCTCGAAGGCCAGGACGGCGAAGGGCAGCACCAGGCCGATGAGCCAGATCGGCTGGGTCCAGGCCTGCACCTTGGCCAGCGCGCCCATCCCGCGGAAGACGATCGGGATGACGATCAGCGTCGTGACCAGGTAGCCGATCTCGACGGGGAGACCGACGGCCTGGTGCATGGCCTGGGCCATGATCGAGCCTTCGAGCGCGAAGAAGATGAAGGTGAAGGAGGCGTAGATCAGGGAGGTCAGCGTGGAGCCGAAGTAGCCGAAGCCGGCGCCCCGGGTGATCAGGTCCATGTCCAGGCCGTACTTCGCGCAGGCCCGGGCGATGGGGATGCCGGTGAGGAAGATGATCGCGGCGGCGGTGAGGATCGAGGCGAGGCCGCTGCCGAAGCCGTAGGTGAAGACGATCGAGGCGCCGATCGCGAAGTCGGCGAGGTAGGCGATGCCGCCGAGGGCCGTGCCGGCCACGGTGGCGGGCGACCAGCGCCGGAAGGAGTGCGGTGCGTAGCGCAGCGAGTAGTCCTCGCGGCTCTCGTCCGCGGCCAGCTTCGCGTAGCTGCGGCGGGGCCCGGGCGGCGGCGTGACCTCGTCCGGCACCTGGAGGGTCTGGGAGGTGCCCCCACCCGGCTCCGGGGTGGGTGTGGTGACCGTGTCCGTCATGAGGGCTCCTGTCGTCCGACCGGATCGCGGGTACGGAGCAGGAAGGTAGGAGCCGGGCATGACGACTTGTCGCGGTCCGCGATTGCCGGGCGGTTACGCGGACTGACGCCCCGTTAACTCCCGGTCAAGCGGCCCGGACAGCCGGGTCCGCTCACCGGTCGGCAGGACATCCGCGGACCCGGCACGCCGGGGCAGGGCCCGACCGACCCCGACAGGCAGGACACCCCGGGCAGGACCCCCGGGCAGGACACCCTGGGCAGGACCCCCGGGCAGGACACCCCTCAGCGAACCGGCAGGTGGTAGGAGATGCGGTAGCGGTCGGCCGGGACCACGACGTCCGCCGTCTCGACGGCCCGTCCCGACGCGTAGTACGTCCGCTCGACGACCATGACCACATGGCCCGGCACCCCGCCGAGCGCGAGGAGCTCCTCGGCGAGGCCGGGGCGGGCGCCGACCTCCTCCACCACGTTGTCCACGACCACGTCGATGGCGGCCATCCGCTCGACGACGCCGCAGCCTCCCAGCGGGCCCTCCTCGGGCAGCATCACCGGTGTCCGGCCGGTGACCGCGAGCGGCTCCCAGGAGGTGGAGACCATCATGGGCTCGCCCCCGTCCCGGTAGACGTACCGCGTGCGCATCACGCGCTCCCCCGGCTCGATGTCGAGCCGGGCGGCCACCTCGGCGCTCGCCGGCTCCTGCTCGCTGCGCGACTCCCAGGTCCCCCGGGCCCCCTCGGCCGCCTGCTCCTGCCGGAACGGGGTGGCTCCGGACGCCGGACGGTAGCCCGAGCGGGCGATCCTGCGCGGCACCGGGCGCTCCCGCACGTACGTCCCCGAGCCGGAGCGGCCCTCCACGAGCCCCTCGGCCATGAGCACCTTGCGGGCCTCCAGCGCGACGGTGTCCGACACCCCGTACTCCTCGCGGATGCGCGCCTGCGACGGGAGACGGGTGTGCGGCGGAAGCGAGCCGTTGGCGATCTTCTCCCGCAGATCGCTCGCCACGCGCAAGTAGGCGGGCTGCTCACCGAATGTCACTGGACACTCCCCTCAGGTTGACTGTCAGCTACAGACTGACAACCGACGGTCGCAATCCGCAAGCATGGGCCAAAGTTTCACTCGAAGTGATGACGCGCCGGTCGCAGGCCTTGCTACCCACGGTCACCGCGAGTAGGCGCCGCCGGACCCCCGTCGCGCCCCCGCCTCGCCCCCATCCCGCCCCCACCGCACCTCTTGACCTTTATTGGTACAGACCAATACGTTCCTGCCTGCACGCTCCACCTCGCACGCTCCACCTCGCACGCGCCATCCCGCCTCGCACAGGAACGAGCCCATGCGCCCCAGAGCCCTGACCAAGCTGACCTTCGGCGCCGCCGCAGCGGCCACCCTCGGCCTCCTCGCCACCCTGGCCCCCACGGCCGAAGCGCACCAGCCCTCGCACCAGCCCTCCTCCCCCACCCACTCGCTGAAGCGCATCGGGTACTTCACCCAATGGGGCATCTACGGGCGGGACTTCCAGGTCAAGGACCTGGAGACCAGCGGCACGGCCGCGAAGCTCAGCCACATCAACTACGCCTTCGGCAGCGTCGGTTCGAACGGGAAGTGCCTCATGGGCAACGTGCCCGGCTCCGACCCGTGGGCCGACTACGTGCGCCCCGTCGACACGGCCGATTCGGTGGACGGCGTCGCCGACACCGCCGAGCAGCCCCTCGCCGGCAACTTCAACCAGCTGCGCGAGCTGAAGGCGAAGAACCCGGGCCTCAAGGTCATGATCTCGCTGGGCGGTTGGAGCGGATCGGCGTACTTCTCCGACGCCGTGCGCACCGACGCCGGCCGCAAGACGCTGGTCGCCTCCTGCATCGACACGTACATCAAGGGCAACCTGCCCGTCGACGGCGCCCGCGGCGGCGCCGGAGCCGCCGCCGGCCTCTTCGACGGCATCGACCTCGACTGGGAGTGGCCCGGCTCGGACGGCGCCCCCGGGAACGTGATCCGCCCCGAGGACAAGCCCAACTTCACCAAGCTCGTACGGGAGTTCCGCACCCAGCTCGACTCCTACGGGCGCTCGCTGCCCCAGCGCAAGCGCTACGACCTCAGCGCGTACGTGCCCACCGCCCCCGCCAAGATCGACGCGGGCTTCGAAGTCGCCAAGATCATGCGGGACTTCGACTTCGTGAACCTCCAGGGCTATGACTTCCACGTCTCCGGCGAGACCACGACGGCCCAGCAGTCCGCGCTCTTCGCCAAGAACGACTGGAGCGTCGACGGGACCGTGAAGTCCTGGCTGCGGCGCGGCGCCCCCGCCCACAAGCTCGTCGTCGGCATGCCCTTCTACGGCCAGGGCTGGACCGGCGTCACCGGCGGCGGCGACGGCCTCGGACAGCCCGCGACCGGACCCGCCCCGGCCACCTGGGCCGCCGGATCCGAGGACTACAAGCACCTCAAGACGCTCGCCGACTCCGGTACGTACACGCTGCACCGCGGCTACCGGAACGGCCACGCCTGGCTCTTCGACGGCACCACCCTCTGGACCTACGACGACCCCACCGTGCTGCGCACCAAGGCGACCTACGTCCGCCAGCGGGGCCTCGGCGGCGCCATGATCTGGTCCCTCGACGGCGACACCCCCGACGGTGAGCTGATCACCGCGATCGACCGTGGCCTGACCCGACGCTAGACCTCTCCGGAACACGCACGACGGGGCCGGGCCTCCCTAAGGAGACCCGGCCCCGCAGTCCGTACCCGGCCCCGCAGTCCGTAGGCCGTACCCGGCCCCGTACCCGTACCCGTTCGCCCTCCGCCGCCCGTCAGGCCGAGCTGCTCGCCCCGTCGTGCACCGGCGGCGTGTCCGTCAGGCCGAGCCCGGTCCGTGCCTTCGCGCCCAGGTCCTCGGGCAGGGTGTCCCAGGCCGTGTCGTACGCCTCCCAGTAGGCGTCCGCGTCGGCCGCCCCCGCCAGCCTCCGCCACTGCTTCGCGGCCGCGTCGAGCTGCTTGCCGAGCGCCGCGACCGGGGCCGTGGAGGCGCCGGGCCAGTAGTGCTCGCCCAGACCGGCGCGCGCCGATCCGATCGCCGCCAGCATCTCCCCGGCCCATGCCTTGTTGGCCGCGAAGTCCTCGTCCGGGTCGTCCTCCGGCTCCCGGAAGCCGACCGTCTCGATCGGGTTGACGGTCTTCAGGAAGTGCTCCTGGTCGGCGGTCAGGGTGCTCGCGTCGGACCGCACCGAACCGGAGAACGACCCCTCGCCACTCGCGAACGCGCAGATCACGGTCCGGTCGCCGAGGCGCCAGCTCTGGCTGCTCGGCATGTAGTAGTACACCGAAACGTCCACGGGGACGCCCCAGGTGTCCAGCGCGTAGGCGGAGTTGATCGTGTCGCAGCGCTTCTCCGCCACCCCGTCGAGCTCCGACTCGCCGGGCCACTTGTCGTAGCCGGTGAGCTTGAAGGTGCCGGTGACCTCGCCGTCGTGCGGCTTCGCGCAGTCGACGATCTCGACGTCCGTCGCGTACTCGTCCTTCAGCTTGCCGTCGTCGCCGAAGCACTGGCCGGTGCGCAGCTCGAACGGCGACTTGGTGCGCGACGCCTCGTCCACGCCCTCCTTGAAGCCGTGGACGGCCGCGCCGATGCCGCCGGTCACGAGGCCGAGGACGAGCAGCAGGCAGCTCACGACGGAGAGGACGATGCCCGCGATCGCGAGCCCCTTGCCCGCCTGGTCCCTCTTCCTGATCTGCGGAAGGGCGATCAGGCCGAGGATCAGACCGAGGGGCGGGAGGCAGCAGACGATGCCGGAGACGAGGGAGCCGATGGCGAGCCCGTTGGTGGTCCGCCTGGGCTGCCCGTAGGGGGCGGGCATGCCGGGCGGGACGCCGTAGGGACCGGCCGCGTACGGCCCTCCTGGCGAGGTGTACGGGCCGGGGGCGGGCCAGCCCTGCTGCTGCGGGGCTCCTTGGGGCGACGAGGGCTGCTGGGGCGGCTGGGTCGGCTCCACGGCTGACGTGCTCCTGTTGGGGCGGGTTGGGGCTGCTCGGGGCGCCTCGGGGCGGCTGATGCGAACAGGCGAACGAGCGCGCATCGTACGCGGTGGGCCCCCGCACCAACCGACCCGGGGTACGCCGAAGGGGCGGCCGCCCGCGGGCGACCACCCCTCACCCTTCAGCTCCTACGGGTACCGGGACGGGCTCAGAACTGCAGGCCCCAGGAGTCGATCTTGCCGGTGTCGGCGTTCGCGTTGTCCGTGACGCGCAGCTTCCACGTGCCGTTGGCGACCTCCGAGGAGGCGTTCACGGTGTACGTGGTGTTGATGTTGTCCGCGCTGCCACCCGTACCGAAGGCCTTCAGCGTGTACGCCGAGCCGTCGGGGGCGATCAGCTGGACCTGGAGGTCACCGATGTAGGTGTGGACGATGTTCACCGGCACCTGGAGGGCGGAGGGGGCGTTGCCCGTGACGCCGCTGACGGTGACCGGGGACTCGACGGTCGCGTTGTCGGCGATGGCGAAGTCCGCGGTGTTCTCGAACTTCGGGCCGGTGGGCGGGGTGGTGGTGCCGCCGCCGACGAAGAGCAGCCGGTTCGGGGAGCCGGTGCCCGGGTTGGTGACGACGTTCGGGGTGGCGGCGGTCGTCAGGGCCGTGGAGACCTGGGCCGGGGTCGCCGTCGGGTTGCCCGCGAGGTAGACGGCCGCGGCGCCCGCGACGTGCGGGGACGCCATCGACGTACCGGAGATGGTGTTGGTGGCGGTGTCGCCGGTGTTCCAGGACGAGGTGATGGAGGAGCCCGGCGCGAAGATGTCCAGGACCGTGCCGTAGTTGGAGAAGCTGGACCGGGCGTCGGTGTTGGTCGTGGAGCCGACCGTGATGGCCTCGGAGACGCGCGCCGGCGAGTAGTTGGAGGCGTTGGCGCTGTCGTTGCCCGCGGCGACCGCGTACGTGACGCCGGAGGCGATCGAGTTGCGGACGGCGGCGTCGAGGACGGTGTCGACGCCTCCGCCGAGGCTCATGTTCGCGACGGCCGGCTTGACGGCGTTCTGCGTCACCCAGTCGATGCCCGCGACGACCTGCTCGGTCGTGCCGGAGCCGGAGTTGTCGAGGACGCGGACGCCGACGATCTTGGCCTTCTTGGCGACGCCGTACGACGTGCCCGCGACCGTACCGGCGACGTGGGTGCCGTGGCCGTGGCCGTCCTGGGCGGTGTTGTCGTTGTCGATGGCGTCGTAGCCGTTGAAGGCGCGGCCGCCGAAGTCGCTGTGGCTGATGCGGACACCGGTGTCGATGATGTACGCGGTGACGCCCTGGCCCGCGGTGTCCGGGTAGCTGTAGCTCTGGTTCAGCGGGAGGGCCTTCTGGTCGATCCGGTCGAGGCCCCAGGACGGCGGGGAGGGCTGCGTACCGTCGATCGTGAAGACGCGGTTCTGCGCGACGGACTTCACGGCGGGGTCGGCCGCGAGCTTCTTCGCCTGCGCCTCGGAGAGCTCGACCGAGTAGCCGTTGATCGCCGAGGTGTACGTCCGCTTGATCTTCGCGCCGAACTTGGCGGCGACCGCCCGGCCCTTGGCGGTCTCCGCCTGCGCGGACTCGTCGAGGGTGACGATGTAGCTGCCCGCGATGGTGCCTTCGGCTCCGGCGTTCTCGATGACGCCCTCCGCGGCGGCCGGTGAGGCGACGGCCGGGAGGGTGGAGGCGGAGCCGAGGGCGAGGGCTGCGACGGCGATGGCCGCGGCCGTGGCTGTTCGGCGACGTGAATCACGCATCACTGACATGTGAGGGGTCCTCCTCATTGGTGGTGCGTTGCTGTGGGGGAAGGCATGAGCATGACAAGACGGCGCGAGGTGTCCACGCCGCTTCCCATGCCCGGCTGCCGAGCGAAAGATTGGCGGATCCATAGGAATCACACAAGGGTCACGCCGGAGCCGACACAGCCGTGTCACACGGCTGACATGCTGGCCCCATGACCGCCTACGTGTGCCCCCGTTGCCAGGTTCACTCCTCCACGGACGCGCTCACCTGGTGTTGTCCGAAGTGCCGTGGCCCCTGGGACCTGGAGTTCACACCGGAGCCCTCCTCCCTCCCGTCACTCACGTCCCTCGCGTCACGTGTGAATTCCTTGTGGCGGTACGAGGAGGCGCTGCCGCCGATGCCGTACGGGCCCGAAGTGACCCTCGGGGAGGGCCGCACGCCCCTCGTCCCCCTCACCGACACGGTCTCGGCCAAGCTCGACTTCCTCATGCCGACGCTCTCCTTCAAGGACCGGGGCGCGGTGATGCTCGCCGCGCACGCCCTGCGTCTGGCGCGCGCCGGGGTCCTCGACCGGGTCGTGGCCGACAGCAGCGGCAACGCGGGCACGGCGATCGCCGCGTACGGAGCCCGGGCCGGGCTCGACAGCCTCGTGTACGTACCCGAGGGCACGTCCCCGAAGAAGCTGGAGCAGATCCGGGCGCACGGAGCCCGCGTCGTCGAGGTGCCCGGCGACCGCGAGGCCACCGCCCGGGCGGCCCGGGAGGCCGCCGACGCATCCGGCACATTCTACGCCTCGCACGTCTACAACCCGTACTTCCTGCACGGCACCAAGACCTATGTGTACGAGCTCTGGGAGGAGCTCGGCGGCCGGCTCCCCGACACGATCGTCGTCCCCGTCGGCAACGGGACGCTGCTCCTCGGCGCCGCCCTCGCCCTCGACGAACTCCACCGCCAGGGCCTCACGGACACCCGGCCGGCCCTGGTCGCCGTGCAGGCCGAGGCCGTCTCCCCGCTGGCAACCGCCTTCCACGCGGGCGCGGACGACATCGCGGGCCCGGCCCCTTCGCGCCCCACCCTCGCCGAGGGCATCGCGATCCCGGCACCGCCCCGCGCCCGCCAGATCTTGCGGGCGGTACGCGAGACGGGCGGCACGTTCCTGACGGTGACGGAGGACCAGATCCGTACCGCCCAGCGGGACCTGGCGGCCCGCGGCCTCTTCGTCGAGGCGACGGGCGTGGCCTGCTGGGCGGCCATCGGCGCCGCCGCGCCGCGCCCCGGCCTCACCGTGGTCCCGCTGTGCGGGGCGGGCGCGAAGACGGGCCTGGCGCGCTAGGACCTGTCCGGCGGATCATGGCCGGACAGGCCCTGGGGGGCGTCGAGGGCCTCGTACCGAGTCGAGGGCCTCGTACCGATCAGAACTCGTCGGCGCCGTTGCGCAGCTCGGCCGTCCAGTAGCCCGTCTTGGCGGCGGCCTCGTCGACCGCGAGGCCACCGGCGGGGGCGTTGACGACGACGCTGCCCTCGGCCGGGCCGTCGGCGGCGAAGAGGTTCACGTTGAAGCTCTTCACGACCTTGTTTTCCTCGTCGACACCGCCGAGCGCGACGCGCACGTTGGCGTACGCCGGGGCGCCGGGCCCCAGGACGACCGGGGCGGCCGGCTTGCTCTTCGCGACGGCCGGGACGTCCTTGGCCGTCTGGATGTCGCCGAAGGCGATCAGCGGGTACTGGAGGAGGGTGCAGGAGCGGCCGGAGACGTTGGTGGCGGTGAGGACGATGTGCTCGGTGGGGACCTCGTCGGCCTTCGCCGCGGTGATCTTGACGTCGCCGTGAGCGCAGGCCGGGGCCTTGGCGTCGGTCTTGCCGCCGGTGGAGCCGGTGGAACCGCTGGTGGCCTTGCTCGTGCCGCCGGACGCGGACCCGCCCGCGGTGGCGCCCTTCACCGAGGCCTGATTCGCCGAACCGGCGGCGTCGTCGCCCGCGCCGGTCTGGCCCCCGGCCTGGCCCCCGGTCGTGCCCGTACCGGTGTCCGCCGTTCCGGTGTCCGTCTTGCCGGTGTCCGCCTTGCCCGCGGCCTGCTGCGAGCTGCTCGCGTTCCCCGCGTCCTTGGCGCCGGTGTCGGTGTCGCCGCCGCAGGCGGTCAGGCCCAGCGAGAGGGCGGTGAGGGCGGCGGCGGCCAGGACGGTGGTCTTGTACTGAGTACGCATGATGGTTCTCCCCCGTGAAGCTCTAGGTCGACGCGGTACGTACATCCGTACTGCGTGCTGTATCCAGCTTCCGGCCCCGCGCTGCCGTCCCGCTTGCGTACCGCTAACGATCCGCTGACAACCGCGAAAGCCGCTCCGCCGCCCGCGCCGAACCCTCGGTGAAACCGGCCGCGTCGGCCGCCGCGATCGCCCGTTTCAGCTGGTCAGCAGCCTCTTCAAGACGGCCTATGCCGGCCAGGGCCTCACCCCGGACGATCTGCAGCTGGGCCCGGACGACCACCGCGTCGGGTGCGACCAGTTCCCCCGCGCGAACGGTGTGCGCGAGCGCCTCGTCGTAGTGCTCCGCCTTCAGGCAGTGCGTCGCCAGGTGCTGGAGGGTCAGCACCTGGGTGGACGGATGGCCGGTGCGGTCGGCGAGCGACACCGCGTGGACCATGAGCAGTCCGGCCCGCTCGTGCTCCCCTGCCGCGTCGAGGACGGCGGCGTAGTTGACGTACGCGATCGCCTCGCTGACCGCGTCCCCGGCCCGGGCGGCGAGGATCGGCGCCTTCTCCAGGTGGACGAGCGCCTCGGCGTCCCGGCCCTCCTCGTGCAGCACCCAGCCGAGGAGCGCCCGCGTGCGCGACTGCGCGTCGAAGTCGCCCACCTGCTCGGCGGAGGCGAGCCCGGCCTCCAGGAGCGGCGTCCAGCCGTCCCCGATCCGCATGAGCATCAGCGGCCACAGCACGAGGGCGAGCCGCCAGGCCCGGTCGTGGAGGCCGAGCGCCGCGGCGGCGGCCACCGCGCCCTCCAGGGCGGCACGTTCGGCCACGTACCAGTCGAGCGCCGCCGTACGGTCCTCGAACTCCCGCGTCGCGGCGGGCCGTCGGGCATCGGCGGGCAGGGAGTAGCAGGGCTGGGAGCCCGGTTCCGCGGCGGCGTCGGCGGCGAGCCCCGTATAGAGGTAGTGGTCCAGGAGGCGGGGCAGGCCCTCGGGGTCGGCCTCCGGGGCGAGGTGGCGGGCGTAGAGGCGCACCAGGTCGTGCGGGCTCCAGCGGCCCGGGACGGCCTCGGCGAGGAGGTGGGCGGCGGCGAGCCGGTCCAGGTCGGCGGAGGCGTGCGCGGGGGACGTGCCGGCGAGCGCGCCCGCCGCGAAACGGTCCAGGTCGGATCCGGTGTGCAGGCCGAGCGCGCGGAACATCCGGGCGGCGGAATCGGGCAGCTGCTGCACGGTGAGACGCAGCGCCGCCGAGACACCGACGTCCTCCACATCCAGCAGTGTCAACCGAACCTGCTCGTCGGCGAGCTCGCCAACCATCGCACCGAGGGTCCACTGCGGCCGCTCGGCGAGGCGGGCCGCCGTGACGCGCAGCGCGAGCGGCAGTCCGTCGCAGAGCCCGGCGAGCCGCTCGGCGGCGGCGGGCTCGGCGGCGACCCGCGCCTCGCCGAGCACGGTGGCGAGCAGCGCGGCCGAGTCGGCGGGCGGCAGCTGCCCGAGCGGCACCGGCCGGGCGGCGTCCGAGGCGATGAGGCCGCTGAGCCGGTCGCGGCTGGTGACGACCGTCGCGCAGAGGTCGCCGCCGGGCAGCAGCGGCCTGACCTGCTCGGAGGAGCGGGCGTTGTCGAGGACGACGAGCAGCCGGCGGCCCGCCGTGAGGGAGCGGAAGAGCGCGCCGCGCGCGTCGGCGGCCTCCGGGATCCGCAGCGCCGGGACGCCGAGGGCGAGCAGGAACTCGCGGAGGACGGCGGCCGTCTCGGGCGCCGGGGTGTCGCTGAAGCCGCGCAGATCGGCGAAAAGTCGCCCGTCGGGGAAGCCGGAGCGCCGCTCGTACGCCCAGTGGACGGCGAACGCGGACTTGCCGACGCCGGCGGGCCCGGTGACAAGACACAGCGGCGCGACCACACCGCCGACGGCACGGTCGAGGCCGGCCAGCTCGGCGCCCCGGCCGGTGAAGCCGCGCGGCGCGCGCGGCAGCTGCTCCGGCGCGGCGAACGCGACGGCCGCCTCGACCGGGAGGGCCGGGCGGGGGACGCGGGCGGCGGGCTCGGCGGAGCGCAGGAGCGTCGCGTACGCCTCGCTGAGCGCCTCGCCGGGGTCCACCCCGAGCTCCTCCGCGAGCAGCCGCCGGGTGCGGTGGTACCAGTCGATGGCGTCCGACTGGCGCCCCGCGCGGCCGAGCGCCAGCATCAGCGCGGCGGCCAGGGACTCGCGCAGGGGATGGGCGACGGCCTCGGTACGGAGCACGGCGGCGGCCCGGCCGTGCTCGCCGAGCGCCCCGTACGCCTCGGCCAGCGCCTCCACGGAGGCCAGCCGCAACTCCTCAAGCCCCCCGGCGGCGGCCTCCAGCGGCCGGCTGTGGACGGTCCCGGTGAGCGCGGGCCCCTGCCAGTACGAGAGGGCCTCGCGCAGCATCCGCACGGCGTCACCGGGATGCCGCTGCACCCCGGCGAGCCCGACGAGCTCCTCGAAACGGTGGGCGTCGACGAGCGACTCCGGCATGCGCAGCACGTACGCCGACCCCTGGGTGGCGAGCTCGACCCCGTACGCCTCCGCCCCGTGCTCGGCGAGCAGCGCCCGCAGCCGCGAGACGTGCCCCTGGAGCACGGTCTTGGCATGCGTGGGCGGCTCGTCCTCCCAGAGGGCGTCGATCAACTGCCCCACGTTCACGGCACCGTTGGGCCGCAGCAGAAGCATGGCGAGCAGACTGGACCGCTTGGCGGGCCCCAGGGCTACGTCGCCGTCCTCCGTCACCAGCGCAACGGAGCCGAGCAGCCGGAACTCCACCTGATACCTCCGCGATCCCTTGTCCCCGGCCCCCGTTTCCCCGGCAGTCGAGGATACGTGGGGTAAGAGGGTCACCGACGACGCGAAGTTCCCCGCCCCCACCCCCACCGTCCGAATCCACCCACCCGGGCCGCCCCGAGCACGCCGAAAGGGCCGGACTCACCCGAGCCCGGCCCTTCCGTCGTCGATCGGACACGGATCAGACGTTGAAGCGGAACTCCACCACGTCGCCGTCCTGCATCACGTACTCCTTGCCCTCCATGCGGGCCTTGCCCTTCGCGCGGGCCTCTGCCACCGAGCCGCACTCGACCAGGTCGGCGAAGGAGATGATCTCCGCCTTGATGAAGCCGCGCTGGAAGTCGGTGTGGATGACGCCGGCCGCCTCGGGGGCGGTGGCGCCCTTCTTGATCGTCCAGGCGCGGGTTTCCTTCGGGCCTGCCGTCAGGTAGGTCTGGAGGCCCAGGGTGGCGAAGCCGACGCGGCCCAGGGTCGCCATGCCGGGCTCGTCCTGGCCGACCGACTGGAGCAGTTCGAGGGCCTCGTCGTCCTCCAGCTCGATGAGCTCCTGCTCCAGCTTCGCGTTCAGGAAGATGGCCTCGGCGGGGGCGACCAGCGTGCGCTGCTCGTCCTTGAAGGCCTCGTCCGTCAGCTCGTCCTCGTCGACGTTGAAGACGTAGAGGAAGGGCTTCGTGGTGAGGAGGTGCAGCTCGTGGAGGAGGTCGCCCTGCTCCGTGCCCTTGGCGATGCCCTTCGAGAAGAGCGTGTCGCCCGCCTCGAGGATCTTCTTCGCCTCGAGGACGGCCGCGAGGACCGCGACCTTCTCCTTCTGGAGGCGGGACTCCTTCGTCAGGCGCGGCTCCGCCTTCTCGATCGACTGGAGGTCGGCGAGGATCAGCTCGGTGTTGATCGTCTCGATGTCGTCCTTCGGCGAGACCTTGCCGTCGACGTGGACGACGTTCTCGTCCTTGAAGGCGCGGATGACCTGGCAGATCGCGTCCGACTCGCGGATGTTCGCGAGGAACTTGTTGCCGAGGCCCTCGCCCTCCGAGGCGCCGCGCACGATGCCGGCGATGTCGACGAAGTCCACCGTCGCGGGGAGGATCTTCTGCGAGCCGAAGATGCCCGCGAGGACCGCCAGGCGGGCGTCGGGGACGCCGACGACTCCGACGTTGGGCTCGATCGTGGCGAACGGGTAGTTGGCCGCCAGCACGTCGTTCTTGGTCAGGGCGTTGAACAGGGTCGACTTGCCGACATTCGGCAGACCGACGATTCCGATCGTGAGCGACACGGTGGCGACTTCCTGAAGTGTGGATGGTGGGCCGATCCCCCAGTTTACGGGCGGGGCGAACCGGCCAGTGACGCCGACCTTCGGTCGATCTCGGGGGCAAGGTCACCCAAAGGGCGTGTCCCGGACCCGCTTCCCGCCCATTCCCGACCTACGTTGGTGGGGTGGAGCAGCACAGGACAAGTCAGCCGCGAGGCCGCCGACGGCCGCAAAACCCCGTCACGCCGCCCGTGACGCCCGTGACACCGCCCGTCGCACCCATCGCGCCCGCCGCACCGGCCGCGCTCGTCGAGGGCGCGGCCGTGTACCGCGTGACCGGCAGGGCCGGTCGGGGCGCCGGCGGCGCCCGTATGGAGCGGGCCGGGGCCGCGGGGGCCGCCGTTCCCGGGCGCGGTACGAGGCGGCCGCCGGGCGCACGGCCGGTGCCGCCCGTCGTCCTCGCCCTGCGACGGCTCCCCTCGCCCCGGCTCACCGGCCTCGGCGCCGGTCTGTTCGCCGCCGCCGCCATGCTGGTGATCGGTTTCCTCGACCGGCTGATCCTCGACGGCTCCCCGGTCGTCTTCGGGCTGCTGTTCCTGCCGGTCAGCGCCCTGACCGCGCTGTGGGTCCGTACCGCCGACCTCGTCACCGCCCCGATCGGCGTGCCCATCGCCTTCGCCGTCGGGGTCGTCCCCATCGCGGGCGGTACGGGTGGACTCGGCGGCCAGGCCATGGCCGTCGTGACCGCGCTCGCCGTGCACGCCGGGTGGCTCTACGGCGGCACCCTCGTCGCCGGGCTCATCACGAGCGTGCGGAAGGTACGGGACATGGGGAGGCGGCAGCACCGAGCCGCCGCAGCCGCGGCCGCCGGTGGTGGTAGTGGTGTCGGTGGCGGCCGGGTGGCTTCCGGTGCGGGTGAGAAGCCGAGCGGGCGTCCCTCCGCGCCGGGCCGCCGCCCCGTCGCGTAGCGCCCGCCGCCCCGTCGCGTAGCGCCCGTCGGCCCGGCGCGTAGCGTCCGTCGGCCCGGCGCGTAGCGTCCGTCGGCCCGGCGCCAGCGCCCGCCGTGTAGCGTCCGTCGCCCAGCGCCTGCCCGCCCCGTCGCCCAGCGTCCGTCCGCCCGTCCGCTTATCGGACCTGGCGGCGGCCTCAGGCCTCGCCCGCCGCCATCGCCGCTCCCACGATGCCCGCGTTGTTCTGGAGCTCCGCCGGGACGATCTCCGCGCGGATGCCCTCGATGAGCGGGAGGAACTTGTCGGCCTTGCGGCTGACGCCGCCGCCGATGATGAACAGGTCCGGCGAGAACAGCATCTCCACGTGCGCGAGGTACTTCGTCAGCCGGCGCTTCGCCCAGTGCTCCCAGGTGAGGTCCTCGTCCTCCTTGGCCTTCGTCGAGGCCCGTGTCTCCGCGTCGTGGCCCTTCAGCTCCAGGTGGCCCAGCTCCGTGTTGGGCACGAGGCGGCCGTCGACGAAGAGGGCCGAGCCGATGCCCGTGCCGAGCGTCAGCAGGATCACCGTGCCCTTGCGGCCCCGGCCCGCGCCGAAGGTCATCTCCGCGACGCCGGCCGCGTCCGCGTCGTTCAGGACGGTCACCGGGAGGCCGCCGAGCCGCTCGCTCAGGAGGGTGCCGGCGTCGACGCCGATCCAGGCCTTGTCGACGTTGGCCGCGGTACGGATCGTCGAACCCGTCACCACACCGGGGAAGGTCACGCCCACCGGTCCGGTCCAGCCGAAGTGCTCCACGACCTCCACGACACAGCCCGCCACACCGTCGGGTGTGGCGGGCTGCGGGGTCAGTACCTTGTGGCGCTCCTCGGTGAGCGCTCCGCGCTCCAGGTCCACGGGGGCGCCCTTGATGCCCGAGCCGCCGATGTCCACTCCGAAGACGTTCATGGACCCACCGTAAGGGCTGTGGGGCGGAGTTACTCCTTGTGGAGTGACTCCCCGGCGCGTGGAGTCACTCCGCCGCGGCCGCGACCGGATCGCCCTTGCCGAGCTGCTCCGCCACCGCCCGCAGGTCCTTGTTGCGGAGCTCCTTGGGGAGCGAGAAGGTCAGGGACTCGTCCGCCGTCTTGACGATCTCGACGTCCGCGTAGCCGCGCTCGGCGAGCCACTCCAGGACCTCCTGGACCAGGATGTCCGGGACGGAGGCGCCGGAGGAGAGGCCGACGCTGGTCACGCCCTCCAGCCAGGCCTCGTCGATCTCGCTCGCGAAGTCGACCAGGTAGGCGGCGGGGACGCCGGCCTGCTTGGCGACCTCGACCATGCGGATCGAGTTCGAGGAGTTCTTCGAGCCGACGACGATCACGAGCTCGGCCTCGCCGGCGAGCTCCTTGATGGCGATCTGGCGGTTCTGCGTGGCGTAGCAGATGTCGTCGGACGGCGGGGAGATCAGCTGCGGGAACTTCTCCTTCAGCGCGTCGACCGTCTCCATCGTCTCGTCGACCGAGAGCGTGGTCTGGGAGAGCCACACGACCCGGGACGGGTCGCGGACCTCGATCTTGGCGACGTCCCCGGGGCCGTCGACCAGCTGGATGTGGTCGGGCGCCTCGCCGGAGGTGCCGACGACCTCCTCGTGGCCCTCGTGGCCGATGAGGAGGATGTCGAAGTCCTCGTTGGCGAAGCGGACGGCTTCCTTGTGGACCTTGGTGACCAGCGGGCAGGTCGCGTCGATCGTCGCGAGCCGGCCCTGGCGGGCCTCCTCGTGGACGGTCGGGGCGACGCCGTGCGCGGAGAACATCACGATGTTGCCCGGCGGCACCTCGGTCGCCTGGTCGACGAAGATCGCGCCCTTCCGCTCCAGCGTCTGGACCACGTACTTGTTGTGGACGATCTCGTGGCGCACGTAGATCGGCGCCCCGTACTGCTCCAGGGCCTTCTCCACCGCGATCACGGCACGGTCCACGCCCGCGCAGTAACCGCGGGGAGCGGCGAGCAGGACACGCTTCGGGCGGTTCGTCGCGGGGGCGGACTCGGGCGTCGACGCGGGCGTTGCAGTCATGCGTCCCATCGTAAGGCCGCGTCGGTCAGCGGATTGATCGGTGCCGTGGCCGAGACTGACCGCATGGCCGAGGAACCGCAGGTGGCTGCGCGCGAGGAACACACCGATCTCCGCCGGAGCCTCGGCTTCCGCGACCTGGTCGTCTACGGACTCCTCTTCATCGCTCCCATGGCTCCCGTCGGCGTCTTCGGCACGCTCGACGCCAAGTCCCACGGGGCCGTCGCACTGGTGTACGTCGTGGCCACCGTCGCCATGGCGTTCACCGCGTTCAGCTACGCCCAGATGATCCGGGTCGCGCCGCAGGCCGGCTCGGTCTTCACGTACGCGCGCAAGGGCCTCGGAGAAGGCCCGGGATTCATCGCCGGGTGGATGGCGCTGCTCGACTACCTGCTGATCCCAGCCGTCGCCTATCTCTTCGCGGGCATCGCGATGGAGGCGCTGGTCCCGGAGGTGGACCGGTGGGTGTGGACCGGGATCGCCGTGGTGATCACCACCCTGCTCAACCTGTGGGGCGTCCGGGCCGCGGCCCGGGTCGGCTTCGCCGTGCTCGCGATGGAGATCGTCGTCCTGCTGGTCTTCGTCGTGTCGGCGGTGGTGGTGCTCGTACGGGACGGGCCGCGGCGCGACTGGTGGTCGCCGCTCACCGGGGACGCCTCGTTCTCGATGGCCGCGGTCATCGGCGCGGTGTCGGTGGCGGTGCTGTCCTATCTGGGCTTCGACGCGATCGCCTCCTTCGCCGAGGAGGTCACGGGCGGGTCGGCGAAGGTCGCGCGGGCGGTGCTGTTCTGCCTCGCGCTCGCGGGCGCGCTGTTCGTGGCGCAGACCTGGCTCGTGGCGCTCCTCGAACCGGTCTCGTCGGCCGAGCTGGCCGCCGATCCGGCGAAGCAGGGTTCCGCCTTCTACGACGCCGTGGAGGTGTCGGTCGGCGGCTGGCTGCACGACCTGGTGGCGGTCTCGAAGGCGATCGGCGCGGCCTTCGCCGCCCTCGCGGGGCAGGCGGCCGGTGCGCGGCTGCTCTTCGCGATGGGCCGCGAGCGGCGGCTGCCGCACCTGCTCGCCCGGACGGACGCGGGCGTGCCGCGGGTGGCGCTGCTCGTGGCGGCGACCGTGACGATGGTCGCGGCGGTGTGGGCGGCGCGGCAGGACGACGGCCTCGACCATCTGGTGTCGGTGGTCGACGTCGGCGCGCTGACGGCGTTCGTCCTGCTGCACGCGAGCGTGGTGGGGTGGTTCGCGGTTCGGCGCGCGGAGGGGCCGCCGCACTGGCTGAAGCACGTCGTGATGCCGGTCGTCGGGGCGTCGATCCTGATCGCGGTGATCGTGGAGGCCTCGGTCGCCGCGCAGGTAGTGGGCGTGGTGTGGCTGGGGATCGGGCTCGTCGTCCTGGCCCTGCAGGGCACGACGCGGACGCCCGTGCGGCCCTGACGTCGCCGTGCGTGCGTGCGCGGGTCGGGGACGAGGCCGTTGCCGTCGCCGCCGCCTTGCACTCCGCCGTCGCCGCCGCCTTGCGCGCCGCCGTCCCGTCTTCGTACGCGGCGCCCGGTCGTCTCGTCGTCGTACGCACGGCCGTCGCCGTCTTCGTACGCGCTGCCTCGCCGTCGTCGTACGCGCTGCCGTGGTCGTACACGTTGTCGTACCGCGCCGTTACGCTCGGTCCATGGCTCTGACTACGTCCGCCGAAGCACCGCTTCCCGTCGGTGAGGTCTCCCGCCTGATCGGGGGCTGGATCGACCGGCTCGGAGCGATCTGGGTCGAGGGGCAGATCACCCAGCTGTCGCGGCGCCCCGGCGCCGGGGTCGTCTTCCTGACGCTGCGGGATCCCTCGCACGACATCTCGATCGGCGTCACCTGCTACCGCCAGGTCTTCGACTCGGTCGCGGACCTGGTGTCCGAGGGCGCCCGGGTCGTCGTGCACGCCAAGCCCGAGTGGTACGCGCCGCGCGGGCAGCTGTCGCTGCGGGCCGTGGAGATCAAGCCGGTCGGCATCGGCGAGCTGCTCGCCCGGCTGGAGCAGCTGAAGCGGAGCCTCGCGGCCGAGGGGCTCTTCGCGCTCGACCGGAAGAAGCCGCTGCCGTTCCTGCCGCATCTGATCGGGCTCGTCTGCGGACGCGCCTCGGCGGCGGAGCGGGACGTCCTGGAGAACGCGCGACGCCGCTGGCCGGCCGTCCGCTTCGAGGTGCGGAACGTCCCGGTGCAGGGCGTGAAGGCGGTCCCGCAGGTCGTCCAGGCGGTGAAGGAGCTCGACGCCCACGAGGACGTGGACGTGATCATCGTCGCCCGGGGCGGCGGCAGCGTCGAGGACCTGCTGCCGTTCTCGGACGAGCAGCTCGTACGGACCGTCGCCGACTGCCGTACGCCGGTGGTCTCCGCGATCGGGCACGAGCCGGACTCTCCCCTGCTCGACCTGGTGGCCGACCTGCGGGCCTCGACGCCGACGGACGCGGCCAAGAAGGTCGTACCGGACGTCGGGGAGGAGCTCGACCGCGTCCGAGGGCTGCGGGACCGGGCGCTGCGGACCGTCCGGGGGCTCCTGGAGCGCGAGGAGCGCGGTCTCGCGCACGCGCTCGCGCGGCCCGTCATGGAGCATCCGCAGCGGATGGTCGAGGTCCGCGAGGACGAGATCGACGCGCTGCTCGCGCGGAGCCGGCGGGTCCTCGGGCACCTCCTGGACCGGGCCGACTCGGAGCTGTCGCACACACGGGCGCGGGTCCGGGCACTGTCGCCCGCCGCGACGATGGAGCGGGGGTACGCGGTGCTCCAGCGGGCGGACGGGGCGGTGGTCCGCTCCCCCGAGGAGGTCGCGGAGGGCGAGGAGCTGCGGGCCCGGGTCGCCGAGGGCGAGTTCGCGGTGCGGCGCGTGGGCGGGGACGTGGCCGGCCCGGCCTGAACAGAGCCCGAAGATCATCGAGAGAGAAGCGACACGGAGGGACCACATGGCGGCAGCCGGTACGGAAGAGGCGGCGCTCGGGTACGAGCAGGCGCGGGACGAGCTCATCGAGGTCGTCCGGCGGCTTGAGGCGGGCGGGACCTCCCTGGAGGAGTCCCTCGCGCTCTGGGAGCGCGGCGAGGAGCTGGCGAAGGTCTGCCGGCGGCGCCTTGAGGGCGCGCGGGCCCGGCTCGACGCCTCCCTGGCGGCGGAGCGCGCCGCCGAGGAGGAGTCCGCGGGCGGGGAGGAGTAGCCGGAGCGGCCCTGCCGGTGGGCCGCAGGCGGACTGCCGCCGGGCTGAAGGTGGGCTTGCGGTGGGCTTGGCTTTGCCGGGCTGGCGGTGAACTTGGGCGCCCCGCCGGTGCGCTGCGTCCGCCCCGCCCGGGCCCTGCCGGTGGACTGCCGACACCCTTGCCCGGACCCTCCGATGGGCTGCCGGCGCCCCTTGCCCGGGCCCTGCCGATGGACTGCCGACGCCCTTGCCCAGGCCCTACCCGTGGACTGCCGGCGCCCCCGCCCGGCCCCACCCATGCCCTGTCGTAGACTCGGAGTGAAGCGGATCACTATCCGGATGGATTAGTTGAAGTTTCACCAATCATGCGCGTACATTCGAGGACATCGCTTGATCCGCAGTCCGGAAGGTACGCAGCATGTCTCTCGCCCTTGACCCCGCCGCCCAGGACCTCCTCTTCCGTGAGGCCCGCACCGCCAACACGTTCACCGACGAGCCGGTGACCGACGAGCAGGTCCAGGCGATCTACGACCTGGTGAAGTACGGCCCGACCGCCTTCAACCAGACCCCGCTGCGCATCACCCTGGTCCGCTCCCCCGAGGCCCGCGAGCGCCTGGTCAAGCACATGTCCGAGGGCAACCAGCCGAAGACCGCCACCGCCCCGCTGGTCGCGATCCTCTCCGCCGACAACGAGTTCCACGAGGAGCTCCCGGCCCTGCTCCCGCACTTCCCGCAGGCCAAGGACATGTTCTTCGCCGAGCGCCCGGTCCGCGAGCAGTCCGCCGTGCTGAACGCCGCCCTCCAGGCCGCCTACTTCATCGTCGGCGTCCGCGCCGCCGGCCTCGCCGCCGGCCCGATGACCGGTCTGGACTTCGCCGGGCTCCAGAAGGAGTTCCTGGACGACGACCACACCCCGCTGATGGTCGTCAACATCGGCAAGCCGGGCGAGGACGCCTGGTTCCCGCGCTCCCCGCGCCTGGCCTACGACGACGTCGTCACGACCGTCTGAGCCTGATCGCGCTCGGCCTCACGGCACACGCGGCACGCACGAAGGGCCCCGCACTCACGGAGTGCGGGGCCCTTCCCGTGCGTCTCGGTCGCTCCTCAGGCCTTCTGCGACCTGAGCGAGCCCGCCATCTCGGCGAGCCGCTCGAAGGAGGCCGTGCCGGTCACGACGGTCGTCGCGCCGCCCTCCGTACGGACGAGCGCGTCGTACTTCGGCCCTTCCCAGCGCTGCCAGAGCTGGCCGGCCACCGTCTGGGTCTTCCCGGTGTTCTTCGCCTCGTGCGTGACCTCGGGCACGTACTTGCCCGGCTCCGCCGTCGACTGGTGGATCGCCACGTACTGCGTGTCCGGGGAGAGGAACCCGAGCTGCCAGGCGTCGCCCTTCTCGCGCTTGTACGAGACGACCGTCGCCTTCCAGTCCGCCCCGAGCCCCTCGGGGGCCAGCACCGGATATGGCGCCGCCCGCTGGGCCGTCAGGAGCTCGACGCGGTAGTCCTTCGCCTTGACCGGCGCCGCGCTCTCGTCGTGCGGGATGAAGAGATACATCACTCCCGCAGCAACCATGATCACCCCGAGGGACTGGAACATCCCTCGTACCGTCTGCCTACCTCGCATACCTGCCACGCCCATCATGGTCGCATCAGGGCGTCGCGCTCAAACGTGGGCCCCTCTGCTCATTTTGTCGACGTACCGATAGAGTCGGAACACCCTCGTTTTCCCGGCCGTCGCCGTTCCCGGCCGTCGCCGTACAGAAAGGTGCGCTTCGATGACCGAGAGCCATCACCTGCCGCCCGAGCTCGTCGTCTCCCCCGAGGCCCCCGACCGCAACCTCGCCCTTGAGCTGGTCCGCGTCACCGAGGCCGCCGCCATGGCCGCCGGCCGCTGGGTCGGCCGCGGCGACAAGATCGGCGCGGACGGCGCGGCGGTCAACGCCATGCGGACCCTGATCTCCACCGTCTCGATGAACGGCGTCGTCGTCATCGGCGAGGGCGAGAAGGACGAAGCCCCGATGCTCTTCAACGGCGAGCGGGTCGGCGACGGCACCGGCGCCGAGGTCGACATCGCCGTCGACCCGATCGACGGCACCACGCTCAACGCCAAGGGCATGCCGAACGCGATCGCCGTCCTGGCCGCCGCCGACCGCGGCACCATGTTCGACCCGTCCGCGGTCTTCTACATGGACAAGCTGGTCACCGGCCCCGAGGCCGCCGACTTCGTCGACATCAACGCCCCCGTCTCGGTCAACATCCGCCGGGTCGCCAAGGCGAAGAACTCCTCGCCCGAGGACATCACGGTCATGATCCTGGACCGCCCCCGCCACGAGGGCATCGTCAAGGAGATCCGCGAGACCGGGGCCCGGATCAAGTTCATCTCGGACGGCGACGTCGCCGGCTCGATCATGGCCGTCCGCGAGGGCACCGGCGTCGACCTGCTCATGGGTGTCGGCGGCACGCCCGAGGGCATCATCTCCGCCTGCGCCATCAAGTGCCTCGGCGGTGTGATCCAGGGCAAGCTGTGGCCGAAGGACGAGGCCGAGCGGCAGAAGGCGCTCGACGCGGGCCACGACCTGGACCGGGTGCTCTCCACGAACGACCTGGTCAGCGGCGACAACGTGTTCTTCGTCGCGACCGGCATCACCGACGGCGAGCTGCTGCGCGGCGTGCGCTACCGCGCCGAGACGGCGACCACGCAGTCGCTGGTCATGCGCTCGAAGTCCGGCACGATCCGCCAGATCGACTCGACGCACCGGCTCTCGAAGCTGCGCGCGTACAGCAAGATCGACTTCGACCGCGCCAAGTAGGCCGAGCGAGTCGCCCGAACGGTACGAAGAGGGGCGCCCCCATGTGCGGTGGGGGCGCCCCTTCCCGTACGGGCCGCGACGGCGTCCGCTCCCCCGTCAGCCCGCCTGGGCGATCCGTCCGTCGGTCGCGGACGCCTTCCTCAGCTCCACCTCGCGCCGCCGGCGCCGGGCCAGGACGACGCGGCGCTCCGCCGCGGTGAGCCCGCCCCACACCCCGTACGGCTCGGGCTGGATCAGCGCGTGCTCCCGGCACTCGACCATCACGGGACAGCGGGCACAGACGCGCTTGGCCGCCTCCTCCCGCGCGAGCCGCGCGGCGGTCGGCTCCTTGGAGGGGGCGAAGAACAGCCCGGCCTCGTCCCGGCGGCACACCGCCTCCGCGTGCCAGGGGCCGGCCTCGTCCTCCCGGGCAGGTGTGCGCTGAGGGGGAACGGCGGCGACCTGGAGGGGCTGATGCGGCAGTGGCAGCACGGTCTACTCCTGACGACGGCTTCGCGAGCGAGCGGCGATGCAGCAGCCCTACCCGCTGTGCGCGCGCCTATGCACTGCGTGCGGTCCCGTTCCGCACTGCGGATACCTCAGGGCGGAATCCGGTCACCGCGCTCGACCGGGAAGATCGTCCCGCCGCCGGCGGCCGACGCCGGGGCCTGACGCCAGGGCTCGACGCCGACGGCCCGCCCGACGCCGCGAGGCCTGCTGTCAGTCGCCGCGAGGCCTGCCTGTCAGTCGCCGAGGTGCTTGCCGTCAGTCGCCCAGGTGCTGGTTGTCAGTCGCCCAGGTGCTTGCCGTCAGTTGCCGAGATGCTTGCGCAGCTTGCTCTGGAGGTCGGTGATCCACTTGCCGCGCTTGGGCCTCGCCTCGACGTTGCCGAAGACCGAGTAGCCGTTGACGACGACGACCGGGGCCTGCGGATCGACGCCCTCCAGGGTCACGACCTCGAAGTTGCCGAAGACTCCGCTGCCGTTGCCCCGCAGGCTGATGTTCTCCGGGACCCGCACCTCGACGTTCCCGAAGATCGACGTGGCGTTGATCGTGGTCAGCCGCTGCGCGAAGATCGCCTCGGTCAGATCGATCTCGATGTTGCCGAAGAGCGCGAAGGCGTTCGTCCTGCGGCCCACCCGCCACCGGCCCTTGCGGGTGGTGCTGGAGAAGATCGCGACGAGGCTGTCCGCGGCACCCTCGGGGTCGCCCGGGTAGTCGTCGTACGCCGGCTCGGGATCCCGGCGGGTCCGGGGGCCCGGCAGGTCGCTGACGATCGGCTCCAACTCCCCGACGGTCTTGGCGCGGTAGACCGCGTCGATCCGGTCCGAGTGCTCCTCGGGATCGATCCGACCCTCGGCCAGGGCGTCCCGGAGGATGTCCGCGATCCGGTCCCGGTCCGCGTCGGACGCCCGCAGCGCGCCTCGCGGATCGGCGAAAGCGGTCTCGGCCGGGGCGGGTTCGGCAGCGGCCGACCGCTGCGGCTGCGGCTGCTTCTCGGGTTCGGGCTTCTTTTCGAGGTCCACGGAGCCAGCCTAGCGAAACGCGATAGATCGCGACCAGGGGGCGGGGCCGGGCCTGTGGAAGACGATGCGGACGAAGCGGAAACGCGCCACATCGGCGTGGTCCCGTTCGCCAGTGAGCCTTACCTCACAGGATCCGGGCCGCGCCCTCGTTCTACGCTGGAGGACGCGCGGCCAAGGGAGGCGGCGCCGCTGTCTGTCGAGTGAGGAATGGCTGCCATGCCAGAGTTTGCGTACTCCGATCTGCTCCCCCTGGGAGAGGACACCACGCCCTACCGCCTGGTGACCTCCGAAGGTGTCTCCACCTTCGAGGCCGACGGCCGTACGTTCCTCAAGGTCGAGCCCGAGGCGCTGCGCACGCTGGCCGCCGAGGCGATCCACGACATCCAGCACTTCCTGCGCCCGGCCCACCTGGCCCAGCTGCGCCGGATCATCGACGACCCGGAGGCGTCGGGCAACGACAAGTTCGTCGCGCTCGACCTCCTCAAGAACGCGAACATCGCCGCCGCCGGCGTCCTCCCGATGTGCCAGGACACCGGCACCGCGATCGTCATGGGCAAGCGCGGCCAGAACGTGCTGACCCCGGGCCGCGACGAGGAGGCCCTGTCCAAGGGCATCTACGACGCGTACACCAAGCTCAACCTGCGGTACTCGCAGATGGCCCCCGTCACCATGTGGGAGGAGAAGAACACCGGCTCGAACCTGCCCGCGCAGATCGAGCTGTACGCGACCGACGGCGGCGCGTACAAGTTCCTCTTCATGGCCAAGGGCGGCGGCTCCGCCAACAAGTCCTTCCTCTACCAGGAGACGAAGGCCGTCCTCAACGAGGCGAGCATGATGAAGTTCCTGGAGGAGAAGATCCGCTCGCTCGGCACGGCCGCCTGTCCGCCGTACCACCTGGCGATCGTCGTCGGCGGCACGAGCGCCGAGTTCGCGCTCAAGACCGCGAAGTACGCCTCCGCGCACTACCTGGACGAGCTGCCCACCGAGGGCTCGGCCGAGACCGGCCACGGCTTCCGCGACAAGGAGCTGGAGGAGAAGGTCTTCGAGCTGACGCAGAAGATCGGCATCGGCGCGCAGTTCGGCGGCAAGTACTTCTGCCACGACGTCCGCGTCGTCCGCCTCCCCCGCCACGGCGCCTCGCTGCCCGTCGCGATCGCCGTGTCCTGCTCGGCCGACCGCCAGGCCGTCGCGAAGATCACCGCCGAGGGCGTCTTCCTTGAGCAGCTGGAGACCGACCCGGCGCGCTTCCTGCCGGAGACGACCGACGAGCACCTCTCCGAGGAGAGCGACGTCGTCACGATCGACCTGAACCAGCCGATGGACGACATCCTCGCCGAGCTGACCAAGTACCCGGTCAAGACCCGCCTCTCCCTCAACGGCCCGCTGGTCGTGGCGCGCGACATCGCGCACGCCAAGATCAAGGAGCGCCTGGACGCGGGCGAGGAGATGCCGCAGTACCTGAAGGACCACCCGGTCTACTACGCGGGCCCGGCGAAGACCCCCGAGGGGTACGCCTCCGGTTCGTTCGGTCCGACGACGGCCGGCCGCATGGACTCGTACGTGGAGCAGTTCCAGGCGGCGGGCGGCTCGAAGGTCATGCTGGCCAAGGGCAACCGCTCCGGCCAGGTCACGGCCGCGTGCGACGCGCACGGCGGCTTCTACCTCGGCTCGATCGGCGGCCCGGCGGCCCGGCTCGCGCAGGACTGCATCAAGAAGGTCGAGGTCGTCGAGTACGAGGAGCTCGGCATGGAGGCGGTCTGGAAGATCGAGGTCGAGGACTTCCCGGCGTTCATCGTCGTGGACGACAAGGGCAACGACTTCTTCCAGAACCCGGCGCCCGAGCCGACGTTCACGCACATCCCGGTGCGGGGTCCCGGTCTCGCCTGATCCGTCCGGATTCCCGACAGCGCCCCCGGTCCGTACCTTCGCCGTACGGACCGGGGGCGCTGTCGATCTCCGCTCAGAAACTGGCTACCGACCGGTAGACCTCTCGTTACCTACCGGTCAGTATTGGCCGCGAGCATGTCAACCACTGAGCCGGTAGACCACTCGGGAGCCCCCCATGCCCTCCGCATTCCCCACCCGCACGTCCGCCCCC
This sequence comes from Streptomyces sp. NPDC056169, assembly GCF_042268445.1. NCBI lineage: Bacteria > Bacillati > Actinomycetota > Actinomycetes > Kitasatosporales > Streptomycetaceae > Streptomyces > Streptomyces sp. NPDC056169. The sequence goes on along the minus strand of NZ_JBHJUO010000007.1, from coordinate 325,074 downwards.
AGCACGTCCGCGCCGAGCACGTCCGCCCGCAGGCGCGTCGCCGCCGGCGCCACGGGCGCACTGGCCCTGACGGCCTTCCTCGTCGTCGGTCCCGCCCCCGCCGCCTCCGCGTCCGACCCGGACACCCACCTGGTGTCGACCGCCGCCCTCGCGGACGTGGACTACGCGACCTGGCGCAAGGACGTGGCCGCCGTCGTCGCCGAGGCCCGCCCGTACATCGAGGAGCGCGCGAAGGACGCCGGCCGCGAGAAGCAGGCCATCGTCCTCGACATCGACAACTCCTCCCTGGAGACCGACTTCCACCCCTTCTGGGAACTGCCGACCCCGGCCATCGCGGACGTCCGGGACCTGGTCCGCGACGCCCACGCCAAGGGCGTGGCGGTCTTCTTCGTCACCGCCCGCCCGGGGATCATCCACTCCCTGACCGACTGGAACCTGAAGCGGGCCGGATACCCGGTCGACGGTCTGTACGTGCGCTCGCTGCCCGACCTGTTCGCCGAGGTCAGCGCGTACAAGACGGAGAAGCGCGCGGAGATCGAGGCCAAGGGCTACACGATCGTCGCGAACATCGGCAACAACACCACCGACATCGTCGGCGGTCACGCGGAGCGGGCCTTCAAGCTGCCCGACTACGACGGCAAGCTGTCCTGAGCCCCTGAGCCCCTGAGTCCCTGAGCACTGTCCCGCCCCGGTCCCGCCCGCTCGCGCGGCTACTCTGACGCGCATGGAACACCCGATACGGATCATGGTCCCGGCCGTCGCCCTGCTGGTGGGCGGGGTGTCGGCGGCCGGTTGCGCCGCCCCCGAGCCGCTGCCCGAGATCACCCAGGGCGCTCGGCCCACGGCAGCGGCGGCCTCGACGGCCACTCCCGCCCCGAAGGCGACGGCGGGGACCGCCGCGGTCGCCGCGGGCAAGCCCCTCGGCGGGCCGGGGACGGCCTGCGCGCTGCCCGTCTCCTTCGCGCTGGCGGAGAAGTGGGAGCCGGAGGCGATCGAGGATCCCGAGAACCCGGAGTTCGTGGCGCTCACGCGCCAGGGCCCGGCCACGGTCCGCTGCGAGGTGGACGCCAAGCCGGCCGGGCACGTCGGCTATCTGCGGGTGTGGACGACGAGGGGCGAGGGGCCGGCCCGCGCCGGCCTCGAAGCGTTCGTGAAGGCGGAGAAGGGAAGCTCGGCCGTCGTCTACCGCGAGACGAAGGCGGGCGCGCTGCCCGCCACCGAGGTGACGTACACCGTCCACAACGACGTGATGGAGGAGACCAAGGAGGAGCGGGCCTTCGCCGTCGCGACCCCGCAGGGGACGGTGATCGTCCACCTCGGCGGACTCGACACGGCGGAACACCGGGCGATGCTCCCGGCGTACGAGCTGGCCAGGACGACGCTGAAGCTCGGCTGATCCGTTCCGGACACGACGAACCGTGGCCCCCGTCCCGCACCGGACGGGGGCCACGGCGTTCCGTGGGGTTCGTGCCCGGTCCGGGCTACACGAACTTCTGGTTCGCGGAGCCGTCGCAGTTCTGGAGCCGGACCGGCTCCTTCGACGCGCCCTGGCTGAGGCAGAGGCCCGTCGCTCCGGCGGGCCGGATCGTGGCGCCGTCGCGGACGAACTTCTGGTTGGCGCCGCCGTGGCAGTTCCAGATGATGAGCGCCTTGCCGGCCTGGAAGCCGGAGGCCGGCACGTCCAGGCAGCGGTCCTGCGTGAGCTGGGTGTGGACGGTCTGGCGGGCGGAGTCGTACCACCAGCCCTGGTTGCGGCCGCCGTGGCAGTCCCAGCCGACCACTCCCGTGTTGTTGGCGGAGGAGGCGGCCTCGACGTCCAGGCACTGCCCGGTGGCCTGGTTCGTCAGCGGCTTGTACGCGTCGTCCCAGGCGACCGGGAAGAGCGTCGGCCGGCCCGAGGAGTTCACGTCGGCGCAGCCGGCCTCACGGAGGCCGGAGTCGTAGATCTGCGTGAGGCAGGAGGCGAAGGCGGCGTGGCCGCGCGCGTTGGGGTGGAAGGACTGCCGGACCGAGTTCTCGTCCGGGGTGCCGGGCTTGGAGAGGTCGATGAAGAGACCGCGGGCCCAGGTGTCCTCCATGCAGACCTCGTGGCCGTGGAAGAGCCGCGAGTTGTCGAGGTAGACGGCCCCGGTCGAGGCGGCGGCCCTGCGCATGCCGCGCTCGAAGGCGGGGACGGCGGTGTTGCGGCCCCAGACGGTGTCGGAGTCGTAGCCGAGTCCGCCGCAGATCAGCTTGCCGGGGAAGGAGGGGTTGTCGGGGAAGTCGGGGCCGATGGGGCTGGGGTAGCCCATCACGACGAGCTTGTAGTCGCCGTCGGCGTATCCGGCGTCGCGCATGACGGTCTTGAGGTCGCGCACGGTCTGCTCGACCTTGGGGACGAGCGCGTCGACGCGGGCCTGCCAGCCGGGGGCGTACTTGGGCTCGCAGGTGCCCTGGAGCAGCAGGTAGCGCTGGACGCAGTCGGTCATGACGGGGCCGAACTGCAGGTCGTCGTTGGCTCCGGCGACGAGCAGGACCATCTTGATCCGGGTGTTGCGGGCCTTCACGGCGAGGTTGTCGCTCTGGACGAGCTCGTCGGCGTACTGCTTCGAGCCGCCGATCCGGATGTTCCCGGTGTACGCGCCGGAGCAGGACACGTTGAAGGTGAGGTCCGCGGGGATGCCGGTGCGGTGGATGGCGGCGTCCGGCGAGCGGTGGCACCAGTTGGTCGGGCCGTTCGTGGGGGGTTCGTACGTGCCGACGCCCTCGCCGGAGATCTCGCTGTCGCCGAGGGAGATGAGGCCGGTCTTGCGCTGCGCGAGCGGGCGCTCGGCCGGGTCGCCGTAGATCTTGGTGGCCTCGGCGGCCCGGATCGCCTCCAGCTCGGGCGGGAGCGGTACGGAAGCGGTGACCGCCGCCGTGCCGGTGGCGACCGAGGGGGCAGCGCCGGCGGGTGCCGCGGCGGTCATCGTGCCGAGCGCGGCGGCGGCCGCGGCGACGGCCGCGATGGGCCAGCGGAGTCTGTACCTGGTGCGCGTCATTGCGCCTCCTGGAAGTGGGGTTACCCACGGTTTTTACTGGTCGGTACGCGGGTTGGGAATACATCGAACAAGACAAGTGCTCAGCTTTTTCGGGGGGTCAGGGGGTCGCCCCCCGACGGGCACAGCCAGGAGGTTGACGAAGATGACGACGAACAGCGCACCCGGCGAGTACCGGATCGAGCACGACTCCATGGGCGAGGTGCGGGTCCCCGCGCACGCCAAGTGGCGTGCGCAGACCCAGCGGGCCGTGGAGAACTTCCCCGTGTCGGGCCAGCGCCTGGAGCGCGCCCACATCGAGGCCCTGGCCCGGATCAAGGCCGCCGCGGCCACGGTCAACGCCGAGCTCGGGGTGATCGACGCGGACCGGGCCGGGGCGATCGTCTCGGCGGCGGAGGAGGTCGCCGAGGGACGCTGGGACGACCACTTCCCCGTGGACGTCTTCCAGACCGGCTCCGGCACCTCGTCCAACATGAACGCCAACGAGGTGATCGCCACCCTCGCCACCGAGCGGCTCCCCGAGGGCCGGGACGTCCACCCCAACGACCACGTGAACGCCTCGCAGTCCTCCAACGACGTCTTCCCGTCCTCCATCCACATCGCGGCCACCGGCGCCGTCACCCGCGACCTGATCCCCGCGCTCGACCATCTGGCCGCGTCCCTGGAGCGAAAATCGGCCGAATTCGCGACGGTGGTGAAGTCCGGCCGTACGCATCTGATGGACGCCACCCCGGTCACCCTCGGCCAGGAGTTCGGCGGCTACGCGGCCCAGGTCAGGTACGGCGTGGAGCGGCTGCGCTCCGCACTCCCCCGGCTCGCCGAACTCCCCCTCGGCGGTACGGCGGTCGGCACAGGCATCAACACCCCGGCCGGCTTCTCGGCGGCCGTCATCGCGGAGGTCGCGCGCGCGACAGGCCTGCCGCTGACGGAGGCCCGCGACCACTTCGAGGCACAGGGCGCCCGCGACGCGCTCGTGGAGACGTCCGGGCAGCTCAGGACCGTCGCCGTCTCCCTCACCAAGATCGCCAACGATCTGCGCTGGATGGCCAGCGGCCCGCGTACGGGCCTCGCGGAGATCAACCTCCCCGACCTCCAGCCGGGCTCGTCGATCATGCCGGGCAAGGTGAACCCGGTGGTCCCCGAGGCGGTCCTGATGGTCGCCGCACAGGTGACCGGAAACGACACCACGGTGGCGGTGGCGGGCGCCGCGGGGAACTTCGAGCTCAACGTGATGCTGCCGGTGATGGCCAAGAACCTCCTGGAGTCGGTACGGCTGCTCGCCAACGCCTCCCGGCTGCTCGCGGACCGCACGGTCGACGGGATCACCGCCAACGTCGAGCGCGCCCGCGAGTACGCCGAGTCCTCGCCGTCCGTGGTCACCCCGCTGAACAAGTACATCGGCTACGAGGAGGCCGCCAAGGTCGCCAAGAAGTCCCTCGCCGAGCGGAAGACCATCCGCGAGGTGGTGCTCGCCTCCGGCTACGTCGAGCGGGGCGACCTCACGGTCGAGCAGCTGGACGAGGCGCTGGACGTCCTGCGGATGACACGTCCGTGACCGACCGGTCGGTGGCTGACTCATCAGTGACCTGTACCGCAGCGATCGTGGGAGCGCGCCCCTAAGATCTGCGCATGACAGAGTCGGGCGGGCCTCAGCACTGGGCGCCGGGGGAGCAGATCCTCTGGCGCTACCGCGGCAACGGCACCGGCGCCGTGCACATCTGCCGGCCGGTGACCGTCGTCCAGGACACGTCTGAGCTGCTCGCGGTCTGGATGGCGCCCGGCACCGAATGCGTACGGCCCGTGCTGAGCGACGGGACGCCCGTGCACGAGGAGCCGCTCGCCACCCGGTACACCGCCCCGCGCACCACGGAGCGGTCCCGCTGGTTCGGCAGCGGGGTCCTCAAGCTGGCCCGGCCCGGGGACCCCTGGTCGGTGTGGCTGTTCTGGGAGCGCGGCTGGCGCTTCCGCAGCTGGTACGTGAACCTGGAGGAGCCGCGCACCCGTTGGGCCGGCGGCGTCGACTCCGAGGACCACTTCCTCGACATCTCCGTCTACCCCGACCGCAGTTGGCTGTGGCGGGACGAGGACGAGTTCGCGCAGGCCCAGCGGTCCGGTCTGATGGACCCGGAGCAGGCCGCGCGGGTGCGGGCCGCGGGCCGGCGGGCCGTGGAGCAGATCCACTCCTGGGGGACGCCGTTCGCCGACGGCTGGGAGGACTGGCGGCCCGATCCGGGGTGGCCCGTGCCGCAGTTGCCGGGAGACTGGGACCGCACTCCGGCCCACACGGCCCCGTGAGACCCTTGATGCGCCCCCGGGGTTCAAACGTAGGATCGTCCTCCGCACGGCAGAAGCGGATCGAACAGCACGTCAGACCGACCGAAGACCACGTCAACGACTGAGCACAGCACAGGACCTGACCGCAAGTCATCCACGAGGGGGAGAGCAGTGCCGGACGTGCGCCCGGGTGTTCCGACCCCTGCCGTTGCCGCCTCTCGCGGAACGTCCACATCCGCTGCATACGAGGGGTTTATCCCTGCCGAAGGCGCGGCATCGGCGAGAAGAGCGAGTGCATCGCACCACCGGCCCGGACGGACGGAATCCCACGCGTGACGGAGCATCCCACCTCCCACGAAGGCCGACAGCCGCTGGCTGCCCGGCCGCAGGAACGCGCGCGCCCTCGCCAGGAGGCGGCGGCCCCCGGCCTGCCCTCCGACGTGCCCGCCCAGCCGGGCGGCCCGGCGGACCGGACGGCGACGGCCCCCGGTACGGACACGACGGTGCCGAGCGGCGTCCCCGGCGCCTCAGGCGCCTCCAGCGCCTCAGGCGGCACCTCAGGCGCCCCCGGCGCGCCCGCCGAGGCCGGCGGCCCGGTCGGCGGGGGCGGTGCCCCCGGAGCCGGGGCCGTGGCCGTCGCCGTGGCCGCGCAGAGCCCCGGCACGGGCCAGGGCGCCGACGGCGCCGCGCGGCGCGAGGGCGAGCGGCTGCGGTTCGTCGGCGCCGCGACCCGCCGGATCGCGCGCGGGCTCGACCTCGACGAGATCGTGCTCGGCCTGTGCCGGGCGACCGTGCCCACCTTCTCCGACGAGATCCTGGTCTACCTGCGCGATCCGCTGCCGGTGGGCGACGAGCGTCCGGTGGCGCCGTTCGTGTTGCGGCTGCGCCGTACCGACCGGCTCCGGTTAAGCGAGCTGGAGGGCGAGGAGCTCGTCCTCGTACCCGATCCGGATCCGACCCCCGCGGCCGAACTCTGCGAGGTGCGGTCCGGCGGGGCGCTCGCCGAGGTGCTGCGCGGTGTGCGTCCGGTGTTCGGCGACTCCGCCGCCGCCAAGACCGCGCTGACCGAACTCCTCGGCTCCGAGCACCCGCTGCCCGGCGGGCTGCGGGCGATACTCGCTCCGCTGCGCGGCCGGCGACGGGTGATCGGCGCGGCCGTCTTCCTGCGCCGCCCCGAGCGGTCCGGTTTCGAGCCGAACGACCTGCTCGTCGCGGCGCAGCTGGCGACCCACACCGCGCTCGGCATCGACAAGGCCGTGCTGTACGGGCGTGAGGCGTACATCGCGGACGAGCTCCAGCGGACGATGCTGCCGGACTCCCTCCCGCAGCCGACCGGCGTGCGGCTCGCCTCGCGCTACCTCCCGGCCGCCGAGACGGCCCGGGTCGGCGGCGACTGGTACGACGCGATCCCGCTGCCCGGCAGCAGGGTCGCCCTGGTCGTCGGCGACGTCATGGGCCACTCCATGACCTCGGCGGCGATCATGGGCCAGCTGCGCACCACCGCGCAGACCCTGGCCGGGCTCGACCTGCCGCCGCAGGAGGTCCTGCACCACCTCGACGAGCAGGCGCAGCGGCTCGGCGAGAACCGGATGGCCACCTGCATGTACGCGGTGTACGACCCGGTCTCGCACCGGATCACCGTGGCCAACGCCGGCCATCCGCCGCCGATACTGCTCCACCTCGGCGGTCGCGCCGAGGTGCTGCGGGTGCCGCCCGGCGCCCCGATCGGGGTCGGCGGCGTCGACTTCGAGGCGGTCGAGCTGGACGCCCCGGCGGGCGCGACGCTGCTGCTGTACACGGACGGCCTGGTGGAGTCCCGGCTGCGGGACGTCTGGACCGGGATCGAGCAGCTGCGGGAGCGCCTCGCGGCGACCGCGCAGCTGACGGGACCGGACCACTCGCCGCCTCTTGAGGCGCTCTGCGACGACGTCCTGGACATGCTGGGTCCGGGCGACCGGGACGACGACATCGCGCTGCTCGCGGCCCGGTTCGAGGGGATCGCGCCGAGCGACGTCGCGTACTGGTTCCTGGAGCCGGAGGACGCGGCTCCGGGGCGGGCCAGGCGGCTCGCCCGGCGGGCGCTGGCCCGCTGGGACCTGGAGGAGCTGACGGACTCGGTCGAGCTGCTCATCAGCGAGGTCGTGACGAACGCCGTGCGGTACGCGGAGCGGCCGGTGACCCTGCGGCTGCTCAAGACGGACGTGCTGCGCTGCGAGGTCGGCGACGACTCGCCGCAGCTGCCCCGGCAGCGGCGGGCGCGGGACACGGACGAGGGCGGGCGCGGTCTGTTCCTGGTGAACCGGCTGGCCCGGCGGTGGGGCGCGACCCGGCTCTCGGGCGGCAAGGTCGTCTGGTTCGAGCTGGCCACGCGCGGCTGAGCACGGAGAGACCACACGGCGATGGCCGGACCCCCGCGGGGGTCCGGCCATCACTGCCTTACGGCCTCACCGTCACCGGCCTACACGGCCTCACCGTCCTACGCGGCTTCACCGTCACCGGCCGGGGCGCCCGGTGGCGGCGCTGTCGGTCTGGCCCTGATCCGCGTCCGGGTTCGGCGGCTGGGCGGTCGTCGGGCCGGTCGTCGGCGGCTCGGTGGTCGGCGGCGGCGGAGTGGTCGGGTCCTGGGTCGGAGACGTCGGGTCCTCCGTGGGCGGCTGCGTCGGCGCGGTGGTGGGGTCGCGCGTCGGCTCCGGCGGCGTGGTGGCCGTCGAGGTCGGCGGGGGCGTCGGGTCCGGGGAGCTGGTGGTCGGCTCCTCGGTCGGCTCGTCCGTCGTCTCGCCGGTCCGGCTGGGCTCCGGGTCCGGCTCGTAGGAGCCCGAGCTGTCGGTCTCCAGGTCGAAGCGGGCGTCGGAGCCGCCGTCGAGGGCGCTGGTGGTGTAGTCGCCCCAGATCTGGGCGGGGGTGCGGCCACCGTTGGCGCGGCCCTCGTTGATGGTGTTGGTCAGGGTGACCTGGTTGCCCTTGGCGTCCTCGCCGAAGAGTCCGACGGCGGTGACGAGTTCGGGGGTGTAGCCCACGAACCAGGCGGAACGATTGTTCTCGGAGGTGCCGGTCTTGCCGGCGGCGTCGTAGTCGCCGGCGGCGCGGAAACCGGAACCGCTCTGGACGACGCCCTGCATGGCCTTGGTGGTGGTGTCGGCGGCCTCGCGGCTGATGGCCTGGCTGCCGATCGCTTCCACGGGCTCGACCTTGCGGTCCTTGTGCGAGGCGGCCTTCACCAGGGTCGGGGTGACCTTCTTGCCGTGGTTGTCGAGCGTGGCGTACACACCGGCCATGTCCATGGTCGAGGCGCCCATGGTGCCGAGGGACATGGCGGGGGTCTCGCCGAAGTCCGGGCCGTCCTTCATGCCGAGGGCGAGGGCGGTCTTCTTGGTCTCGGCCTCGCCGACGTCGACGATCATCTGGGCGAAGACCGAGTTGATGGACTTGTTGGCGGCCTTCTGGACGGTGACGGGACCGTAGCTGTAGTCGTCCTCGTTCTCCGGCGAGAAGGGGATGTCGCTGCCGACGACCTCCCGCTTGCTGGTGCCGTCGTAGATCGTGCCCAGGCCTATCTCCCGCCCGTCCTGGGTCTCCGCCTTGGTGTCGATGGCGCTGGCGAGGACGATCGGCTTGAAGGTCGAGGCGGGCTGGTAGTCGCGGCGGGTCGCGTTGGACGTCCAGTGCTCGGTGGCGCCGACGCCGCCGTACAGGGCGACGACCGCGCCGGTCTTCGGGTCGACGGAGGTGGCGCCGGCCTGGACGGTGGCGTCCTTCTTGTCGCCCTTGCGGTCGAGCTTGGCCTCCAGCTGCCGGTCGACGGCCTTGACGAGGTCCTTCTGCCTCTTCTCGTCGATGGTGAGGGTGATCGTCCAGCCGCCGGCCTTGATGTCCTCCTCGCTGATGCCCTGGCGCATCAGCTCCTGGTTGGCGGCCTCGACGATGTAGCCGGTCTGGCCCTCCATGCCGGGGGCGGGCTTGGGCTTGTGGGGCACGGGGAACTTCATGCCGGCGCGCTCGGTCTGCGAGAGCCAGCCCTCGCCGACCATGTTGTCGAGGACGTAGTTCCAGCGCTCCTCGACGAGCTTGCGGCCGGTGGCGCTCGCGGAGGTCCAGTCGTACTGGTTGGGCGCCTGGAGCAGCGAGGCGAGGTAGGCGCCCTGGGCGGTGGTGAGCTCGGCGGCGTCGACGCCGTAGTACGAGCGGGCGGCGGCCTGGATGCCGTAGGCGCTGCGCCCGTAGTAGCTGGTGTTCATGTACCCGGCGAGGATCTCGCTCTTGCTCGACTGGCGGTCGACCTTGACGGCGATGACCATTTCCTTGAGCTTGCGCGTCGCGGTCTGGTCCTGGCTCAGGTAGAAGTTCTTGACGTACTGCTGGGTGATGGTCGAGCCACCCTGCTTGCCCTGGCCGGTGAGGGTCGACCAGGCGGCGCGCGTGGTGCCCTTGATGTCGACGCCGTTGTCCTTGTAGAAGCTCTTGTTCTCGGCGGCGACGAAGGCCTTCTGGACCGGCTCGGGGATCTTCTCCAGGCCGACGATCTCGCGGTTGATCTCACCGGTGCGGGCGAGGATCTTGCCGTTGGCGTACTTGTAGATGTTGCTCTGCATGGTCGCCTCGGCGTTGGCCGTCGGCACGGGGACCACGAGGTAGACGACGTACAGGGCGCCCATGGCGAGCAGGCAGAACACAAAGAAGGTGCCCAGGAGCTTCTTCCAGGAGAAGAAGCGGCGTATGCCGCGCTTCTTCGCCTTGCTCTTGTCCGGTCGGCCCATGGGTCCTGTCGCTCCACTCGTCGTGTGTCTCGGCGCCTCGACTGTCGTCCGTCCGCGCCGGATCAGCTCAGAAAGCTAACACCGACGATGCAGACAAAGGGCAACCGATCACACCTTTTCCGGACGTGAGAATCAGCACCCACCCCCAGAGGAACCGACGCTCGAACGGGCCCGATGGTTGCGCGCTCGCAGCAATCGGATACGCGCAGTGAGGGCGCTCCGCGCCACTTCCAGCCACTATTCATCGTGCGTATACACCCCATGTACAGTGACCCGCATGTCCATCGGTCACACCCTTCTGGGACTCCTGGAATCCGGACCGCGCCACGGTTACGACCTGAAGCGCGCCTTCGACGAGCGGTTCGGTCACGACCGGCCGCTGCACTACGGCCAGGTCTACTCGACCATGTCCCGGCTCCTGAAGAACGGCCTCGTCGTCGTCGACGGCATCGAGGCGGGCGGTGGGCCCGAGCGGAAGCGGTACGCGATCACCGACGCCGGCATCACCGATGTCGCCGCGTGGCTCGCCACCCCCGAGAAGCCGGAGCCGTACCTCCAGTCCACGCTCTACACCAAGGTCGTCCTGGCGCTGCTCACCGGCCGCGGGGCCGCCGACATCCTCGACACCCAGCGCTCCGAGCACCTGCGCCTGATGCGCGAGCTCACCCGGCGCAAGAAGGACGGCGACCTCGCCGACCAGCTCATCTGCGACCACGCCCTCTTCCATCTGGAAGCGGATCTGCGCTGGCTGGAACTGACCGCCGCCCGCCTCGACCGGCTCGCCGAGGAGGTCCGCCGATGACCTCCGCACCGCTCTCCCGCGACCCGCTCCACGACGTCCCGCTCCACCACGCGCCCCTCCTCCGGGCCACCGGCCTCGGCAAGTCCTACGGCCCCACCCCCGCGCTGGCGGGCGCCGACTTCTCCCTCCGGGCCGGCGAGGTCGTCGCCGTCATGGGCCCCTCCGGCTCCGGCAAGTCCACGCTGCTGCACTGCCTGGCCGGAATCGTGCGCCCCGACGCGGGCACGATCACCTACGACGGACGCGACCTCACCGCGCTCTCGGACTCCGCGCGCAGCTCCCTGCGCCGTACCGACTTCGGCTTCGTCTTCCAGTTCGGCCAGCTCGTCCCCGAGCTGACCTGCGTCGAGAACGTCGCCCTCCCGCTCCGTCTCAACGGCGAGCGCCGGAAGACCGCCGAGGCCAGGGCCGCCGAGTGGATGGCCCGCCTGGAGGTCGACACCGTCGGACACAAGCGCCCCGGCGAGATATCCGGCGGCCAGGGCCAGCGCGTCGCCGTCGCCCGCGCCCTCGTCACCGCCCCGCGGGTGATCTTCGCCGACGAGCCGACCGGCGCGCTCGACTCCCTCAACGGCGAGCGGGTCATGCAGCTGCTCACCGACGCCTCCCGGGACACCGGCGCCGCCGTCGTCCTCGTCACCCACGAAGCCCGCGTCGCCGCCTACTCCGACCGGGAGATCGTCGTACGCGACGGCGCGGTACGGGACGCGGAGTGGGCCGCATGAGCCTCGCCACCTGGGCCCGCGACCTGACGCTCGGCGCCCGGTTCGCGGTCACCGGCGGGCGCCCGGGCCTCCTGCGCACGCTGCTGACCGCCACCGGCGTCGGCTTCGGCGTGGCCCTGCTGCTCCTCTCGGTCTCCCTGCCCAACATGCTCTTCCAGCGGGAGGTACGGGAGTCCGTCCGCGCCGTCGACGGCAGCGAGCAGGTCACCTCGCCCCGGTCCGACTCCTTCCTCCACCTCGGCCGGACCACGAACTACCGGGACGAGGTCGTCACCGGGCTGCTCCTGCAGCCCGAGGGCGACGCGCCCCCGGTCCCGCCGGGCGCCGCGGCGTTCCCCGGGACCGGCGAGATGCTGGTCTCCCCCGCGCTCGCCGAGCTGCTCGACTCCCCCGAGGGCGCCCTCCTCAAGGAGCGGATCCCCTACAAGGTCACCGGGACGATCGGCCAGGCCGGACTCATCGGCCCGGCCGAGCTGCGGTACGTCGCCCACGTCGACTTCCTCGACGCCGAGAACCTCGACGGGCGCGGCACGCGGTACGGCTGGTCCGTGCCCGAGGAACCGATGAACGCGTTCCTCGTCCTCCTCGTCGTCGTCGCCTGCGTCGTCCTGCTCCTGCCCGTGCTCGTCTTCATCGCGACCGCCGTCCGCTTCGGCGGCGAACAGCGCGACCGGCGGCTCGCGGCGCTGCGCCTGGTCGGCGCGGACACGGCGATGACCCGCCGGATCGCGGCCGGCGAGTCCCTCGCGGGGGCGCTGCTCGGCCTGCTGGTGGGCCTCGGACTCTTCGCGGTGGCCCGGCAGTTCGCCGGGGCCTTCACCATCTGGGACGTCAACGCCTATCCCTCCGACGTCGTGCCGATGCCCGTGCTCGCCGCGATCGTCCTGCTCGCGGTCCCGGTCTCCTCGGTCGTGGTCACCCTCTTCGCGCTGCGCGGAGTGGTGATCGAGCCGCTCGGGGTCGTCCGCGTCTCCACGCCCCGGCGCCGCCGGCTGTGGTGGCGGCTGCTGCTCCTGGCGGCCGGCGCGGCCCTGCTCGTCCCGCTGATGGGCGAGGTCCAGGTGAGCGAGACCAGCATCGACAGCGTGGGCGTCGTGGCCGGCACCACGCTCTCCCTGATCGGCCTCACGACGCTCCTGCCCTGGCTCGTCGAAGCCTGCGTGAAGCGGCTGCACGCGGGCCCCGTGGCCTGGCAGCTGGCCGTCCGCAGGCTCCAGCTGAGCAGCGGCACCGCGGCCCGCGCGGTCAGCGGGATCGTCGTCGCGGCGACCGGGGCGATCGCCCTCCAGATGCTCTTCCAGGCGATGGAGACCGACTTCACGGAGCTCACGGGCGAGGACTCGTCCCGCGCCCAGATCGTGTTCGGCGCCGATGCCAGGACCTCCGACGAGGCCCGCGGGATGATCGCCAAGTTCGAGCGGACCGAGGGCGTCACCGGCGTGATCGGCATCGTCGAATCGCGGGTGTGGCGTCCCGGTCCCCTGAAGGGGGGCGAGGAGTTCGCCCCGTCGGCCACGCTCAGGGTCGGCGACTGTGCCTCCCTCAGGGAGTTCGCCACGCTGCCCTCCTGCACGGACGGCGACGTGTTCGTCTTCCTCTCGCACGGAGCCCAGGGCAACCCGGACGACTCCTTCGTCACCAGGGCCGTACGGCCCGGCGCCACGGTCGACCTGCGCGACCCGCATCCCTACCCGGACGCGCCGAAGCGCGCCGACAGCGGACCGCTGCCGCAGTGGCGCGTCCCCGCGACCACCCGGGTCGTGGACTCCCGGCCCGACCCGACGGGCATGTACCAGTACGGCATCCTCGCCACCCCGTCGGCGATCGACGCCGCCCGGCTCGACGAGCCCGACGCGCAGGCCATGGTCCGTCTCGACCCGGCCGTGCCGGACGCCGCCGAGTACGTACGGAACACGGCGGCGGCCATCGACCCGACGTCCTGGGTCCGGACCCTGAAGGACGTCCAGCGGGACGCGGCGTTCTCCAGCGTCCGCACCGGCATCCTGGTCGGCTCCACGCTGACGATGCTCCTGGTGGCGGCCTCGCTCCTGGTCGCGACCCTGGAGCAGCTCAGGGACCGCAAGCGGCTGCTCTCCTCGCTCGTCGCCTTCGGCACCCGGCGCTCGACCCTGAGCTGGTCGGTGCTGTGGCAGACGGCGGTCCCGATCGCCCTCGGCCTCGCCCTGTCCGTGGCGGGCGGGCTCGGCCTCGGGGTCGTCCTGCTGAAGATGGGCGGCCAGCAGGTCCAGGACTGGTGGGCGTTCCTGCCGGTCGTCGGGATCGGGCTCGCGCTCATCGCGGCCGTGACGCTCCTGAGCATGCCGGTCCTGTGGCGGCTGATGCGGGCGGACGGGCTGCGCACGGAGTAACCCGTCGAGCGGATGTACGCAGGGGGGCGCGGGTTCCTGGAGCCGGGGGGCTTCGGGAACCCGCGCCCCTCACGCGTACGGCGGGGTACGAAGGAGGGCGGGCGTCAGGAACCCGCGCCCACGACCCGTACCGGCAGCCCCTTCATCGCGCCCCGCAGCTCCTCCGCCAGCTCCTCGAACTCGGCGTGCCGGGCGGCGCCCGTCCGCATCGCGAGGGCGATCCGCCGCGTGGGCGCCGGTTCCGTGAAGATCCCGGTCCACAGGGCGCTGTTGCGGGCGGTCTCGACGGTCACGGCGGTGCGCGGCAGCAGGGTCACCCCGAGGCCGCCGGCGACGAGCTGGACCAGGGTGGAGAGCCCGGCGGCGGTGGTGGTGACCTCGGCGCCGTCGGTGCGGCCGGCCTCGCGGCAGATGTCGAGGGCCTGGTCGCGCAGGCAGTGCCCTTCGTCGAGGAGCAGCAGTCTGAGCTCCTTGAGGGCCTCGCGCGGGATGTCGTCCCGCCCGGCCAGCGGGTGTCCCTGCGGAGTGACCAGGACGAAGTCCTCGTCGAAGAGGGGCAGTTCGGTGACGCCGGGCACCCCGAGCGGCACGGCGAGCAGCAGCAGGTCGAGCCGTCCGGCCGTGAGCCCCTCCAGGAGCGAGGAGGTCTGCTCCTCGTGGACCTGGAGGTCGAGGTCCGGGTAGCGCCGGTGGACGAGCCGCAGGACCGCGGGCAGCAGATAGGGGGCGACGGTCGGGATCACCCCGAGCCGCAGCACCCCGGTGAACGGCGCCTGGACCGCCTCCGCCTCCTGCATCAGCTCGGCGACCGCGTCGAGGACGGCCCGCGCGCGCACCGCGAGCCGCTCCCCCGCGGGCGAGAGCAGCACCTTCCGCGTCGTACGCTCAAGGAGCTGGACACCGAGTGCCTCTTCGAGAGCCGAAACCGCGCCCGAGAGCGCGGGCTGGCTCATGCCGATGGCCGCCGCCGCATCGCGGAAGTGCAGATGCTCGGCGACCGCCGCAAACGCTCTGAGCTGCGAAAGGCTCGGCTGCTTGCCGCGATGCGGGCTGTACGGGGGACTGTACGGGGACGCCACTGATAACCACCTTCGATCAACACGACCCACTCTAGCTATTTCACTGATCAATGCACTCCGTGCCATGCTGTGAACACGTCCAACCCCCACGGAAGACCCCAAAAGGGACCCTTCCCGTTTCGCAAGGAGAGCGCGTGCTCACTGTCGGTGACAAGTTCCCCACCTACGACCTGACCGCCTGCGTGTCGCTGGAGAGCGGCAAGGAGTTCGAGCAGATCGACCACAAGGCCTACGAGGGCAAGTGGCGCGTGGTGTTCTTCTGGCCGAAGGACTTCACCTTCGTCTGCCCGACCGAGATCGCCGCGTTCGGCAAGCTGAACGACGAGTTCGCGGACCGCGACGCCCAGATCCTCGGCGTCTCCGGCGACTCCGAGTTCGTGCACCACGCCTGGCGCAAGGACCACGCCGACCTGCGTGACCTGCCCTTCCCGATGCTCGCCGACTCGAAGCACGAGCTCATGAGCGACTGCGGCGTCCGGGGCGAGGACGGCTTCGCCCAGCGCGCCGTCTTCATCGTGGACCCGAACAACGAGATCCAGTTCACCATGGTGACCGCCGGCTCCGTCGGCCGTAACCCCAAGGAGGTCCTGCGGGTGCTCGACGCCCTGCAGACCGACGAGCTGTGCCCGTGCAACTGGAACAAGGGCGAGGGCACCCTCGACGCGGCCGCGCTGCTCTCGGGCGAGTGATCTGAGATGGCTCTCGACGAACTCAAGGCCGCCGTACCGGACTTCGCCAAGGACCTGAAGCTGAACCTCGGTTCGGTCATCGGCAACAGCGAGCTCCCGCAGCAGCAGCTCTGGGGCACCGTGCTCGCCTGCGCGATCGCCTCGCGCTCGCCGAAGGTCCTCAGGGAGCTGGAGCCCGAGGCCCAGGCCAACCTGAAGCCCGAGGCGTACCAGGCGGCCAAGTCCGCCGCCGCGATCATGGCGATGAACAACGTCTTCTACCGGACCCGGCACCTGCTGTCGGACCCCGAGTACGGGACGATGCGCGCCGGACTGCGGATGAACGTCATCGGCAAGCCGGGCGTCGAGAAGGTCGACTTCGAGCTGTGGTCGCTGGCCGTCTCCGCGATCAACGGCTGCGGCCAGTGCCTGGACTCGCACGAGCAGGTCCTGCGCGAGGCCGGTGTCGACCGCGAGACGATCCAGGAGGCCGTGAAGATCGCCGCGGTGATCCAAGCGGTCGGCGTCACGCTGGACGCGGAAGCGGTCCTCGCCGAGTAGGGCGTCACCGAAGAACGAGAAGGGCCCCGGGGCATCGCGCCCCGGGGCCCTTTCCTCACGTCCGGCCGGTCACTTCTTCAGCGCCGCCATGAGGGCGAGCGCGTCCTGGGTCATCGGGATCTCGATCCCGGAGAGGTCGATCGGCTCGGTCTGGTCGGGTTTCCCGTCCACTTCGTAGTGCTGGCGGTACATGTCGAACGAGATCTCCGCCTGACCGTCAAGGATCCGGAGGACTGCGCCCTCCCCGTTCCGGTCGTCGAAGAAGGCCTGCTCGCCGACGCCGTCGAGCGCCTGGATCACGCCGTACTGCTCCGCCCGCACCGCGAACTCGGGCCCCGGGTCGACCACCTTGTGCAGGGTGTACGTGATGTCGATGCTCTGTCCGGTGTCCACCGGGCCGAAGGTGACCATGCACGACGACTCGCTGATCGCCGGTTGGTTCACGACGTCACCGGCTCCGTCCTGACTCCGCTTCCCCAACGCGGCGACCAGCGCTTTCAGCTCCGCCACCTCGCAGAGATCCTCCACCGGCTTGTACCCGCCCAGGTCGGGGCCCGGTTCCTTCCCCCGTTCGTACGCGTAGAGCCCGCCGCCCCACACCGCCGACGCCAGCACCGCGCCGCCGAGCGCCCACAGCCAGGGGCGGCGGGTGCGGGGCGGGCGGTGCGGGCCGGGCGGCGGGGTCTCGGTGAGGACTTCGGAGGTGACGAAGCCGTCCTCGCCGTCCAGTTCCGGCTCGGATATCACGCGCGGCTCTCCCCCTTGACGGCCGCCGAGCCCGGTGCCGGGGTCGGGGCCACTTCGAACGCGGTCGCGCCGCGCGGTTCCGGTGTGCTGCGCAGGGCCTGTTCGGTGCTGTACGCGCGCAGGTAACCGACCACCGTGTTGGACACGGCCACCAGCGGGACCGCGACCACGGCGCCGCCGATGCCCGCGGTCAGACCGCCGGCCGCGACCGCGAGGACGACGGCCAGCGGGTGGACCCGGACCGCCCGGCCGAGGATGAAGGGCTGGAGCACATGGCCCTCGATCTGCTGCACGGCGAGGACGACGACGAGCACCATGAGCGCGGTGAACAGACCGTTGGTGACGAGGGCGACGACGACCGCGAGGGCACCGGAGATCACCGCGCCGACCAGCGGGATGAAGGCGAAGAGGAAGATGAAGACGGCGAGCGGCACGGCCATCGGCACGTCGAGGAAGTAGAGGCCGAGGCCGATGAAGACCGCGTCGATGAGGGCGACGAGCACCGTGCCGCGCACATAGGCGGTGAGGGTGCGCCAGGCGCGCGGCCCCGCGCCGGCGACGCCGGGCCGGGCCTGGGCAGGGACGAGCTTGAGCGTCCACTCCCAGACCTTCTTCCCGTCGTAGAGCAGGAAGAGCGTCGAGAACATGGCGAGCAGGATGCCGGTGAGCGCCTCGACGACGACCGTGACGCCCTGGAGTCCGACCTGGGTGATCTGTTCGGCGTTGGAGCCGACGGAATCGCTGAGGTTCTTCGCGATGCCGTTGATCTGCTGCTCGGTCACGTGGAAGGGGCTGTTGAGCAGCGCGAGCTTGAGCTCCTCGATGCCGTCCTTGACCTGGTCGGACAGATTGTCGATGTTGTCCATGACCTGCCAGACCACGAACCAGCCGACCAGGCCCATCACGACGAAGCCGGAGACGGCGGTGACGGCGGTGGCGAGTCCGCGCGGCAGACCCTTCCTGCGCAGCATGGCCACGGTGGGCTGGAGCAGGGCGGTGACGAGCAGGGCGGCGACGAAGGCGAGGACGACGAGCTGGACGGAGCTGATCACCTTCATCAGCACCCAGAGCGTGCCCGCGAAGACGAGGAGCCGCCAACTCGCCTCCGCCGCGACGCGCATGCCCCAGGGGATCGCGGCGACGGGGTCGGGGCGGGCGGCGACGGCGGGGGCGTACGAGGGGGGCGCGGGGACGGAGCGGCCGGCTCCGTCCGGGGCGTCCGTCGTGAGGGGCGGGGCGAGGTCGACGTCCGACGACGTGAGCCGCTCCGGCGCTGGGGCGGGGACGGCCACGTCCTCGTACGGAACGCCGCCCGGCGCCGGATGCCCGGCCTCGCGGCCGATGCCGCGGCCGGCAGCGGTCCCCGTACCGCTCTCGTACGGAGGTCCGAGCGGGTCTTCGCGCTCCGCCTCGGCCCTGCGCTCGTCCAGGCGTTCGCCCATGCGGCTCAGGCCCTCGCCCAGCCGTCCCAGCCATCCCGGCAGTCTCGACATCGCTTCCCTCTTCCCCCCGCTCGTCGTCCGGCCCGTGCGCTCCCCCCGGAAGCCCATGGGCCTTCGCAACCTACACGCAAGAGCCCCCCACCGTAGGACGGTGAGGGGCTCCCCGAGGTTGAGCACGCCGGTACTAGTACCAGCGGTTGGCCTGCCAGAACGCCCAGGCGCCACAGGGGCTGCCGTAGCGGCCGTCCATGTAGCTGAGGCCCCACTTGATCTGGGTGGCGGGGTTGGTCTGCCAGTCGGCGCCGGCGGACTGCATCTTGTAGCCCGGGAGGGCCTGCACGAGGCCGTAGGCGCCCGAACCCTGGTTGACCGCGCGGTAGTTCCAGCTCGACTCGTGGTTCACGATGTTGCTGAAGCACTGGAACTGGGAGGCCGGGATCATCTGCCGGGCCATCGCCTTGACCTCGGCGACGGAGTACGACCCCTGCGCGGAGAAGCTGGAGGCGTCGCGTACCGCGGAACGGCTGGCGCGCTCGGCCTCTTCCTTCTCGCGCTCCTTGCGCTCCTCCTCGGCCTTGGCCTCGGCGGCGGCCTTGTCGGCCGCCTCCTTCTTGGCCTCGGCGTCCTTGGCGGCACGGAGCCGGGCGTTCTCCTCCGCGGTCTTCTTCGCGGTGGCGTCCGCGGCCGCGGCCTGGACGTCGGCCTGCTCCGAGAGCGAGGAGACCTGTACCTGCGCCTGCTCGCCCGCGGGGATGTCCGCGAGCAGCGTGGTGTCGGCCGCGGTGGCCTCGAAGTTGTCATCCGAAGCCTGCGCGACGTTGCCCGAGGCAACGCCGACGACGGCGCCGACGGTGGTGACCGCAGTGGCCGAAGCCACCGCGAATCCCCGGACCGAGATCCGGCTCACACGGTTTCCTTCCAGCATCGCTCGCACAGGTGACCACGCGGGCGAAATCGTGCCCCTGGCGCTGGTCTCCGACGTACTGGGTCACTGAAGACACGGGCCCGTGGTGCTGTGGGCGGCATACGGCTGACGACTGTGGAGTTGTACGTGGGTTGTGCGCCTCGGAAGGTGCACGGGTGCCGTATGCGGGGCCTGACGGAAGCAAGACTTTGCCGGACGGCGACACCGCAAGGCAATTCCGTCCTGCGTGTGAAAGCTCACACCTCAGCAGACGCAGGTGTTTTTGGAGATACAGCGGACACAGGGGCGCCGCCCGGCTAAGCTCCTGCGCTTTGCCGGGCGGCGCCAACTGCCGTACACGTACAGACGCGTACCAATCGGGTCAGATCTGACCGTCCTCCAGCATCTCCGTCACGAGCGCGGCAATCTGGGAGCGCTCGGAGCGGGTGAGGGTGACATGGGCGAAGAGCGGATGCCCCTTCAGTTTCTCGACCACGGCGACGACTCCGTCGTACCGGCCGACCCGGAGGTTGTCGCGCTGGGCGACGTCATGGGTCAGGACGACCCGCGAATTCGCCCCGATCCGGGACAGAACGGTCAACAGGACGTTCCGCTCCAGGGACTGGGCCTCGTCCACGATGACGAACGCGTCGTGGAGGGAGCGGCCCCGGATGTGGGTGAGCGGCAGGACCTCCAGCATCCCGCGCCCGAGCACCTCCTCGATGACCTCGCGGCTGGCGACCGAGGACAGGGTGTCGAAGACCGCCTGAGCCCAGGGGCTCATCTTCTCCGCCTCGCTGCCCGGCAGGTAGCCGAGCTCCTGGCCGCCGACCGCGTACAGCGGGCGGAAGACCATCACCTTCTGGTGCTGCCGGCGCTCCAGGACCGCTTCCAGGCCCGCGCAGAGCGCGAGCGCGGACTTGCCGGTACCGGCCCGGCCGCCCATCGAGATGATGCCGACGTCCGGGTCGAGGAGCAGATCGAGCGCGATCCGCTGCTCGGCGCTGCGGCCGTGGAGCCCGAAGGCCTCCCGGTCGCCCCTGACCAGCCGGACGTTCCCGTCGGCCGTGACCCGGCCGAGCGCCTTGCCGCGCTCCGACTGGAGCACCAGGCCCGTGTGGACCGGGAGCTCGGCGGCCTCCGGGACGTACAGCGTGCTCTGCTCGAAGAGCAGGTCGACCTGCTCCCCGGAGAGCGCGAGCTCGGACATCCCGGTCCAGCCGTTGGCGTCCGTGATGGCGAGCTCGGCGCGGTACTCCTCGGCGAGGAGACCCACCGAGGAGGCCTTGATGCGCAGCGGCAGGTCCTTGGAGACGACCGTGACGTCGTACCCCTCCGCCTGGAGGTTGCGCGCGACCGCGAGGATCCGTGAGTCGTTGTCCCCCAACCTGTAGCCGGCGGGCAGGATGCCGGGGTCGGAATGGTTGAGTTCGACACGCAGGGTGCCGCCCAGCTCCCCGACGGGGAGAGGAGCGTCGAGGCGTCCGTACCTGACCCGGAAGTCGTCCAGGAGGCGCAGGGCCTGCCGGGCGAAGTAGCCGAGCTCGGGGTGGTGCCGCTTGGCCTCCAACTCGGTGACCACGACGATCGGGAGCACGACTTCGTGCTCGTCGAACCGGGACACGGCGTTGGGGTCGGCCAGCAGGACGCTGGTGTCGAGAACATAGGTGCGCCGGTCGTTAAGGCGGCGCTTCGTGCTGGTCACCACGGAAGGACAGACCCCCTCTGAAGACCCCTGTGAGGTCGGGGCGCGACGGAACCGGTGTCGCTACGGAATGGGACCGGGCTCAGGCCGCGATGCACGGGCCGAACCACGGCCCTCCGCTTCTCCCGTACGTGTCCCGCACGGTCGTCCTGGTGCAAGGGGCCTCCCGGGTGGCGGTCTCCGTGCCGCTCACTTCACCAGGGATATGCCCTCGAACCAGCTCTGCCATGCCACGGCATATGACGACGTGTTCGTGAACACGAGGTGATCGGTTCCGAGGGGGTTCCGGGAGGGTTCCGAGGGGGTTCCGGGAGGGTTCCGGGAGGGTTCCGGGAGGGTGTGTCCTTCGATTGACCGGGCGGGCTCAGGTGCCGTAGCGCCGGTGCCGCGCCGCGTAGTCGCGCAGCGCCCGCAGGAAGTCGACCTTGCGGAAGGCCGGCCAGTGGACCTCGCAGAAGTAGTACTCGGAGTGGGCGCTCTGCCACAGCATGAATCCGGAGAGCCGCTGCTCGCCGCTCGTGCGGATCACGAGGTCCGGGTCGGGCTGGCCGCGCGTGTACAGGTGCTCCGAGATGTGCTCGACGTCGACGATCTCGGCGAGCTCCTCGAAGCTCGTCCCCCGCTCCGAGTGCTCCAAGAGCAGCGAGCGGACCGCGTCCGCGATCTCCTGCCGGCCGCCGTAGCCCACCGCGACGTTCACCAGTATCCCCGTGTTGGCGTGGGTGGCCTGCTCGGCCTCCTTCAGCACGGACTGGGTGCGGGCGGGCAGCAGATCCATCGTGCCGACGTGGTTGACCCGCCAGCGGCCGTCGGCGGCGAGCGCGCGCACGGCGTTCTCGATGATGCCGAGCAGCGGGATCAGCTGCTCCTCCGGCCGGTTCAGGTTGTCCGTGGACAGCATCCAGAGCGTGACGACCTCGACGTCCGTCTCGGCACACCAGCCGAGCAGCTCCTGGATCTTGTCCGCGCCCGCCTTGTGGCCCTGCTCGGGGGTCCCGCCGGAGGCCTTGGCCCAGCGCCGGTTCCCGTCGAGGATGACCCCGATGTGCTTGGGCACCTGGTCATGGTCGAGGCGGCCTTCCACCCGGCGTGCGTAGAGCCCGTACACCAGGTCGCGCAGGTTCACCGTTCTTTACCTCTCCGTGCAGCGGCGGTCCGCCCGGCAGCGGCGGTCCGCAAGCCGCCACACTACTGCGCACGGGCGACGGGCTCCCAGCCCGGGACTGTCACAAGTCCGTGATAAGCAGAGATACGTGACTGATTCCCCCCTGTACCGCGCCTCCGCGGACCGCTACGACGCCATGGAATACCGCCGCACGGGCCGCAGCGGCCTCAAGCTCCCGGCGATCTCCCTCGGCCTCTGGCACAACTTCGGCGACGACCGCGCCCTCGACACCCAGCGCGCGATCCTCCGCCGCGCCTTCGACCTCGGCGTGACCCACTTCGACCTGGCCAACAACTACGGGCCGCCGCCCGGCTCCGCCGAGCTGAACTTCGGCAAGCTCTTCGCCCAGGACTTCGCGCCCTACCGCGACGAGCTGATCATCTCGACCAAGGCCGGCTACGAGATGCACCCCGGACCGTACGGCGAGTGGGGCTCCCGCAAGTACCTGCTGTCCTCGCTCGACGCCTCCCTGAAGCGGATGGGCCTCGACTACGTCGACATCTTCTACTCGCACCGCTTCGACCCGCACACCCCGCTGGAGGAGACGATGGGGGCCCTGGCCTCCGCCGTGCAGCAGGGCAAGGCGCTGTACGTCGGCGTCTCCTCGTACACCAGCGAGCAGACCGCCGAGGCGGCCCGGATCCTGCGCGAGATGGGCGTCCCGGCCCTGATCCACCAGCCCTCGTACTCGATGATCAACCGCTGGACCGAGGAGGACGGCCTCCTCGACACGCTGGAGGCGGCCGGCATGGGCTGCATCTCCTTCGTGCCGCTGGCGCAGGGGCTGCTCACCAACAAGTACCTGAAGGGCATCCCGGAGGGCTCGCGGGCCACCCAGGGCAAGTCCCTCGACCCGAACCTGCTCTCCGACGAGGTGCTGCGGCGCCTGCGCGGCCTCGCGGAGATCGCGGAGCGGCGCGGGCAGTCGCTGGCGCAGCTGGCGCTGTCGTGGGTGCTGCGCGACGAGCGGATGACCTCGGCGCTGATCGGCGCGTCCAGCGTCGCCCAGCTGGAGGAGAACGTGGCCGCGCTCGCGGCCGCGCCGCTGACGGATGACGACCTCAAGAAGATCGACTCGTTCGCGGTCGACACCGAGGGGACGAACATCTGGGCCGGCCGGGGCTGACGCCCGGCGGAAAAGAAAAACGGGCCGGTCCGTGGGGGGGGATACGGACCGGCCCGAGGGGGGGTTTCCACCATAACCCTTCGATAGTCGTGCCGCGCGCCACGTGCACGGAACTCACCGCACGGGATTCGCCGGATCCCAGTCGGGACAAGGGCTGTGGGGCCGTGTGGCGGGTTTGCGCCCCGGCGTGGCGGCGGGGTTCCGTCCCTCCGAAGAGGGACCGGCCGGCAGGGGCGCGGCATTGACGTCACGGGGGACGTGCGAGGGCCGCCGCGCCACCTCCCCGGCGGGTCAGGGGAGGGCGGTGAACGCCCCGAGGAGCAGCCCGAGCAGGGCGCCCACCAGCATGAACGGGCCGAAGGGGATCGCCGAGGAGCGGCCCGCACGGCGCAGCAGGACCAGCCCGAGGCCGTACACCGCGCCGAGGAGGAAGCCGGCGAAGGCCCCGGCGAACAGGACGCCCCAGCCGTACCAGCCGAGGGCGGCGCCCAGCGGGAGCGCCAGTTTGACGTCACCGAAGCCGAGACCGGCCGGATTGATGACGAACAGCACCAGATAGGACCCGCCGAGGGCGAGCGCGCCGAGGAGCGCGTGGAGCCAGGATCCCGCGTCGTACGGGAGGAGTTCGGCGCCGCCGAGGAGCAGCGGGACGGTCGCGGCGAGCGGCAGCGTGAGCCCGTCCGGGAGCCGGTGGACGCGGGCGTCGACGCAGGCGAGGAGGACGGCGAAGGGCGCGGCGAGCAGCCAGACCGCCAGCTCGGGCCGGGGCCCGCCGGTGGCGGCGGCGAGCGCGGCGCAGGCGAGGGCGGTGAGGAGCGGCGCGGCGAGCGGGGCGGGGGTGGTCGCGCAGTCCTGCCGCCCGGGCCCGCCGATCCAGCCGCGCGCGGGCCCGGCGAGCGGGTGCCCGGCGGGGCAGCGGTCCCGCCACGGCTCCTCGGCCGGCACGGCGAGCCGGTACGCGGCGCGCGGGACGAGCAGCCCGGCGGCGGCCCCCCACAGGGCGGCGACGGCGATCAGCGAGACGTACACGGAGCTGACCCTAAGAGGCGGGTGCCGCTACGGTCTGGCGCATGGGGAAATGGGCGGACGGACCGGGGATTCTGACGGTGGCGGCTGTGGGGGGCCCTCGGGAGGTTCCCGTGGACGGGGATTCTCTGGGGGTTCCTCTGGAGATTCCTCGGGGGGCTTCTCTGGAGGTACCTCTGGAGGTGCCTCTGGAAGTGGCGGCCTCGTACCGGGCGCGGCGGCGGGGGCTGCTCGGCCGGGACGGGATCGCGGGGGCGCTGCTGATCACGCCGACGAACAGCGTGCACACCTTCGGCATGCGGTTCGCGATCGACGTGGCCTATCTGGACCGCTCGCTCCGGGTCCTGTCCGTGGTGACGATGCGGCCGGGGCGGCTCGGCATGGTCAGGCCGCGCGGCCGGCACGTCCTGGAGGCGGAGGCCGGCGCGATGGCCGGGTGGGGGCTGCGGCCGGGCGTTTCCGTGCAGGTCACGGCGGGCCCGAGCCGAGCAGGGTGAACGCCCCGTAGGCGGCGGAGGCGAGCGCGAGTCCGGCGAGGACGGGCAGGGCGGTGCGGGTCCTGAGCCGCGCGAGGGCCACGGCGGGCGGCAGGAGCAGGCCGAACGCGGGCATCATCAGGCGCGGCCGGGAGCCGAAGTAGGCGGCGCCGACGAGGGACACGAGGACGACGCCGATCGTGTAGACGAGCAGCGGCAGCGGCTGCTTCTGCCGTACGCAGAGGGCGACGAGCCAGCCGAGGAGCGCGAGCGCCGCGCACAGGCCGAGGGCGGCGGGCCAGGGCAGCCCGGCGATGAAGCGGGCGAGGGCGACGCCGCCGTCGATGGAGTTGCCCCAGGCGGCCTGGACGTCGAAGTAGGCGGAGGGGCTCCCCTCCCGTACACCCACGTACACGACGTATCCGAGCCACCCCAGCGGGGCGATCAGCACCCCGACCACCGTCCGGAGGGGCAGCCTCCGATCCCGTACGAGGGTGACGAGAGCCGTGATGCCGAGGGCGGCGATCAGTGCGGCGGCCGTCGGCCGGGTGAGCCCGGCGACGGCGCACAGGGTGCCGGCCAGGATCCACCGCCCGCGCAGGACGGCGTACAGAGACCAGGCGGCGAAGGCGGTGAACAGGGTCTCCGTGTACGCCATCGACTGCACGAACGCGGTCGGGTACACGCCCCAGAGGACCGCGAGCAGCACCCCCGCTCGCTCCCCCGCGACGTGCGCGCCGCAGCGGTAGATGCCCCAGGCGGCGGCGAGCGCGGCGGTCCAGGAGACGCACAGCCCTGCGGTCGCCGCGTCGACGGGGAGGACGGCGGAGAGGCCCCGTTCCAGGGCGGGGAGGAGGGGGAAGAAGGCCAGGTCGGAGTGGACGTCGCCGTTCGGCAGGGTGACCTCGTACCCGTATCCGTGCTCGGCGACGCGGACGTACCAGACGGAGTCCCAGCGGCCCTTGAGCCGGTGCAGCCCGTCCTTGCCGGTCGCGGCGGCGGCGATCGCGAGGACGGCGAGGCCGATGAGCCGGGTGGCGGCGTAACCGCCGACGGCGGTGAGGGTGAGGCTGAGGGGACGGCTGGGACGGCTGGGACGGCGGAGCGAGGGCATCCGCCGATTATCCCGGGGCGGCCACCGCACTCACCCGAGGGGCCTTATCCGCACGAACTTCGCCGACAGGACGGGACCGAGCTCGCCGACGATGGCGTGGCCGGGCTCCTGCGGGGAGGGCAGGTCGCCGAGGAACGAGGTGACGATGACCTCGTCGATGCCGATGACACCGCGACAGCTCTGCTCCTCCAGGAAGTCGAGCGTGCGGCGCCAGTCGGCGGCGGTCGGGTCCTCGCCGAGGAAGGAGCGGACGGTGCCCTGGACGACGTCCCAGAAGAAGACGTGCGGCAGGACACCGCCCTGGGCGAAGACATGGGTCTCGTACGCGCCCCGGAACTCGGGGATCCGGGTGACGAGGTCACTGACCAGCTGGACGCTCGGCGTCGACGTCATCGGCAGCCCACTTCGGAACGGTCCCTGTGATGTCGGGTACTCCCGTCCAGAATGCTCCTCCACCACCCGTACGTCCCGCCGCTTTTGCGCTTTCCTGACGACGACTTTCTCCGGGTTTTCCACAGGGGGTGCGAAGTGTCCCTCTTCCGTGGATCGTTGGGCGTATGTACGAGTTGGCGATCCTCGCGAGGGGCGGGGTACTCCTCACGGTGTGGGCGCTCGCGGCGGGCTGGTCCCGGGGCCGGCTGGCGGGGTGCCTGCGCCGGGACAGGTGGCAGGGGATCTGCCGGGGCGCGTGGGCGGTCCCGGGCAAGGAGGTGGACTGGCGGGTACGGGCGACGGCGCTCCAGTTCCTCCGCCCGGAGCTGGTGTGCAGCCACGGGACGGCGGCGCGGCTGCACCGCATCGAACTACTGGGCGGGCCAGTCGCCCCGACCTCCCCTGACTTCCCTACCTCCCCGACCTCCCCTGACTTCCTTACCTCCCCTGACTTCCTGGACTTCCTGGACTTCACGGCCCCGGCGTCGTCCCGTTCGACCCACGACACCCGGAACCGGATACGGGTCCACGCCACGGCCTCCCTCACGGCCGGGGACCGGTCGGTACGGCGGGGGCTGCGGGTGACGACCCCGGCGCGGACGGTCGGCGACCTCATACGGAGCTGCGGCAGCCGCGAGGAGGCGGTCGTCGCGGCGGACTCGGCGCTGGCGTGGAGGGCGGTCGGGGGCGTACGGCGCGAGGCCCTCGTCCGGTACGAGGAGTTGGCCGCCGAACTCGCCGCGCCGAGATCGGGCGGGCCCCGGGCCCGGGCCTGGCTGCCCCTCACCGAGGCGGCCTCGGGCTCCCCGGCGGAGTCGGTGGCCCGGCTCCGGATGCGGGACGCGGCACTCTTCCCGGAGTCGCAGCCGCCGCTCCGGACGGCCGAGGGCGGCCGGACCCTGCGCCCCGACTTCCTCTTCCGCGAGGCGGGACTGGCGGTGGAGGTGGAGGGCTACGCCTTCCACGGCACGCGCCGGGCCCACGAACGGGACGTCGCCCGCTTCGACGCGCTCCAGTCCTGCCCGGAGGTCCGCCGTGTCCTGCGCTTCACGGCGAGAGAGGTCTTCACGGCCCCGGACCGCATGACGAGAACGATCCGGACGGCCCTGACCTCGCTCGCGACCTGACTAAGGTGCGGTCGTCCGGGGGAAGGAGACCTCGACGCGCCGGTTCTTCTTACGACCCTCCTCGGTGCCGTTGTCCGCGATCGGGTAGTCCTCGCTGTAGCCCCGGACGTCGAAGGACGTCCCGGGGTCGAGGTTCCGGGCGAGGACCTGCTGCACGGCGACGGCGCGCTGCTTCGAGAGCTTGAGCCCGTGCTCGTACGTCCCGAGGTTGTCGGTGAACCCGAAGACCCGGACGCGTCCGGAGCCGAGCTTGTTGACCTCGGCGCCGATCGCGGCGATCCGGGCGGTGGCGGCGGGGCTCAGCTTCGCGCTGTTCTTAGGGAACAGCACCTCGGCCTGGAGCGCGAAGGTCACGTCCACGTTGGTGTCCTGCCGCCGCTGCTCGCCGCCCTCCTCCTCGACGATCTGCTTGATGTCGAGCACCTTGGCGGGCGCGAGGGTGGCGCCGTCGGGAAGCATGAGCCCGGGCGCGTTCGCGTCGATGACCGGCGGCGGCGAGGCGGAGCCGGCGGAGCCGGGCGGATCGTCGGCGTACGCGATGGGCACGGTGAGCGGCCAGAGCCCCACAGAGACGAGGGCCAGAGCGGCCAGGCGGCGGTTCGTCGTCGTCATGGCGTCGCCTCAGGAGAGTTTGAGGGTGGCGGGTTCGAAGGTGGGGAGCTGGAAGGAGACGTCGGTGGTGGTGGCGGGGGGTGCGGGGAATTGCATGAAGACCTCGGCGGTCTCCCCTGCGGAGAAGATATCGAGCGCCGTGGTGGTCAGCGGTCGCCCGTCTGTGTCCCGCAGAACGTAGTACCTCTTCTTGCCGACGGAGTCCACGAGGGTTGCACCACCCAGAGAGTTGCCGTGCTTCACAACCTCGTTCTCGTCGCCCCTCATCTGAGAAGGAAGAGCAACGGCAGAATCCGAGGTGTTCTTCAAATGGCCCTTGACCGTCAGGAAGCCGCCCGAATCACGTTGCGCGGAATTGATCGAAAGTTCCAAACCCTTCTGCCCCTTGAGGACGGCCAGCGTCTCGGTCGGCACCTCCGTGCTCGGCGTCTGCTCCGCTTGGGTCTTCTGGGTGGCAGCGGTGGTCGCGGCTGGCTTGTCTGCCTTCGGCTTCTCCTCAGCCCCGCAACCTGCTACGAGAAGAGCCACCGCCGCGACTGTGAGGGAAGCCAATCCCCTTCGTGCGTACCGAACGTTCATGAAGCGCGCTTCCTTTACTCGTCGTCGGAGGTCATTTGGACAGTCGGACCGTGAAGAGATCGACGGCTTCCGGCAGGGTCGGCTTCTCCGGATCGATCTCCCACGCAACCCCGTCGCACACGAGCCCGACGATCGGGCTCTCTTCCTCCTCTTCACCCTCGCCGGGTGGCGTCGGCGTGGATGGAGGCGGCTCCGAGGGGGGCTCCTGCCCCTCGAACTCGCAGCGAGGTTCGATCACTGCCGAAGCAGATGCTGTTGCAGGATGCGACTCCGTGCCATTCGTACGCACCGTCACATGGAAACCCCCTGAATCGAGGGGCTCACATGCGTCTCCCGAGAGTGCGGCACCGTTCAGGGATGCGAACTCCGCCGCCTGGTCACACGCGACGTCACTGTCGTAGTCCAGTCCGTCGACGAAACCGCCCCACTGACCAGGGTCGCGGATCACCTCGAACCAGCCCTCCCGTAGCTGCTCCCGAGCATCTTGAGCAGCGGCTAGGGCTGCTGCATCGGCGGCAGTCTGGGCGCCGTTCCGAGTGAATGCAGCCTGACCCACCGCAAAGTAGGCGAACGCAAGGAACAGCAGGCCTCCGACGACCGCGATATAGACAGGGAATGCCTGGCCCTCATCGCCTCGCCGCAGGCGCCCGACTACTTCGTCAGGTCGGCAATCTTCTGCGTGATGGCGTTCTTGATCGAGCTGCCGATGTCCGTGCCGGTGATCGCCACCACGATCGCCACCACCACCACAATGATCCCGAGGTACTCCACCGCCGTCTGCCCGCGGTCCCTCGTGGGCCTTGTCGTCCAGCTCCAGGCCCGGATCTTGGCCTTGGTCACGGCCTTCAGCATCGCGTCGTTCATCGTGGTCCCCTCCGCGTTCAGACGCCTGCGCACCGGCACGGTACGCCGGTGGTCGTGTCGGCGCACAGGGCCCGTGGGCCCATCTGTGGGTGCCGGTCATCGGGTCGGCCTGGTGCCCAGCCAGGAGGCTATGGCCTCGGCGCGCGTCGTGGTGTGGAGTTTGGCGAAGATGCGGTTGACGTGGTTCTTGACCGTCTTCTCGGTGATGAAGCAAGTCGCGGCGATCTGCCGGTTGTTCAGGCCCGTGGCGATCAGGTCCATCACTTCCACCTCTCTCACACTCAGTCCGCACTCTGTCACATGTGGTTGCGCGCGCGAAGCGGGATCGTCATCCTGCGGTGGGATTGAGACAGTTGCCGCCGTCGCGCGCAACGACCGCAGCAGCACCTCCGACGCCGTCGCCGTGAAGCGCGCCCTCCCCTCCCCCACCTCCCGTACCACTCGCAGCAGTTCGTCCGTCGTGAACTCTCCATGGACCAGGTACCCGCCGGCCCCCCTCCTCAACGCCTCCTCCACCGTCTCCGGGTCCCGGCTGTGGGTCAGCATCAGGACCGGGGCCAGGCGCGCGAGGTGCGGGAGGGCCGTGAGGCCGTCGTGCGGGGGCATGCGGACGTCGAGGAGGATGACGTGGGGGCGCGTGCGGAGCGCTTCTCGGAGGGCCTCGCGGCCGTCCGACGCCTCCGCCACCACCGCGATGCCGGCACGGCCCCCGAGCAGGGCTCGCAGGCCCGCCCGTACCACCGGGTTGTCGTCGGCGACCAGGACGTTCAGGGGCGGCCTCATCGCGTCGCGCCCAGGGGGATCTCCAGGCGGACCTCCGTGCCCCGCGCCCCGTCCCCCCGGCCGATCCGGAGCCGCGCGCCGACGCCCGCCGCGCGTTCGACCATGCCCACCAGGCCGAAGTGGCCGGAGCCGCGCAGCCCGTCCAGGGTGGTGCCGGGCGGCAGGCCCCGGCCGTCGTCGCGGACGCTGATGCGGAGGAGGCCCGCGTGGACTCCCGCCGTCACGTCGATGCGGGTGGGGTGGGCGTGGCGGACGGCGTTCTCCATCGCCTCGGCGGCGATGGAGAGGAGCTGGCGGGCCATCGGGTACGGGACGACAGGGGGCGCCCCGTCGCCGACCGAGCGGTAGGCCGCCTCTATTCCGGAGCCTTCCCACCGGGTACTCAAATCCCTTACCCGGTTCTTCAGTTCCGAGGTGACGTCGACGCCCGCCCTCACCCCTCCGTACGACTGGCTGCGCAGGTCCGAGAGGAGTTCGCGGGACTCGGCCGCCGCCCGGCGGGCCGCCCGGGCCACGAGTTCCGCGCGTTCCTTCGTCTCGGTCGGGTCCGAGCAGGAGGCGAGCGCGTCGGCCGCCAGGGCCAGGCCGTGGAGTGTGGTGGAGACGGAGTCGTGCATCTCCCGTGCCAGTCGGGCCCGTTCGACCTCGACCGCCTGCGCGGCCGCCAATCCGGCCCGTGCCTCCGCGAGCGCCTGCGTGGCCGCCCCGAACCGCAGCAGCAGGTTCCGCAGGGTCACGCCGAGCGCGCCGGTGATCACGCACAGGCCGGCCAGGAGCAGGACCTCGCCGCGTACGGCGAGCAGGACGAGGCCCTGGAGGCAGGCGAAGAAGGCCGCGCCGCGCCGGCCGTAGGCGAGGCCGGCGAGGAGGGGCGTGCAGACGCTGACGTACGCGAGCGTGCTCTGCGGTCCCGCCGTGACGAGGAGCAGGGCGCCGAGGAGGGTGTCGGCGGCGAGGAGGGCGGGGTGCCGGAGGAGGAGCGGGCCGAAGCGTTCCCAGTCCCGGAAGAGGACGTAGGAGGCCATGAAGGTGACGACCGTCGCCGCGCCGACGAGCCACACCGGCAGGCCGGGGGCCGCGCCGAGCAGTGCCGCCGGGGCGGCGAGCGCGATCATCGCGAGGCGGAAGCCGAAGACCTGGCGGCACATCGCCTGGAGCGCGTTCGTCTGGATCGCGGAGCCAGGCGGCGCGGCTCCAGGGCGTGTGGGCGGCTTCATCGCCGGCTCACTCGCCCGTGACCGAGCCGAAGTCGGTGCCCGTGCCCAGGAAGAGGCCCGCGCCGAGGAGGATCATCGTCGCCGGGACCATCAGGGTCGTGATGACCATGGTGGCCTTCGGGACCGCCTTGGCCGCCTTCCGGCGGGCGTTCTGGGCGTCCGTCCGCCGCATGTCGTTGGCGATCTGTATGAGTGTGTCCACGATGGGGGCGCCTAGCTCCTCGCCCTGCTGGAGCGCCGTGACGAACTGTGCGACCTGTTCCGAGTCGTTGCGGCGGCGCAGTTCGTCGAAGGCCTGGCGGCGGCTGACACCCATGTCCATCTGGCGCAGGGTGATGCGGAGTTCGTCGGACCAGGGGCCGGCGTACTGCTCCGCGACGCGTTCGAGGGCCTGCCGGAAGCCGAGTCCGGCGCTGACGACGACGGCGAGGACGTCGAGGAAGTCGGGCAGGGTCCGTTCGATCTGGTCCTTGCGGATGCGGACGGCGGACCAGATGCCGACCTCCGTCCAGAACGCGCCGAAGGCGAAGAGGAGGAGCGCGACGAGGACCGACCCCCGCGCGAGCATGAGCAGGCCGCCGAGGACACCGAGGAAGCCGTAGACGGCCCGCCTCGCCCCGTACCGGTCGATGGTGAGTCCGCCGGGGTTGCCGGCGAGGTCGATGCGGCGGCGTACGGCGTTGACCCGCTTCGGGCCCATGAGGCGCAGGACGGCGGGCGAGTAGCGCATGCCGAGCCGGTCGACGGCGGAGTCGACGGCGCCGGTACGGGTGGCACCGACCTCCAGGGCGAGTTTGAGGTCGTCGGGGAGGCGGGCGTCGGCGCGGTAGAGCCGCAGGCCGTAGGCGATGCCGGCGACGGCGAGGCCGGCGAGCAGGGCGAGAAGGAGGTCCATGGCGCGCGCCCGTCCTATACGTCGATCTTGGAGAAGCGGCGGATGGCGGCGAAGCCGACCACGTACAGGGCGCAGGCGGCGACCACGGCGAACTGTCCGACGGTCGAGCTGGTCATGCGGTCGAGGGCGCCGGGCTGCATGTTGTCGATGAGCAGGAGGGAGCCGACGCCGATGACGGGGACGGCGTACGCGGTCATGCTCACCTGGGAGAGCTGGGTGCGGACCTCGCGCCGGGTCTCCTTGCGTTCCTCCAGCGTCTCCGTGAGGTTCCGGAGGGAGGAGACGACGGTGCCGCCCGCCCGGTTGGCGAGGACGAGGGTGGTGACGAGGACGACCAGTTCGCGGGAGGGGAGTCGCTCGGCGAGCTCGCCTAGCGCGTCGTCGAGGGAAGTGCCGACGGCCAACTGCTGGGCCACCTTCTCCAGTTCGTCACCGGCCGGCGACTCCAGCTCGTCGGCGGCGAGGCTCAGCGCCATGCGCAGGGCGAGTCCGGCCTGGGTGGCGTTGGCCAGGATGCGGGAGAGTTCGGGGAGTTGGTTGATGAACTTCTCGATGCGCTTCTGCCGCTGCCAGTTGAGGAAGCCGAGGGCCACCCACACGCCGAGGAGCCCGCAGATCGGGCCGAAGAACGGGGAGAGCGCCGACTGCCCGACCGCCCACAGGACGGCCACGGTCGCCGCGAGGCCGACGGTGAACTCGCCGGGGGTGACGTCGAGTCCGGTCGCCGCGATCCGCAGCTCCAGCTTCCGGCCGAGGGACGTCCGGCGGACGCGCCGGTCGATGCCCCGGAAGTGGCGCCTGCGGCGGCCGGCCGCCTCGGGCTCGTTCGTCTCGTCGAGCCGGGCGACGAGCTCCGCGTGGCGGCGGGCCCCGCTCGTGTACACCTGGAGGCCCGTCACGCCGAGGACGCAGCAGAGCAGCGCCACGCCGAGCGTCAGCCACACGGGATCGGTCATCAGCCCTTGCTCCTAGTTCGCTTCTCGGGTGGCGAGGTAGTCGTCGGTCGCGGCCACGCCGAAGGCCTGCGGGATGGGCTGGCCGGCCATGTAGAGCCGCTCGGCGACCCGCCGGGGCAGCGGGTGGTACGTGAACTGCCCGTACACCCGGCCGTCGGCGGCGACCGGCTGCGCCTGGAAGCGGCAGATCGTGGCGAGCAGGAAGCGCTCGCGCCCGTGGGAGGCGAGGACGGCGATCTCGGTGATGCGGCGGGTGCCGTCCGGGTGGCGGGTCAGCTGGACGAGGACGTCGACCGCGCTGTTGATCTGGTCGCGGAGCGCCTCGAAGGGCACCTTGACCTCGGACATCGAGGCGAGCGTCTGGAGCCGCATCAGGGCGTCCTCGGCCGAGTTCGCGTGGACGGTGGCGAGCGAGCCGTCGTGGCCGGTGGACATCGCCTGGAGCATGTCGAGGGTCTCGCCGCCGCGGACCTCGCCCACGATGATGCGGTCGGGGCGCATGCGGAGGGAGTTGCGGACGAGGTCGCGGATGGAGATGGCTCCGCGGCCCTCGATGTTCGGCGGGCGCGCTTCGAGGCGGATGACGTGGGCCTGCTGGAGCTGGAGCTCCGCCGAGTCCTCGATGGTGATGATCCGCTCGCCCTCCGGGACGAGACCGGAGAGGGCGTTGAGGAGGGTCGTCTTCCCGGTGCCGGTGGCGCCGGAGACGATCAGGTTGAACTTGGCCTGCACGAGCCCGGAGAGCAGGAGCAGCATCTGCTCGTCGAGCGAGCCGAGGCCGATCATCTCGTGGAGCGTGTACGCGCGGGGGAAGCGGCGGATGGTGAGCGTCGCCCCGGTGAGGGAGAGCGGCGGGATGATGACGTTGACGCGCTCGCCGGACGGGAGCCGGGCGTCGACCATGGGGTTCGACTCGTCGACGCGGCGGTTGACGGTCGAGACGATCCGCTCGATGGTCTGCATCAGCTGGTCGTGGGAGGCGAAGCGGAGCGGGAGGAGTTCTACGCGGCCGGCGCGCTCGATGAAGATCTGGTCGGGGCCGTTGACCATGATCTCGGTGATCGAGGCGTCTTCGAGGAGCGGTTCGAGGACGCCGAGCCCGAGCGCCTCGTCGACGACGCGGCGGATCAGCTGGGCGCGCTCGGCGGTGGAGAGCACGGGGCCCTCGCGGCTGATGATGTGCCCGAGGACGCGCTCCAGGCGGGCACGCCGTTCGGCGGCCGCGAGCGCGGACATCTCGGTGAGGTCGATCTCCTCCAGGAGCTTGGCGCGGAAGGCGGCGACGAGATGCCCGTCCTCCCGGCCGGCTCCGGCGCCCTTGTCCTCGGGGGCGTTGATCCGGGCACGCAGACTCATGACGTGTCGTCCCTCCTTCTCATTCGTCGTCCTCGGTGGGCGGGGTGCGGGGCATGGTGGCGGTCTTGACGATCGGGTCGAAATCCCAGAAAGGGAGGACGGGGGGGATCTCGACACGGACGGTGATCACGACTGCCTCGGCGCCCCCCTCACAACCCCCGATCTCGGGGTCGACCCAGCCGCTCACGGCCGCGCGACCCGCCGTCTCGCAGTCCGGCGCGTTCTCTTCGTCGGTGGTCGCCGCCCGCGCGGCGGCGCGGGCCGCCGTGCCCGCCTGCTGGGCGGCGTACGCGGCGATGCCGAGCTGAAGGCCCGCGAGCCCGACGATGAGCAGGATCGGGAGGAAGCCGAGGTACTCGATGGCGACCTGGCCTCGATCACGAGCCCTCTTGCGGAGGTGTTCCCTCATGGCCTCAGGCCCTCTTCCGAGATCGCGCCCGCTGTGGCCGACACGTCGAAGAGGCCGCCCACGCCCGGGAAGAGGACAGGGACCCGGATCGTCACCACCGCCGTCGACATCCCGCCGCTCGTCGAGCAGGACGGTTCATGGGCGCCGCTCCTCCACGCACCGTCCAGGTGACGCAGCGCGGCGCCCGCGCAGTCCCCGTCCACCGATTCCGCCCGCGCCCCCTCGTCCGCCGCATTCGCCGCCAGCGTGTACGTGTACCCCACCAGGACGACCTGCCAGAGCAGCGCCAGCGTGAGCAGGATCAGCGGCACCATGCCGAGGAACTCGATCGCCACCTGCCCTCTGTCGTCGTCCCGGTAGGCCGCCCGCATGGCTCAGCGTCCTCCGGTGCGGCGGCGCAGGCCGAGGGAGCCTCGGTCGCCGGCGCGGGCGAGCTGCTTGCCCGCTGCCGGGGCCGTCGGCTGGACCAGGCCCAGTTCTCCCGCGAGGGCCCACAGCGCCTGCTTGACCGTCGATTTCGCGTCGAGGTCGTGCAGCCGGCCCGCGTCGACGACGGCCTGGAGTTCCTTGAAGTTGGCGGGGACGGAGACGCCCGCCGTGCGCGTGCCGGTGATCTTCTGGACGAGGGGCGGCTGGATCTCGGTGGACCGGTGGTGGCGGTTGACCAGGGTGATGGTCTCCTCGGCCTTGCGTACCTGGAGGCGTTCCCACATCCGTACGGTCCTCTTGGCGGCGCGCACGGCGACCACGTCCGGGGTGGTGACGAGGAGCGCGGTGTCGGCCATCTCGATCGCGGCGGCGTTGGCGCCGGTGAGCTGGTTGCCGCAGTCGACGACGACGACCTCGTGCCGGGCGCGCAGGGCGCTGACGATCTGGCGGGCGGCGCGGTCGGTGACCTCCTCGCCGCGCTCCCCCTCCGCCGGGGCGAGGAGCAGTGCGAGGCCGGTCTCGTGGACGAAGACGGCGTCCTGGAGGACGCGGGGCGAGATGTCGGCGATCGCGGCGAGGTCGGCGGCCGACCGCCGGAACTGGACGTCGAGGTACGAGGCGATGTCGCCGCCCTGGAGGTCGAGGTCGACGAGGGCGACGCTCCGTCCGGAGGCGCGGGCGGCGAGGGCGAGGTGGACGGCGGTGACGGTGGTGCCGACGCCGCCCTTGGCGCCGCTGACGGTGACGACGGTGCCGCCGGGTCCGGTGGCGAGTTCGGCCCCGGCGCCGAGGTGGCGGCGGACTCCGGCGGACCACTGGGCGGCGGCCTGGACGCGGCTGGCGAGCTCCTCGTATCCGAGGGGGAGGGTGACGAGGCCGCGGGCGCCGGAGTCCATGGCGGCGGAGAAGAGGACGGGGCTGGCGTCGGCGGTGATGAGGACGACGCCGACGGCCGGGAAGCGGAGGGCGACCTCGCGGACGACGTCGAGTGCGGGGACGGGTCCGATCCGCTCGTGGACGAGGACGACTTCGGGGAGTTCGTCGAGGGACTCGGCGGCGAGCCGGGCGAGGGTGTCGACGAGCTGGGTGGAGTCGGTGACGGGCGCGGCGGGTTCGGCGTCGGGCAGCTGGCTGAGCAGGGTGACGACGGACCGGGCCGCGTCGGGGTCCCCGACGGCCGGCAGGATCCTGGTGGTCATACCGGCCTCACTTGTCCTTGTCGAGCGTGTAGGTGCGGTCGCGCTGGTCGGCCGGGGCGCCGCCGGTGGCCGGGGCGACGAGGGCGAGGCGTACGTGCTCGGCGAAGGACTCGGCGTACGCGACGCGCTGGGTGTCGAGGGTGGAGAGGGCGAAGCTGATGGGCACGGCCTCGGCGGCGGCGCGCCCGGAGCGGTCGTTGCGGTTGTCGATGGGGGTGAGCTGGCCGACGGAGAGGACGCGGGCGCCGGCGACGATCATCCGCGACTGGGAGGGGTCGTCCTTCTTCTCGCCGGCGAAGGTGGCGTAGATGTTGACGGTGGCGCCGGCGTTGATCTTTCCGGCGACGCCGGTGGCCGCGTCGATCATGATCGCGATCTCCTGCTCGCCCGGCTCGAGTTCGGGCCGCTCCACGATCATGTCGGTCTGGAGCAGGGAGCCCTTCCTGAGTTCGGTGACGGCGATCCTGCCCTCGATCTGGCGGAGATCGGTGACGGCGGTGGCGGAGAGCCAGCGCTTGGGCATGGAGATCTTCTCGAACTGGTCGGCCCTCAGCGGGGTGTAGGGCTTCACGTTCCCGTTGAGTCGGTACGCGGTGACCTCCGGGCCGACCTTCGCGTTCACGTCGCTGATGACCGTGAGGACGCCGGCGAAGGCCCCGAGGGCGCACAGGACGGAGAGCAGCAACAGGATCACGCCGCGGCGCTGGCGGGAGTTCATGGCCGTACTTCCTCGATCGGAGACGTGGGTCTGGGCGGGCGGGGGTGGCGGTGGTGGTGCGCGGCGGTGCTCACGGGACGGTGCGGGGGTCGATCGCGTGGCGGGGTGCGGGCGCCGGTGCCGCGCCGAGGGCCCGTGCGGCGCCGGGGGCTCGCGTGGCGCCCCGGGCCGGCACCGGGTCGAGCGCCGGAGCCGTGGCGCGGGCGGCGCCGAGTACCTGGGCGGCGCCGGGCGTCTGGGCCGCGCCGAGTGCCTGGGCCGCGCCGAGTGCCTGGGTCGCTCCCCGGGCCACCGCGGCCTGCGGAGGGGCGAGCGCCGCCAGCGGGGCCGTGCAGAAGCCGCAGCGGTCGCCGATGAGCTCCATCCCGCACCAGTGGCACGTCTCGCGCCGGACGGAGGCGACGAGCTGGTAGAGGACGGGCAGGTCGGGCAGGTACGCGACGAACTCCACGAGCTTGCCGGTGCCCCACCAGCCGGGCGAGGTCTCGGGCAGCCCGGTCTCCTGGACGGGGCTCTGGATCTGCCAGGCGGGGACGAGGGCGGTGGTGGGCCAGTCGGTCTGGAGCTGGCCGCGCGCGACGAGGAGCTGGGTGGCGAACTCCGGTCCCGCCAGGCGCTGGTCGCCCGCTCCGCCGAGCCGGACGATCTGCGGCGTGGGTCCGGCGAGGACGGCGAAGTGGGCCCCGGGCAGCCAGCCCTTGAGGTGGGAGGAGAGGCTGACGGGTACGCGGTCGAGGCGGGAGACCGAGCCCAGTACGGCCCCCGCGTAGATGTAGTGGGCGAGCAGCCGGGCGGCGGAGGCGAGCACGCCGGGGCTGAAGTCGCAGGCCGCCAGCTGCCGTAACTGCCGGACCAGGACGGCCGCGCCGAGGGGTGGCAGGTCGGTTCTGACCAGCGCGATCCGGTCGCTTTCGAGGAGGCCTCGGACGGCGTGCAGGCGCCGCTCGACGGCGGCGGGGGCCGAGGTGGGGCAGACGACGACCACGCTGCCGTACCGCGCGAGGAGGTGCTGCATGTCGGCGACGGAGGCGTCGAGGGACCGTGTCTCGGGGGCCGGGAGCACGGCGGCGTCGGGCGTCTGCGGGTCGGTCGGCGGCAGCACCAGGTCGGCGCTGGTGACCGCGATCGCTGTCGGCACGTCAGACCCCCGTCCCCTCCGGCCTCCGGGGTCCCGGGGGCCGCAGATCACCTACCGCGTTCGCGGCGTCACCGCAGGGCGCCGCCGCCTCTGCACTTTATCCACGCCACCCGGGGTGGTGAACACACAATCCGCCAAGCTCCCCCGACTTTCTTTGGGCCTAGCAATGGGCCCACCGGCCCTTTTCAACCCGCTCGAACACCGCTTGCCGCCAGAGGTCTTGACAACGCGATTGGTCTGGACCAACTTGTTGCGACAACGGTGGCCACCGTCCGCACCCCCGCACCAGCCTCGTACCCCCGTACGAGCCCCTCCGTACGACGACGTACGGCACCTCCACATCCCCAACTCCCCCACCGGAGGATGCACGTGGACCGCACCACCACCCGCCCGCACGGACGTCGATGGCTCGGCGGAGCCCTCGCGCTCGCCGTCGGCTCCGGGCTCGTCCTCGTCGGCGGAGCCGGCACCGCCCAGGCGGCCGACGTCAACGTCGCCAAGAACGCCGGGTTCGAGAACGGCCTCGCCAACTGGTCCTGTTCCGCGGGGAGCGGCGCCGCCGTCTCCTCGCCGGCGCGCACCGGGACCGGCGCCCTGAAGGCCACCCCGGCCGGTCTCGACAACGCCAAATGCGTGCAGACCGTGGCCGTGAAGCCCAACTCCACGTACACGCTGAGCGCCTGGGTCCAGGGCGGGTACGCCTACCTCGGCGCGAGCGGCACCGGGACCGGCACGGGCAGCGTCTCCACCTGGACGCCCGACAGCGCCGCCTGGAAGCAGCTCACCACCACCTTCACCACCGGCGCGAGCACCACCTCCGTCGAGATCTACACCCACGGCTGGTACGGCACCTCCCCCTACGTCGTCGACGACGTGAGCGTCTTCGGCCCCGACGGGGGCGGCGGCCAGGACCCCGACCCGGTCGTCCCGGCCACTCCCGCGGGCCTCGCCGCCGGCACGGTCACGTCGAGCTCCGTCGCCCTCAGCTGGGGCGCGGTCTCCGGCGCCACGGGCTACAAGGTGTACCGCGACGGCGCCAACCCGCAGGCCGTCACCGGCACTTCGGCCACGGTCACCGGCCTCACCGCCGACACCGCCTACCAGTTCCAGGTCGCCGCGACGAACTCCGCGGGCGAGTCCGCCAAGTCCGCCGCCGTGTCGGCCCGCACCTCCAAGGTCACCGACCCGGGCCCCGGCCCGGCCGTCCCCAAGCACGCGCTGACCGGCTACTGGCAGAACTTCAACAACGGCGCGACCGTCCAGAAGCTGCGGGACGTCCAGTCGCAGTACGACATCATCGCCGTCTCCTTCGCCGACTCGACCACCACGCCCGGCCAGATCGTCTTCAACCTCGACCCGGCCGTCGGCTACGCCTCCACCGCCGACTTCAAGGCCGACATCGCGGCCAAGAAGACGGCCGGCAAGTCCGTGATCATCTCGGTCGGCGGCGAGAAGGGCAACGTCACGGTCAACAGTGACGCGAGCGCGACCGCCTTCGCGAACAGCGCGTACGCCCTGATGCAGGAGTACGGCTTCAACGGGGTCGACATCGACCTGGAGCACGGCATCAACTCCACCTACCTGACCAAGGCGCTGCGCCAGCTCTCCGCCAAGGCCGGTTCGTCGATGGTCCTGACGATGGCCCCGCAGACCATCGACATGCAGAGCACGGGCACCGAGTACTTCAAGACGGCGCTCGCCGTGAAGGACATCCTCACCGTCGTCAACATGCAGTACTACAACAGCGGTTCGATGCTGGGCTGCGACGGCAAGGTCTACAGCCAGGGCTCGGTGGACTTCCTCACCGCGCTCGCCTGCATCCAGATCCAGGGCGGTCTCGACCCGTCCCAGGTCGGCCTGGGCGTCCCCGCCTCCACGCGCGGCGCGGGCAGCGGCTACGTCGACCCGCAGATCGTGAAGAACGCGCTCGACTGCCTGACCAAGCTCACCGGCTGCGGCACCTACAAGCCGGCCCAGGCGTGGCCGACGGTGCGCGGCGCGATGACCTGGTCGACCAACTGGGACGCGACGGCCGGCAACGCCTGGTCCAACGCCGTCGGCCCGCACGTCCACAACCTCCCCTAGCAGTACGGGGGTTCCCGCGCAGCGCCGCCGCTCCCCCGGCGGCGCTGCGTCGTGTTTCGCCGTACGCCGGACACCGGCCGGACCCGACCTGCGCGGTGTGGAATCCGCCGACCTGACGGGCCGCCGCGACCTCGGCGCGGAAGCGGGCGCGGAAGCAGGCGCGGAAGCAGGCGCGGAAGCAGGCGCGGAAGCAGGCGCGGAAGGACGGGTCGGAGGCGAGTTCCGGCCGTGCGACCTTGACGGCGACGGCACGCCCGCCGCGCGATCGGGCCAGGTAGACGGTTCCCGTGCCGCCCTCGCCTAGCTTGTGCTCGATGACGTATCCACCGATGAGGGTCCCCACGCCGGACAGTATGGCCGAACTCCTCATCTTGACCGGTCCATGACATAGCTTCACCATGTGGCCGGACACCCGCACGAGTTTGTCGCACTCCCCCACACTCCCCACCCAGGAGACAGCATGCGACGTCCCACCCGCGGCAGAAGGTCCGCCACCCTCGCGGCCCTCGTGGCGCTCGCCCTCGCGGCGCCCCTCTCCGCCCTCTCCTCACCCGCCGGGGCCGACCCCGCGCCGACCGCCGCCCGGATCGCCTCCGGCGCCGAGGAGGTGATCCGGCAGTACGAGATCGCCGGACCGTCCACCCCGGCCGCCCGCACCGCACTCACCGCCACCGGCGTCTCGATCGACGAGGTCGACGCCCGCTCGGTCGTCGTCAGCGCCAACGCCGAGCAGCTGAAGAACCTCAAGGCCCTCGGCTACCGGCCGGTCGCCCTCCCCGGGCCGCCGAACCGCAGCACCGCCGAGGACCACACCCGCGACCAGACCCTCGGCCCGCTCGACTTCCCCTCCGCCGACGCGAAGTACCACAACTACGCGGAGATGAACGCCGAGATCGACCAGCGGCTCGCCCAGTACCCGTCGATCATGCGCAAGCAGGTCATCGGGAAGTCGTACCAGGGCCGGGACATCATCGCGATCAAGATCAGCGACAACGTCGCCACCGACGAGAGCGAGCCCGAGGTCCTCTTCACCCACCACCAGCACGCCCGCGAACACCTCACGGTCGAGATGGCGCTGTACCTGCTGCGCGAGCTCGGCGCGGGCTACGGCACCGACTCCCGGGTCACCAACGCCGTGAACGGGCGCGAGATCTGGATCGTCCCGGACCTCAACCCGGACGGCGGCGAGTACGACATCGCCTCCGGCTCGTACCGCAGCTGGCGCAAGAACCGCCAGCCCAACTCCGGCTCCTCGTACATCGGTACGGACATGAACCGGAACTGGGACTACAAGTGGGGCTGCTGCGGCGGCTCTTCCGGCTCCAAGAGCTCCGAGACGTACCGCGGCGCGGCCCCCGAGTCGGCCCCCGAGGTGAAGGTCGTCGCCGACTTCGTCCGCTCCCGTACGGTCGGCGGCAAGCAGCAGATCACCGCGGCCATCGACTTCCACACCTACAGCGAACTGGTCCTCTGGCCCTTCGGCTGGACCACCGCGAACACCACCACCGGCATGACCCAGGACGACCGCGACGCCTTCGCGACCGTCGGCGGGAAGATGGCCTCGAGCAACGGCTACACGCCCGAGCAGTCCAGTGACCTCTACATCACGGACGGCTCGATCGACGACTACCTGTGGGGCACGCAGCGCATCTTCGCGTACACCTTCGAGATGTACCCGTCCTCGTCCGGTGGCGGCGGCTTCTACCCGCCCGACGAGGTCATCGAGCGCGAGACGAGCCGCAACCGCGACGCGGTCCTCCAGCTCCTGGAGAACGCCGACTGCATGTACCGGTCGATCGGCAAGCAGGCGCAGTACTGCACGGCCTGACGACCGGTACGACGTGAAGGGCGCCCCGGCGGCGGCACGCCGGGGCGCCCTTCCCTGTTCGTCATGGGTCAGCCGAGGACGGCGAGCGCGTCGATCTCGACGAGGAGGCCGGCCGGGAGGCCGACGTACACGGTCGTCCGGGCGGAGGCCGGGGCCTTGAGGCCCTCCTCCTGGAAGTACTGGTTGTAGATCGAGTTCATCTCGGCGAAGTGGTCCACGTCGGTGAGGTAGACGCGCATCATCATGACGTCGTCCCAGGTCGCGCCGCCCTCCTCCAGGATCGCCTTGACGTTGGCGAAGGTCTGGAGGGTCTGCTCGCGCAGGGTCGGGCCGGCGACCGTGGGCGCCTCGCCCTCGACGGCGGGCAGGAAGCCGACCTGGCCGGCGACCTGGAGGATGTTGCCCTTCCGCACGCCGTGCGAGAACTTCGCGGGCGGGGCGGTGTGGGTGGCGGGGGTGAGGGCGGTCTTCTCGGTCGTCATGCGCTGGCTTCCTTCGTCGGGGTGGTGCCGGAGTACTCGCGGCTGATGGCGTCCGCGGTGCGGCGCACCAGCGGGAGAAGGGTGAGGAGTTCCTCCGCCGTGACGACCACGTTGGGCGCGGAGACCGACATGGCGGCGACGACCCGGCCGTCGGCGCCGCGGATCGGCGCGCCGACGCAGTTGATGGACTCCTCGTGGCCGCCGAGGTCGGTGGCCCAGCCCTGTTCGCGCACGGTCGCCAGCTCCTTGAGGAAGGCAGCGGCATTCGGGGTCGAACGGGGCGTGTACGGGGGGTAGTCGAGCTTCGCGGCGACGGCACGGCGCTCGGGCTCGGGCAGGTCGGCGAGGAGCAGTTTGGCGACGGCGGCGACGGTGATCGCGACCGGCTTGCCGATGCGGGAGTACATCCGGACCGGGTAGCGGCTCTCGACCTTGTCGATGTAGAGGACCTCGCCCTCCTCGTACACGGCGAGGTGGATCGTGTGCCCGATCTGCTCGTTGAGCGCGGCGAGATAGGGGTGGGCGATCTCGCGGACGTCGAGGTTCTCGACGGCTTCCTGGGCGAGGGCGAAGAGGCGGGCGCCGAGGCGGTAGCGCTGGTCCTGCTGCCGGTGGACGAGGCCGTGCTCGTGGAGGGTGCGCAGCAGGCGCAGCGCGGTCGACTTGTGGACGCCGAGCCGCTCGGCGACCTGCCCGAGGTCGGCGGGGCCCTGTGCGAGCAGCGGCAGGATGCTGAGCGCCCGGTCGACGGTCTGGCTCATGGCGTACGTACCTCCTGGTCGTCCCCCGTCCAGCCGGGGCCGAGGTGAAGTGTCTCCCAGGCGCCCGCGCCGAGGGCGGCCAGCCGGTCGGCGTGGGCGCGGCGGGGAGGGACGGCGACGTCACCGGGAACGGTGAGGGCGGCGGCGGCCATGAGGTGGCCGTGGCGGATCCGCGCGGTGGTGTCGAGGCCGCGGAGGGTGGCGGAGAGGAATCCGGCGGCGAAGGCGTCCCCGGCACCGACGGACGCGACGACGTCGACCCGGGGGGCGGGGACGGAGGTGGGCCGACAT
The DNA here is from genome assembly GCF_042268445.1 of Streptomyces sp. NPDC056169. NCBI lineage: Bacteria > Bacillati > Actinomycetota > Actinomycetes > Kitasatosporales > Streptomycetaceae > Streptomyces > Streptomyces sp. NPDC056169. The sequence goes on along the minus strand of NZ_JBHJUO010000007.1, from coordinate 280,959 downwards.
TCAGCCCCGCCGGCGTTCGAGGCGCGGGGGTCCGGGGGCAGCGCCCCCGGTTCGGGAAGGGGCGGGGTGGGGGAAGAAGCCGCGCAGCGCTCGAACACGACCACCCCCTCCCCTCCCCCCTTCACCACGAGGACCGCCGGTTCCGGCAGCGCGCCCCGGATCGCGGCCGGGTCGCGGAGCCCCCACAGCGCCTCCGCCTCGTCCGCGCCGACGAAGACGAGGTCGGCGCGGCCGGCGAGGTCGAGCAGCACGTCGGGAGCGGTGCCGTCGCGCCACAGACCGGGCCGGTGGTTGACGTCGAAGGAGACGAGCGGGCGGCCGGGGCGGGGCGCGGTGAGCTCCCGCACCAGGGCGAGGCAGTCCGCGGAGAGCGCGGCCGTGATGCCGGTGAGGTGGAGGATCCGCGCATCGGCGACGGAGTCGTAGGGGACGGTCGCGGGCGACATGGCCGAGGCGGCGGAGCCGGCCCGGTAGTAGACGACCTCGTGGGCGTCGGTGGCCCGGTCCGCGTCGGTACGGAAGTAGACGCCGGTCGGCCGGTGCGGGTCGCGGCCGACGGCGGTGACGTCGACGCCGTAGCCGCCGATGGTGTCGACGAGGTGGTCGCCGAAGCCGTCCCGGCCGACGCGGCCGACCCATTTCGCGCGGTGCCCGGCGGCGGCGAGGGCGCAGGCGACATTGGACTCGGCGCCGCCGATCGCGCGGGCGAAGGAGGGGACGTCGGCGAGGCGCCCGGGCCGGGAGGGAAGGAAGGTGACCATGGACTCGCCGAGGCAGACGACGTCCGGGGCGGTGCCCGCGGACGGGGTTCCGGTCACTCTGGTGCTCCCCGCGCTCCTACGGGTCCATTGACCCGGCCTTGGCCCGGATGTTAGACAGCCATGAGCAAGATGCGCAATGACCGTTGCATTGAGTGCAACGCTGGACGAGGAGGCCCCGTGCCCGACCTGGCAAACGAGCGAGTCGACCACCGCTTCAAGGGGCTGCCCCCGGACGCCGAGGGCCTGACCGTCGGCGAGCTGGCGGCCCAGCGCCGCTCCCTCTTCACCGGCGGTTTCACGACCCCCGTCCTCGCGCTCTCCGCCGAGTCCGTCGAGCACAACCTCCGCCTCCTGGAGGTCTACGCCGAGCGTCACGGCCTCGCCTTCGCCCCGCACGGCAAGACCTCGATGGCCCCCCAGCTCTTCGACCGCCAGCTGGAGCACGGCGCCTGGGGCATCACCGCCGCCGTGCCGCACCAGGCCCGCGTGTACCGCGCCCACGGCGTCGCCCGGATCTTCCTCGCCAACGAGCTCGTCGACGCCGTCGCCCTGCGCTGGCTCGCCGCCGAGCTGGACGCCGACCCGGACTTCCGCTTCGTCTGCTACGTCGACTCGGTCCGCGGCGTGGAGCTGATGGACGAGGCGCTGCGCGCGGCCGGCGCGTCACGGCCGGCGGACGCCCGCCCGGTCGACGTCGTCGTCGAGCTCGGCGCCGGCGAGGGGGCCCGTACCGGCGTCCGTACGGAGGCGGAGTGCGCGGCCGTCGCCGACGCCGTGGCCGCCACCACCACGCTCCGACTCGTCGGAGTCGCCGGGTACGAGGGCGAGGTGCCGCAGGCGACGCCGGAGCGGGTCGACGCCTGGCTGCGCCGACTGACCGCGCTGGCGGTCGAGTTCGACAAGGCGGGCAGGTTCTCGGCCGACGCGGGCGAGATCGTCGTCAGCGCGGGCGGCAGCGCGTGGTTCGACACGGTCGCCGAGGTCTTCGCCGAGCTGCCCGAACTCTCCCTCCCCACACTGAAGTTGCTGCGCTCGGGCGCGTACGTGTCCCACGACGACGGCCAGTACCGCAACCTCACCCCCTTCAACCGGGTCCCCGAAGAGGGCGCGCTCCAGCCCGCGTTCAGGCTCTGGTCGCAGGTCGTCTCCCGGCCGACCCCCGAGCAGGCGTTCACCAACGCGGGCAAGCGGGACGCGGCCTACGACCTCCACCTCCCGGAGGCGCAGGTCGTCCGCGACGCCCGCACGGGCGAGGTCCGCGCCGCCGAGGGCGTCACCGTCACCGGCCTCTCCGACCAGCACGCCTGGCTCCGCACGGCCCCCGGGGCGGACGTGGAGGTCGGCGACTGGGTGGGCATGGGCCTGTCGCACCCGTGCACGTCCTTCGACAAGTGGCAGCTGATCCCGCTGGTCGAGGCGGACGGCACGGTCGTCGACTACATCCGCACGTACTTCTAGAAGGAGTCGGCATGGACCTCGTCTTCCGCGACGCGGAGGTGGTCGACGGCAGCGGCGGCCCCTCCTACCGGGCCGACGTGGCGATCGACGGCGGCCGGATCGCCGCGATCGTCAAGGAGGGCGCGGCCGCCGGCTGCCAGCGCCCCACCGCCCGCCGCGTCGTGGACGCCGAGGGCCTCGCGCTCTCCCCCGGCTTCATCGACATGCACGCCCACAGCGACCTCGCGCTGCTCCGCGACCCGGACCACAGCGCGAAGGCCGCACAGGGCGTGACGCTCGAAGTCCTGGGCCAGGACGGTCTGTCGTACGCGCCCGTCGACGACCGCACGCTCGCGGAGGTCCGGCGGGCGATCGCCGGCTGGAACGGTGGTGCGCCCGGGGACACGACCCTGGACCTGGACTGGCGCACGGTCGGCGGCTACCTGGACCGTCTCGACCACGCGCACGGCGGCCGGGGGATCGCGGTGAACGCGGCGTACCTGGTCCCGCAGGGCACGGTCCGGATGTACGCGATGGGCTGGGAGGACCGGCCCGCCACCGACGCCGAGCTGAACCGGATGCGGCGGCTCGTCGCCGAGGGCCTGGAGCAGGGCGCGGTCGGCATGTCCTCCGGTCTGACGTACACCCCCGGCATGTACGCGCCGGACGCCGAGCTCACCGAGCTGTGCCGGGTCGTCGCGGAGTACGGCGGCTACTACTGCCCGCACCACCGCTCGTACGGCGCCGGCGCCCTCCAGGCGTACGAGGAGATGATCGCCCTCACCCGCGAGGCCGGCTGCGCCCTCCACCTGGCCCACGCCACCATGAACTTCGGCGTGAACGAGGGCCGGGCGCCGGAGCTCCTGGCCCTCCTGGACGAGGCCCTCGACGCCGGGGCGGACATCAGCCTCGACACGTACCCGTACACCCCGGGCAGCACCACCCTCGTCGCCGTCCTCCCCAGCTGGGCGAGCGAGGGCGGCCCGGAGGCGGTCCTGACCCGCCTCCGCGACGAGGGGACGGCGGACCGGATCCGCCACGACCTCGAAGTGGTCGGCTCGGACGGCTGCCACGGAGTGCCGATGGACTGGCACACGATCGAGATCGCGGGCGTGACGGACCCCGCCCTCACGGACCTCGTGGGCCGCCGCCTGGACAGCTGGACGACGGCCCGCCGGCTCCTGCTCGACGACCGGCTCGGGACGACGATCCTCCAGCACGTGGGCCACGAGGAGAACGTCCGGACGATCATGCGGCACCGGGTCCACACGGGCGGCTCGGACGGCATCCTCCAGGGCCTCAAGCCGCACCCGAGGGCGTACGGCACGTTCCCGCACTACCTCGGCCGGTACGTGCGCGAGCTCGGCGTCCTCTCCCTGGAGGAGTGCGTCGCCCATCTGACCTCCCGCCCGGCGGCCCGCCTCCGCCTCCCGGACCGGGGCCTGGTCCGCGAGGGCCACGTGGCGGACCTGGTGCTCTTCGACCCGCGAACGGTCGCGGCGGGAGCGACGTACGCCTCCCCCCGCACCCTCCCGGTGGGCATCCCGCACGTCCTGATCGCCGGCGAGTTCACCGTGGAGGACGGCAAGCGCACGGACGCCCTGGCGGGCCGCTCCATCCGAAGAACCCCGACGGCCTGACGACGGAGCCAGGGCGAGGAAGCGCGCCCCCTAGGGCCGCGCCCCCGTCGGCTCCGGCGCGGCGACGGGCGTCGCCCCCTCCCACCGCTCCCGCCGCATCCACACGAGCCCCGTCACGACGACGACCCCCGCCACCACGAACCCGTACCAAGGCGTGCGACCCGACGGCGCCGTCTCGTACACCAGCGCCGCCGACAGCACCGCCAGCACCTGCCCCGCACGGCTCCGCCAGGCGACCGCCGCGACGACGACCGTGCCCCACAGCAGGTACCACGGCTGCACCATCGGCGAGAGCGCGACGAGCGCCACCAGCGAGAGCCCGAGCCCGAGCACCGGATCCAGCGCCCCCCGCCACGCCCGCCAGGCGAGTACGAGGATGACCGCGACGGCGACGGCGAGACCCGCCGTCTGCACGGCGCCCTTCACCGGATCGGGGTCGTCCGCGACGAGCAGTCCGAGGCCGAGCCCGAGGTCGCTCGTCACCGAGAGCGCCGTGTGGATCGCGCCGGCGACGCTCTGCGTCCGCAGCCACCCGAACCCGGTCCCGGCGGCCAGCGTCGCGCCCACGGCGACCCCGCCCGCCACGAGCCCCGGCAGCACCAGTCCCTTCGCCACACCCCGCACGCCGCCACCGTCCCGGCGCGCGATCATGACGCCGATGAAGAGCAGGGCCACCGCCGCCGGCGATTTCACCATCATCGCGAGCCCGACGAGGACGCAGCCGAGCACCCACCGCCCGCGCACCGCGAGGAGCACGCCGCTCAGCATGAGGCCGATCATCAGCCCGTCGTTGTGCATACCGGCGACGACATGGATCAGCAGCAGCGGATTGAGCGCGGCCAGCCACACCGCACCGTCCCGGCCTCCCGCACCCCCGCCGAGCCCCCGTACGGCCCAGACGATCAGCGCGAGCGCGCCGAGGGCGATCAGCCGCATCCCGAGCACGGCCGGCACGATCGCCCCGCCGGTCGCCTTCACGACCACCTCGGCGAGGAGCAGGAAGACGGGCCCGTACGGTGCTGGGGTGTCGGTCCAGTGGCCGCCGACACTCGCCGCCGCGTCCGCGCCGAGGTCGCCGGGGCCGAGGACGGAGGGCCCGCCCCCGTAGACGTCGTGGCCTTCGAGGACCATCGCGCCCTGGGCGATGTAGCTGTAGACGTCGGCGCTGTAGAGCGGCGGGGCGAGGAGCAGCGGGGCGGTCCAGAGGCCCAGGGTCCGGAGAACCCCGTCCCGCAGGCCCCGCGCGAACAGGACGCCGTACCGCCACCAGGCGGCGACGAGCAGGGTCAGGCCGAGGTACGCGAGGACGGCGCCGGCCACGGTGAGGGCGGAGCCGCGCGGCTCCCACAGGCCCCAGCCGCCGCGTACGGGCAGCGTTCCGGCGGCCCACCCGCCCACGGCGACGGCGAGCGATCCGGCAGCACCCAGCCACCGGCATCCGGAGGCACTGAAAACCCACATGACGTGCCAACCTATCCCGGCCGGAGCCCCGCCCTCACCGTCGGGGACCCCGCGCCTCCGGCCGCGCCTATCGCGGTCGCTTGGAGAGGCCCCGCCCCTTGCCCGGCTTGGTGGGCCGGTCGCCGTCGGGGGTCGCTTCCGCCGTCGGGCCCGCCTCCGGCGCGGCCGTCCCGGGCCCGGACGGAGCAGCCGTCGGCTCCTGGCCGCCGGCCGTCGCGGAGGGGGCCGCCGTCGCCTTCCCGGACGCGGACCCGGGCGCGGTGGCGCCTCCGCCGGAGCCGGCGCCCGTGGCACCGGACGACCCGGACGACCCCGACGACCCGGCCCGGCCGTCGGAGCCGGACGACTCCGAGGAGCCGGAGGGGTCCGCCTGGATCAGCGCGGGCGGTCCGCCGGGGCCGCCCTCGGAGGAGCCCGTACCGCCCTTCGCGCCGGACCCGCCCGAGAGCAGCGCGGCGGCGGCCCCGAGGACGGCGACCCCGCCGGCGGCGATCAGCCACACCGGACCCGGCCCCCGGCGTGCGGGGGCGTGACGGCGGCGGGAGCGCCGGGATCCGGCGGCTCCGGGGTCGTGCTGGCTCATGAGCCCGAATTGTAGGGAGCACGACACGTCCGGTGCGACGGGGGTCACATCAAGGTGTCCGACGTGTCCCAAAACACGAAGCGTCCCGGCCCGCCCGGCCGTAAGCTCTCGTCATGCAGGTGATCCAGTCCACGAAGCTCGCCAACGTCTGTTACGAAATCCGGGGTCCGGTGCTCGAAGAGGCGATGCGGCTGGAGGCTGCGGGTCATCGCATCCTCAAGCTCAACACGGGCAATCCGGCCGCCTTCGGCTTCGAGTGTCCGCCCGCCATCCTCGAGGACGTGCTGCGCAACCTCTCCGAGGCGCACGGCTACGGCGACGCGAAGGGCCTGCTCGCGGCCCGCCGTGCGGTGATGAGCCACTACGAGACGAAGGGCATTCCGCTCTCCGTCGAGGACATCTACCTCGGCAACGGCGTCTCGGAGCTGATCCAGATGTCGATGCAGGCGCTCCTCGACGACGGCGACGAGGTCCTCGTACCGGCCCCGGACTATCCACTGTGGACCGCCTCGGTCTCGCTCGCGGGCGGTACGGCGGTGCACTACCGCTGCGACGAGCAGGCCGACTGGATGCCGGACCTCGCCGACATCGAGCGGAAGATCACCGACCGCACCAAGGCGATCGTGATCATCAACCCGAACAACCCGACGGGCGCCGTCTACGACGACGAGATGCTCCGCTCCCTGACGGAGATCGCGCGCCGCCACGATCTGGTCGTCTGCTCGGACGAGATCTACGACAAGATCCTCTACGACGGCACGACGCACACGCCGACCGCCGCGATCGCCCCCGACCTCCTCTGCCTCACCTTCAACGGGATGAGCAAGAACTACCGGGTGGCGGGCTTCCGCTCCGGGTGGCTCGCGGTCTGCGGCCCCAAGCACCACGCGACCTCGTACATCGAGGGCCTCACGATCCTGGCCAACATGCGGCTGTGCGCGAACATGCCGGCGCAGCACGCGGTGGCCGCCGCCCTCCAGGGCCGGCAGTCGATCGAGGACCTGGTGCTGCCGGGCGGGCGGCTCCTGGAGCAGCGGGACACGGCGTACGAGCTGCTGACGCAGATCCCGGGCGTGACCTGCGTGAAGCCGAAGGGCGCGCTGTACCTCTTCCCGCGTCTCGACCCGAACGTCTACAAGATCAAGGACGACCGGCAGATGGTCCTGGACCTGCTGCGGGCCGAGAAGATCATGGTCGTGCACGGGACGGGCTTCAACTGGCACGAACCGGACCACTTCCGGATCGTCACGCTGCCCGCGGCGGCGGATCTGGCGGACGCGGTGACGCGGATCGGCCGGTTCCTGGACGGCTACAGCCAGCCCTAGGAACCCCCGCCCGGACACCACACAATTTTAGACCAAATCTAAGCTAGGATGGCTCCAGAGCACTCAGGAGGCCATCCCCATGTACGAACCGATCCGCACCAAGTCGGTCCACCGGGTGGCCGACGACGTCCACGACACGTACCCGCACCGCTCCCGCGAGGAGGAGCTGGACATCCAGCTCGCCGGACACCTCGCCGCCCTGCTCGCCGTCACCGACGAGCTCGGCGACACGGAGGCGGGCGAGCTCATCGCCCGCCAGGTGGCGCGGCTGCGCGGCGCACCGCCCGCCCGCCACGCGGGCCTGAGCGGCTCGCCCGCCGGGGACCTGCACCGCAAGGCGCACGCCCTCGCGGGCCGCGCCCTGGTCGTCGCCGCCTCCCGGGCCGACACGGCCGCCGCGATCCTCGCCGCCGGGCGCATGGACGCGCACACCGCGGCACTGACCGGGGAACCCACCCTGGCAGCAGCCGGCACCCCCTGACGGCCCCGGTCCGCGCGGCACGAACCGCGCGGACCGGGCGCCACCCACTCCACACCGCAGGCGCCCCGTAGGCTCGCGCCCGCAACCCCCACCCCGCAGGCGCCCCACAGCCCTGCCCGGCGACCCGCCTCGCAGCCCGCCCCACAGCCCATCCGGCGGCCCCTGCTCCGGTTCGGTACCGGGATCGGCACTTCACCCCCCGTCCACCCAACTCCCCCTGGAATGTGGGTTTCCGCGAGCACGCTGCCCGCGTGAGACGCATCCTGGGAATCGTCCTGGCCGTCCTGCTCCTCGGCGGCGTGGCCGCCGTCCTCGTGACGGGCGGCGACAAGGACACAGGCACGGCAACGAAGACCGTGCGAGGAGTCATCGGGTCGGAGAAGGCGGAGTTCTTCGCCGACCCGCAGGTGGTGAAGGCCCTCGCCGCCAAGGGCTTCACCGTGGGCACCGAGACCTCCGGGTCCTGGGACATGGAGGAACTGCCCCTCGACGGCTACGACTTCGCCTTCCCCTCCTCCAGGGGGCCCGCCGACGGGCTCCGTGCGAAGGCGAAGACGAAGGACAAGGCGGCCACCGCCCCCCTGCGGCCCTTCTACTCGCCGCTCGTCGTCGTCGCGCACAGCGCGGCGGCCCGGACCCTCGCGGACAACGGCCTCGCGACGCTCGGCGAGCGCGGGACGACCGGCATCCTGAAGATGGACGCCTACCTGGCCGCCGCCCGCGCCGACCGCACCTGGCAGCAGCTCAAGGGCTCCGCCGGGCACGCCGAGCTGAGCGGCACCCTCTTCATCACCTCCACCGATCCGGTCGCCTCCAACTCCGGCGCCCTCTACCTCGCGGCGGCGAGCTACGTCGCCGACGGCGGGAAGGTCGCCGGCGACGCGGCCGCCGTCACCCGCACCGCACCCCTCCTGCGCAAGCTGATCCAGGTGCAGGGCGCCCAGCAGACGGGCTCCGACGCCCCGTTCCGCGACTTCGTGAGCGGCGTCGGCAATCCGCTGGTCCTGGTGTACGAGTCCCAGGTCGCCGCGCAGCTCCTCGCGGGCCGGCCCATGGGCGACCTCGTCGTCCTCTACCCGGACACCACCGTCAACAGCGACCACACCCTCGTACCGCTCACCGAGAACGGCCGGGCGTTCGGCGAACTCCTCGCCACCGACCCCGAGCTGCGCAGGCTCGCGGTCCGCCACGGCTTCCGGCCGCAGGGCGCCGGGAGCGAGTTCACCTCGGCCACGAACGACCACGCCGCCTACCTCAACCAGACACTGACCGGTGTCCGCCAGGCGCCCGTGCCCACCAGCAAGGTGCTGCACGAGATGGCGCTGCGGGCCCGCGACCAGGGGGACACCGCATGACCACGCAGCAGCCGGAGGATCCGAGAAGAACGATGTCCCTGACACCTCCGGGGTCCGAGACCCCGCTCGTCCTCACCCCGCCCGAGGCGGTGGCGCCCGTCCGCTCCGAGCAGGTCGCCGGCGTCGTCCCGCTCGACGACGCCACCCGTACCGAGATGTCCCGGCGGGCCGTCGAGTACGTCGGCTCGCTCTCCGGGCTCGACCCGCGCTCCCCCGAGTTCTCGGGCCGCATCGGCGAGATCGCGGCGCTCGGCGCCGGCGAGATGCGCTCCGCCGCCCAGCAGTCGAACCGCATGCTCGACCGCACGGTCCGCTCCCTCGGCACCGGCGCACCCGGCGGCGACGCCCAGAACCGGGTCGGCGCCTCCCTCGTCGAACTCCGGCGCACGGTCGAGGACCTGGACCCCCGGGACACCCCCGCCAAGGGCATCAAGGGCCTGCTCTCGAAGCTTCCCGGCGGCAACAAGCTGCGCGACCACGTCGCCAAGTACGCCTCCTCGCAGGCCACTCTGAACCGGATCGTCGGCGCGCTGCGCGGCGGCCAGGACGAACTGGAGCGCGACAACGCCGCGTTGCAGACCGAACGGGCCCGCCTCTGGGAGACCATGGGGAAGCTCCAGGAGTACGCGGTGCTCACCGAGGCCCTCGACACGGCCGTGGAGGAGCGGATCGCCCTCACTCCTGACCGGGCCCAGGCGGACGCGCTGCGCGCCGACGTCCTCTTCCCGGTCCGGCAGAAGCACCAGGACCTGTTGACCCAACTCGCCGTATGCGCGCAGGGATACATGGCGATGGACGTGGTCCGCCGGAACAACGCCGAGCTGATCAAGGGCGTGGACCGGGCGGCGACGACCACCCTGTCGGCGCTGCGGATCGCCGTCATGCTCGCCACCGCGCTGGAGCACCAGCGGAACGTCACCGCGCAGGTCGACGCGCTCCGGTCGACGACGGAGAGCCTCATCGCCACCAACGCGGGGATGCTGTCGGAGCAGGCCGGCGAGATCCAGCGGATCGCGGCGGACCCGGCGGTGGGCGTGGAGACGCTCCGCACGGCGTTCCAGCAGATCTACACGACCCTCGACGCCATCGACACGTACAAGGTGCAGGCGACGGAGTCCATGGCGGCCACGGTCCGGTCCCTGACCTCCGAACTCCAGCAGGCGAGCTCCCACCTGGAGCGCAGCCGCCGCACCGGCGCCCTGGAAGGCGGCGGCCTCTCGTGATCACCACCTCCCGTCTCCTCTCCCGGACCCTCGCCGGCCTCGCCCTCGCCCTGCTCGTCACGGCCACCGGCAGCGCCTGCTCCACGATCGACACCAGCTCCTCCGGCGGCCAGGGCGGCCCGACCCCCGACCGGTACGGCACGAGCTACGCCCCCGGCACGCTCCGGGTCCTCGCCTCCTCCGAGCTGGCCGACATGGCCCCCGTCCTGGAGGAGGCCCGCAAGGCGACCGGGGTCACCGTCCGGCCCACCTACGCCGGCACCCTCGACGCCGTCGAGCAGATCGCCTCCGGCGAGGCGGAGAAGGCGTACGACGCGATCTGGCTCTCCTCCAACGACTACCTGCGGCTCCGCCCGGACACCGCCGGGCGGATCACCGGCGAGACCCCGATCATGACCTCTCCGGTGGCCCTCGGCGTGCGGCCCGCCGCCGTCACCCGCCTCGGCTGGGACCCGGCGAAGGTCACCTGGTCGCAGCTGCACAAGGCGGTCGCCGAGAAGAAGCTGACGTACGGCATGACGGACCCGATGCGCTCCAACTCCGGTTTCTCCGCGCTGGTCTCGGTCGCCTCGGGGCTCTCCGGCGCCCAGTCCGCGCTCACCGAGCAGGACGTCACCCGGGCCACTCCCCGGCTGAAGGAGTTCTTCGCGGGCCAGAAGCTGACCTCCGGCTCCTCCGGCTGGCTCGCCACCGCCTACGGCCGCCGCGCCGACGTCGACGCGCTCGTCAACTACGAGTCCGTGCTGCTGTCCGCGCCCGGGAAGCTCACCGTGATCCGGCCGTCGGACGGCGTCGTCACCGCCGACTACCCGCTCACCCTCCTCACCTCCGCCCGCCCCGAGGCGAAGGAGGCGGCCGGCCGGCTCACCACCTATCTGCGCACCCCGGCCGCCCAGCGGCGGATCACGGAGACGACGCTGCGCCGCCCGGTCGTCCTCGGCGTCCCGCCGGCCGCCGCGCTCGCCGAGGACCAGCGGCGCGAGCTGCCGTTCCCCGGCAGCCGGGCCGTCGCCGACGGTCTGCTCGACGCCTACGACAACACCCTGCGCAGACCCTCCCGCACGGTCTACGTCCTCGACACGTCCGGCTCCATGGCGGGCGACCGCCTCGAACGCCTGAAGACGGCGCTCGCCGAGCTCACGAGCGACTTCCGGGACCGGGAGGAGGTCACCCTGATGCCCTTCGGCTCCGCGGTGAAGCAGTCGGAGGTCCGTACGCACACGGTCGACCCGGCCTCCCCGACGGCGGCGCTCGACGCGCTCAGGACCGACGCCGGGAACCTGTCGGCCTCCGGCGGCACCGCGATCTACTCCAGCGTCCAGGAGGCGTACCGCTTCCTCGGCAGGTCCACCGACGGCACCGCCCCCGCCGACACGTTCACGTCGATCGTGCTCATGACGGACGGGGAGAACACCGACGGCGATCCGGCCTCCGCCTTCGACAGCTTCTACCGCTCCCTGCCCGCCGCGCAGCAGCGCACCCCGGTCTTCCCGATCCTCTTCGGGGACTCCGACCGCGGCGAGCTCGACCACCTCGCGAACCTGACGGGCGGCAAGCTCTTCGACGCACAACAGGGTTCACTGGACGGCGCGTTCGAGGAGATCCGTGGCTACCAGTAATCGCTTCCTGCGGTACGCCGAGTCCCGCAAGAACCTGACGGGCTGCGCCGCCGGCCTGGCCGGTCTCGCGCTCACCCTCACCGGGGCCGCCGGCGCGCTGTGGCCGCTGGTGGTCGTGGGCCTGTACGGGGCGGGGGCGCTGATCGCCCCGCCCGAGCGCCCGGACACCCCGCACTTCCCGAGCGCCGACGAGCAACTGGACGCCCTGCGAGCCGACTTCACCAAGCTGCGCGGGTATCTGACCGAGGTGGAGCTGCCGTCGGCCACCCGCGAGAGGCTCACGGCGCTCGACACCCTCGTCGAGGCGCTGCTCGAACCGGGGTGGGTGAGCGACCCGGAGCACCTCCACGTCCTGGCCCGCGCGGTCCGCCTGGACATCCCGGAGGCCGTCGACACCTTCGTACGGACGCGGTGGTGGTCACGCTTCACCTCGGGCGCCGAGGCGCCGGAGAGTCACCTGGAGCGGCAGCTGGCCGCGCTCCACGAGGAGGCGACGGCGATCGCCACCGCCCTCCAGGAAGCGGAGGAGATCCGTCAGCACATCCACACGGAGTACGTGGAAGGGCGCGGCAACTGATCGACTACGGTCCGCACATGACCCTTTTCGAACACTCCGCATCCCGCCGCACTGTCCTGACCGCGCTGGCCGCGGCAGCCACGGCCGGAGCCCCGGTCCTCGGCCAGCTCGCCGCCGCCACCCCGGCCGCCGCCACCCCGCCCTCCGACGCCACGCTTCCGGACCCGCTCGAGTACCCCTCGAACACCGCCCTCTACCAGGACCCGGACCTGGTCGAGGGCACCTCGTACAGCCGCCGTTACAAGCGGCACGAGAAGCTCGACCCCAAGCTGAGCGAGAAGTACGAGTTCCCGCGCACCGTGATCCTCGCCCTGCACGGCGGCGGCATAGAGATCGGCACGAGCGAACTCGCCCTGGGCATCGCCGGCTACAACCCGCGCAACGTCGGCGGCGACCCGATCCTGCCGACCACGTACGACTACTGGATGTTCGAGGGCCTGCTGTCCACCGGCAACAAGGCACTGCACGTCACGTCGAAGAACTGTGACGACCACGTCGCCCTGTCCTTCGTCAGGAGCCACCTCAACGTACTGTCCCTGCACGGCTGCCAGTTCGACCAGCTGAAGCTGCCCACGGCCACGTACCCGCCGACCGGAAACCTCCGCGTCGCCGTCGTCGGCGGCCTCAACGCCGCATTCCGCTCGGCCCTGGTGACCGAGATCAACAACGCCGGCTTCCAGGCGGTCGACGCCTACGACCCCCGGTACTCCGCCACGCTCGGCGAGTTCAACGGCAGCCACCCCACCAACCCGTGCAACCTCACGATGCTCGGCAAGGGCGCCCAGATCGAGATGACCACCGAGCTGCGCGAGAGCCTCTTCGGCGACCCCTCGTCCCGCGGCGATCGTGCCGATACCTGGGACAAGTCGAAGGACGCGGCTTTCGAGAGGTTCCGCGACGCCTGCCGCCGGGCCATCGCCACCGTCGAGTCCGGCCAGCCGATCCTGTAGGTCCTGTAGGTCCTGTAGGTCCTGTAGATCCGTTAGGGCACATGCGCCGGCCCCCGGAGCCTGAGGGGGCTCCAGGGGCCGGATGCGTCGTGATGGGCCGTCGTGACCCCACTGGTCAGGGCGGTGTTTCGGGGCAACCCACCACGAGTCTCGGGTGCGGGATCAGCCCAGGCGCTCGACCAGCGCGTTGTACTCGTCCCACAGTTCCTTCGGCGTGTGGTCGCCGAAGGTGTTCAGGTGGTCCGGGACGAGGGCGGCCTCTTCGCGCCACACGTCACGGTCGACCTTGAGGAGGAACTCCAGGTCCTCGGCCGGCAGGTCCAGGCCCTCGGTGTCGAGGGACTCCGGGGTCGGCAGGATGCCGATCGGGGTCTCGACGCCCTCGGCCTTGCCCTCCAGGCGCTCGACGATCCACTTCAGGACGCGGCTGTTCTCGCCGAAGCCGGGCCACACGAACTTGCCCGCGTCGTTCTTGCGGAACCAGTTCACGTAGTAGATCTTCGGCAGCTTCGCCGCGTCGGCGTTCGCGCCGACCTTAACCCAGTGGGCCATGTAGTCGCCCATGTTGTAGCCGCAGAACGGCAGCATGGCGAAGGGGTCGCGGCGCAGCTCGCCGACCTTGCCCTCGGCGGCGGCGGTCTTCTCGGAGGCGACGTTCGCACCGAGGAAGACGCCGTGGTTCCAGTCGAAGGACTCGGTCACCAGCGGGACGGCGGAGGCGCGGCGGCCACCGAAGAGGATGGCCGAGATCGGCACGCCCTTCGGGTCCTCCCACTCCGGCGCGATGATCGGGCACTGCCCGGCCGGGACGGTGAAGCGGGCGTTCGGGTGGGCGGCCGGCGTCTCGGACGCGGGCGTCCAGTCGTTGCCCTTCCAGTCCGTGAGGTGCGCGGGGGCCGTCTCGGTCATCCCCTCCCACCACACGTCGCCGTCGTCCGTGAGGGCGACGTTCGTGAAGACGGAGTTGCCCCACATGGTCTTCATGGCGTTGGCGTTGGTGTGCTCGCCGGTGCCGGGCGCGACGCCGAAGAAGCCGGCCTCGGGGTTGATCGCGTAGAGGCGGCCGTCCTCGCCGAAGCGCATCCAGGCGATGTCGTCGCCGATGGTCTCGACCGTCCAGCCGGAGATCGTGGGCTCGAGCATGGCGAGGTTGGTCTTGCCGCAGGCCGACGGGAAGGCGGCCGCGACGTACTTCGACTCGCCCTGCGGCGGGGTGAGCTTGAGGATCAGCATGTGCTCGGCGAGCCAGCCCTCGTCACGCGCCATGACGGAGGCGATGCGGAGCGCGTAGCACTTCTTGCCGAGCAGGGCGTTGCCGCCGTAGCCCGAGCCGTACGACCAGATCTCGCGGCTCTCGGGGAAGTGCGAGATGTACTTGGTGGTGTTGCAGGGCCACGGCACGTCGGCCTCGCCCTCGGCGAGCGGCGCGCCGAGGGTGTGGACGGCCTTGACGAAGAAGCCGTCGGTGCCGAGCTCGTCCAGGACGGCCTGTCCCATGCGGGTCATGGTGCGCATGGAGACGGCGACGTAGGCGGAGTCCGTGATCTCGACGCCGATGGCGGAGAGCGGGGAGCCGACGGGGCCCATGCAGAAGGGCACGACGTACATGGTGCGGCCACGCATCGAGCCGCGGAAGATGCCCTCGGAGCCCGCGAAGAGCTCCTTCATCTCGGCCGGGGCCTTCCAGTGGTTGGTCGGGCCCGCGTCCTCCTCCTTCTCGGAGCAGATGTAGGTGCGGTCCTCGACACGCGCGACATCGGAGGGGTCGGAAGCGGCGTAGTACGAGTTCGGGCGCTTGACCGGGTCGAGCTTCGTGAAGGTCCCCTTGGCGACGAGCTCCTCGCACAGTCGCTCGTACTCCGCCTCGGACCCGTCGCACCAGACGATGTTGTCCGGCTGGGTGATCTCGGCGATGTCGTTCACCCAGGAGACGAGCTCCTGGTGCTGGGTCGGGACGGTGGTGGGAGCCGCGTTGTCGCGCGCCACGATTGCTCCTTGTTGAGGGGTTTTTTTGGTGTATGCCCCGTGGGGGCCGCGACCCGGATGCTTCGTAGCTGCTCATCCGGTGCCGACCGCACTCATTTGATCATCCGATGTTAACGCCCATATGTCCAGAGGGCCGCCCACGTGAGCATCGCCACTCGTATCCGGGACCTACGGGCGCGTAGGTACGATTCGTTGTCATGACTGCAGCCACGCCGGAAGTGACCCCGACCGAGAACCCGCCGTCGGTCGAGAACCCCCCGTCGCTCCCGGTGAAACCCCGGCTCAGAGGCTGGCTGCACGCCGGCATGTTCCCGGCCGTGATCGTCGCGGGCGTCGTCCTCGTCGCCCTGTCCGACTCACCCCGCGCCCGGATCGCCTGCGGGATCTACGTCCTCACCGCCTGCCTGCTCTTCGGCATCAGCGCGCTCTACCACCGCGGGAACTGGGGACCGCGCGGCGAGGCCGTCCTGCGCCGCCTCGACCACGCCAACATCTTCCTGATCATCGCGGGCACCTACACCCCGCTCACCCTGCTCCTGCTCCCCGACTCCACGGGCGAGCCGCTCATGTGGGCGGTCTGGGCGGCGGCCACCGCGGGCATCGCCTTCCGCGTCTTCTGGGTGGGAGCACCGCGCTGGCTGTACACGCCCTGCTACATCGCGATGGGCTGGGCCGCGGTCTTCTTCCTGCCGGACTTCATGCGCACGGGCGGCATCGCCGTCCTCGTCCTCGTCATCGTCGGCGGTCTGCTCTACAGCGCGGGCGGGGTCATCTACGGCATCAAGCGCCCGAACCCCTCGCCCCGCTGGTTCGGCTTCCACGAGGTCTTCCACTCGCTGACCCTCGCGGCCTTCATCGTCCACTACGTCGGCATCTCGCTGGTGGCCTACCAGCACGCCTGACACAGGACGGGGCGGCGACCCGGAAGGCGGCCGAGGCCCCTACCGGCTCGCCGCTGCCGCCCCCAGCGCACCCCGGACGATCCGCGCCGACTCCGGATTGTCCGCGCACCCCCACACTCCGTGCGGGCAGTAGTCCGTCACCGTCTGGTAGACGGGCCGGTGCGCCGCGAACCAGTCGAGCATCCCCCGCACGTACACCGGGTTGTCCCCGTTCCTGAAGAGCCCCCACTCCGGGTACGAGACCGGCTTCCCGTGCGCCGCCGCGAACCGCACGTGGTGTTCGAGCCCGTACTCCTCGGTCACCTGCTCCTCGAAGGAGACCCCGGCCGGCTGGTCGTAGGCGTCCATCCCGATGATGTCGACGACGTCGTCCCCGGGGTAGCAGCGCGGCCACGCCACGGCGTCGAGCCCCCGGCTCGGGGTGAAGTCGAAGCGGAAACGCTGCCCCGCCACCCCCCGCAGCACCCCCACGACCTGCCGCCAGTACGCCTTCCAGGCCGTCGGGTCCGGGCCGCAGCGATGGCTGTACGTCGTGCCGTTCATCTCCCAGCCGAGCACCAGGACCGCGTCGCCGAGCCCGTGCTCCACGAGCCGCTCCCCCAGGACCCGGAAGTGCGCGTCGTACGCGCCGCCCGCGCCGCGCCGCAGCCCCGCGCGCACCTCCACGTCGGGCAGCCCCTCCTCGTTGCGGTCGAGGAGCGGCACGTTCAGGACGAAGAGCCGTCCCGGCCGCTGCTCCTTCCAGCGCGCCCAGGGCCCGAAGAGCGCCGGATGCCCCTCGATGTTGGACCAGCGGTCGCCGGGCAGGTACGTGTGCCCGACGGTCAGCGTCTCCCCGCCGAGCCAGGCCTGCACCTGCGCGATCCGCCGCACCCCGCTCTCGTCGGAGCCGGTGAAGAAGCCGGACGGCACCCCGGGCAGGGGCTCCGGCTCCACCGAGGCGCGGCTCCCGGTGTGCCGCCCGCCGGGCGCGATCCCGTCGTGGGACAGCAGGAGCACGAGAACGGCCGCGAGCAGCACGGTGAGTGCGGCCCGCGGCCGGGACAGCCTGGGGAAGGGGTTCACGTCAGCTGGTCCAGAACTCCCACCAGCGGGTCAGGATCAGCATCCCGATGATCCCGATGTGCAGGACGGGCAGGGCGAAGGTGAAGTCGCCGAGGAACGTCCGCACCCCGGCCGGAGCGGGCAGCAGCCCGGCCCGGACGTTCTGCGCGGTCACGTACCAGAACATGACGATGGTGGCGACCCAGGCCAGGCAGCACCACAGGCAGAGCGAGTTGATCTCGTACAGCGACTGGTACATCAGCCACGTGCAGAAGCCGACCCCGAAGAGCATCCCGGCGTTGAGGCCGAGCCAGAGCCAGCCCCGGTAGCGGGCCCCGGCGAGCAGCCCGGCACCGACGGCGACGACGACGGCGTACGTCACGAGCCCGAGCATCGGGTTGGGGAAGCCGAAGACCCCCGCCTGCTCGCTCTTCATGATGTTGCCGCAGGAGACGACCGGGTTCAGGCTGCACCCGGGCTGGAAGCCGGGGTCCTCCAGGAGCTTGAACTTGTCGATCGTGATCACCCAGCCGGACAGCACGCCCGCCGCCCCGGTGATCATCAGCATCCAGGCGAAGGCCCGGCTCGCGCCGAGTCCCGTCCCGGCGGTCTCCCGCTCGGACTCCTCCTGCCGCTGCCCGGGCACCCCGCCCCGTACGTCCGTCGTCGCCATGGCGCGACCCCCTTCCGTTCTGTTCCGCTCAGCCCTGGAGGCGCCGGACCGGCATCAGGACGTGGGCGCTCTCGGCGAGCATCTCCTCGTCGGAGACGAAGGACCGCAGCCGCGCCTCGTCGACCGGCTGCCCGGGGACCGCCTCGGGCCAGGGCCGCACGGAGCAGATGAGGTAGACCTGGCCGCGCTCGCGGGCGGCCGCCTGCCACTCGTCGGGCACCGGGCACTGCGCCTTCAGGAAGGGCAGGTTGAGGACGACGGAGCCGCCCTCGACGAGCAGCGTGGCGTTGATCCCGGCGTCCTTGTCCAGGTCGAAGAGCCGGTCGCCGACCGAGAGGCCCATCGACTCCAGGGCCGTCCGCATCGCCTGCTGACCGGCCTCCGGGCCGTCCCGGCCGTCGCCGAGCGAATACGCCATCAGGAACGGCGTGCCCGCCGAATCGGCGGAGGGCTCGCTGGACCACGGAATCACCGTGAGAGTTCCCAGCGGAGAGGCGCTGCGCGCCGAGGAAACGACATTGGAAGTGGTCATGAATACGGATGCTAGTGGCCCAACCACCCTTTCCCCGCGCCGATTTCACCCGAACGGTCGATATTCATGCCCCTGGCATTTCCGACGCAACGAACCCGGGTTTTCATCGTTGTGCCCTGAGGGCAATTGCCGACCCGAGGAGATCACTCATGATCGTCCCGCGCCGCGTCGCACTGCGGTCCCTCTTCGCGCTGGCGGTCACCGCCTTCACCGGCGGCACGCTCGGCCGCATCGCGACCCGTACCCCTCCGGGCGAACCGTCCGGAACTCCGCGTGACCCGCTCGCCTTCGACGAGATGTACGGAGGCCGCCGCATCCGGGGCTTCGCCGGCCCCGGCGGCGCCCCGGTGGCCTTCGTCGACGGCCGGCCGCTGCACCTGATGCGCTGCGCCGACGGCGGCTACGTGTCGCCGATCGACCACTACGAGTCCTGCCCGACGCCGCTGGCGGCCACCCGCGCCGCCGTCGACGAGCTGGGGGCGGCCCGGCTGTCCCGGTTCGCCGCCGCCCACGGCGTCCACACCGACCCGACGGGAGGGAGCCCGCGTGGTGTACACGCGTAAGAACCAGCGCGACCTGACCGGCGCCGAGCGCCGGAAGTTCGTCGCCGCCGTCCTGGAGCTGAAGCGGACCGGCGCGTACGACGAGTTCGTCCGCACCCACATCGACCACTACACGTCCGACGGGGAGGGGCGGCTCCGGACCGCCCACATGGCGCCGAGCTTCCTGCCCTGGCACCGCAGGTTCCTGCTGGAGTTCGAGAAGGCCCTGCGCCGGATCGACGCGACGGTCTCCGTCCCGTACTGGGACTGGACCCGCGACAACAGCCCGGCCTCCTCGATCTGGGGCGAGGACTTCATGGGCGGCAACGGGCGCCGCGCCGACCTCCAGGTCATGACCGGCCCCTTCGCCCACTCGTCCGGGCGGTGGGACGTCACGTACGGGATGACCGACACCCGCTTCCTGACCAGGGACTTCGGCCGGCCCCGCGATCCGGTGGCGCTCCCCACGCAGGCCCAACTCGACGAGGTGATGCGGGAGCGGGTGTACGACGTGGCTCCCTGGAACTCGACGAGCGCGTCCGGCTTCCGCAACCGTCTTGAGGGCTGGGCCCCGGGCCAGGGCAACGAGCGGTTCCGGATCCACAACCGGGTCCACCGCTGGGTCGGCGGGCTCATGCTCGGCGGCGGCTCCGTCAACGACCCCGTCTTCTGGCTGCACCACTCCTTCGTCGACCTGGTCTGGTCACGGTGGCAGCAGCGCAACCCGGGGGCCGCGTACCTCCCGGCGGAGCCGCCGCCGCTGGGGGACGCGCAGTACCGCAAGGTCGTCGCCCGGCACCAGCCGATGGCGCCCTGGGGGGTCACCCCGGCGGAGCTGTTCGACCACAGCAGGATCTACCGGTACGCCTGACCCCGCACACACGGGTGTCCCCCCGGCCGCTGAGGCCGGGGGGACACACGTGGTGAATCGGGGGATCAGCCGCCGTAGCCGCCGTCACCGTTGTCGTGGTGACCGTCGGCGTTGATGCAGGTGTTGCCGAAGGCCGGGTTGAGCAGGCCGATGACGTTGACGGTGTTGCCGCAGAGGTTGACCGGGACGTGGACCGGGACCTGGACGACGTTGCCGGAGGCGACACCGGGCGAGTGGGCGGCGACGGCCTCGGCGCCCGAGTCGGCGACGGCCAGGCCGGCTCCGCTGAGGGCCACGGCACCCGTGCCGGCGAGAACAGCGGCAGCCTTCGCGATGCGAGACATCAAGAACTCCTTGGACGTGGAAAGCGACCGCAGGAATCACGGCCGACTCCCCTTCAACGCCCGTCACCGGGACTGGTCACGGTCATTGGGCCGAACGGGACGAAAGAAATCCGAAAAGATCCGAAAGGAATGGCCCGTGGACCGGAGGGCGCCCGCCGCCGGATACGACGGGACGGGCCTCGGTCCACGGGCCGCGGCCATGCGACGAGCCTCTCTTCCAACGATCAACGACCCCTGGGGTGTCGGGGAAGAATCGTGTCTTCACCCGCCCGGGGGGCGCGGTGACGTCAGTGCGAGGTCGGCGCCAGACCCAGCTGCGGGTCGAGGGCTCCGCTGAGTACGGGGGTGAGGAGGCCGACCTGAGGCTTCGCCAGGTCCGGCAGGCCCGCCAGGCCGTTGCCGCGCGGGGCCTCCACCGGGTTGCCGACGACGGCGCCGGGGGTGGCCGCCTGCATCTCCGAGTGCGGGCTGCTGAGGAGGGCCCGGCCGGGGTCGCTGCCGTCCAGGACCTCGGGCAGCGGGGCGTCCACCACGGTCTTCGGGAGGGTGCCGGTGAGCGGCACGCTGGGCAGGGCGACGTCCGGCAGGGCGCCGAGGCCCTTCTGGAAACCGGTGGGCGCGCCGGGCACCGGGACGGGCACGCCGGTGGCCACCGTGGGGGCGTCCATCGGGAGCACCGGCTCCAGGCCCTGGAGCGGGACGATCACCGGTGCCTCGACGGCGGAGGCCGGGGCGGCCAGAGCGGCGGAGGCGAGCGCGGTCATGAGGATGCCCATGCCGGCGTGAGAGCGCAGAGTCATGTTCTGGAGAACGAGGCGTTCGGGGGAACGTGGCGTAATACGCCCGTGTGCAGCAACGCCCGAGGCCCTCACCGGTGAAGGCGAGGGCCTCGGTTGACGTTCCGTCAGCGTGCTGGATCAGTGACGGCGGGAGATCCGTCCGCCCCGGAGGTAGACGACGGTGCCGCCGATGATCAGCGCGGCACTGATGGCGGCCGCGCCCATGAGCGCGGGGTCGCTGCCGGTGTCGGGGAGTTCGGGACCCGGCGGGGTCGTCGGGTGGCTCGGCTCGTCGGTCGGCGGCGAGGTGGGCGGAGTGGTCGGCTCCTCGCAACCGGGCTCCGGCTCCTCACCGGGAGCGGGCTCCTCGCACTCCCCCGGCTCGTCCGGGTTGGTCGGCGGGGTCCACGGCGGGGACGTGGGCGGCGTGGTGGTCGGCGGAGTGGTGGTGGGCGGGCCGGTGGGCGGAGCGGTGGTCGGCGGAGTGGTCGGCTCCTCACAACCGGGCTCCGGCTCCTCACCGGGCGCGGGCTCCTCGCACTCACCCGGCTCGTCCGGGTTGGTCGGAGGCGTCCACGGCGGGGACGTGGGCGGAGTGGTGGTCGGCGGAGTGGTCGGCTCCTCGCAACCGGGCTCCGGCTCCTCGCCGGGCGCGGGGGCCTCGCACTCACCGGGCTCGTCCGGGTTGGTCGGCGGAGGCGTGGTGTGCGGCGGGGTCGTCGGGGGCTGGGTGTGCGGCGGTTCGGTGTGCGGCGGGGTCGTCGGGGGCTCGGTGTGCGGCGGTTCGGTCTGCGGCGGTTCGGTGTGCGGCGGAGTCGTCGGGGGCTCCGTCGGCTCGCCGGGGTGGGTCGGCTCGCCCGGCTCCTCGCCGTAGCCGCCGGGTTCCCCCGCCTGGGCGCAGAGGTCGCCGACGGCTGCCGCGACGAGTCCGCCGAGCTCCATGCTCTCGCCGCAGACGTCCGCCGGGAGGGGGGCCTGGACCTGGCCCACCGCTCCCGGACCCGGGGAATCGCCCGTACCGGCGTGGGAGTTGGCGGCAAGGGCGAATCCGCCGGTCAGCGACAGGATGCCGGTCGCTGCCGCCGCGGTGAGTACTTTCCTGCTGATGATGGACCGCATACCGCTCTTCCTCTGGAGAAAGGGAGAGACCGGCGAGGATCCCCCCTCGCTCCGACCGGCCAGTCCACGCAGAGCTCGCGTGGGATGGACCAGAGAGTAGGGAGCGGGGCCCCGCGCCGAGCGGGGGCCACACGGCGGCCGATCAGAAAATCATTCGATCAGCCGCCCAGCGGAAGGCCGCCGAGCAGCGCGGAGCCGCCCTTGCCGGCCTCGTTGAGCTTGCCCAGGGTGTCCGTGGCGGTCTTGACCGGGGAGCCGTCGGTGGTGCTGCTCAGCATGTCCGTCTTCAGTCCATTGGCGGCGATCGCCTCCAGCCCACCGTTCAGGCTGGTGGGGGTCAGCGCCTCCGTGGCCATGGCGGGCGCGGCGGCACCCAGCGCCACGAGCGAACCGGCGACGACCGCGGCGACCTTGGTGGACTTCATGGGGAGAATCCTTCCTCTGGAATTTCAAGGCACGTCCCACACAGGCTTCTTGGCCGAATCCCATGTGTTCCTTCGCCTTCTGTAACGAGAGGCGCCCGCCTGCGGAAACTCCGGAGGGAAGGATTTCTCGACATTTGTCGCATGCGAAGGCCCGTACCGGTGCGGCGGACGCCGGGCCGGTACGGGCCTGTGCGGGGACTACCTGACGGGCAGCGGGGGCTTGACCGGCAGGTCGGGGACGGCGACGGGCGGCGTCACGGGCGCCTCGACCGGCAGCGCGGGCGGGTCGACGGGCAGCGCGGGCGGGTCGACGGGCAGCTCCGGCGCGGTGACCGGGAGCGCCGGGAGCGTGGGCAGACCGGCCAGGTCCGGCGCCGGCAGACCGCTGCCGAGCACGGTGGCGACGGCGAGGTTGACCAGCGAGGTCAGGGTCGCGGTGACCTGCGGTACGACTCCGGCGGCGGCGCCCGAGGTGACGGCGGCGAGCAGGTCGGCGACGGCCTTCTCGACCGTGGCGAGGGCGTCGTCCACGATGTCCGCGGGTGCGGCGGACTTCGCACCGGCGGCGACGGGCAGGCTCACCGGCGGCTTCACCGGAAGGGCCGGCGCGGGAAGGGCCGGGGCAGGAACGGCCGGGGCAGGAAGCTCGGGCGCCGGGAGATCCGGGGCGGGAAGCTCGGGCGCCGGGACCTCGGGCGCGGGGAGATCCGGGGCGGGGAGATCCGGGGCGGGGAGCTCAGGGGCGGGGAGCTCAGGTGCCGGGACCTCGGGCGCCGGGACCTCGGGCGCCGGGACCTCGGGCGCCGGGACTTCAGGCGCCGGGGCCTCGGGTGCGGGGGATTCCGGCAGCGGGGCCGGGGCCGTTTCCTTGGCCTGGTCGACGGCCGCCGCGATCTTCGCCTTGAGGGCGTCGGCGTCGGCGGCGGGCAGCTGGCCCGCGTCGGCCTTGAGGGCTGCCGTGACGAGTTCGGTCACGGGGGTCGTCACCGAGCCGAGCTCGCCGAGCGCTTCGGCCTGGGTCAGCAGGGCGGCGGCTTCGGGGAGGGGCGCGTGGGCGGCCCGGTCGGCCGCGGAGGACGGGTGGTGCTCGCCGGCGGCGGCGGGTCCCGCCGCGCCGAGGGTGATGGCGGCGGATATCGCCAGGGCGGTGATGCGGCGTGTAGCCAGGGGACGCATATGTGTTCCTTTTCCTTATGCGTCGGACAACTGCTCTCCCACCGTGCCTGCAGGTATAGCCCTCCGCAACCGGGGAACTACTGAGCGCCACGCCTCCGTTCGAGTGAATCCACCCTCCCGACCTGCCCCTCGAAGGGGCGTACGCCGTTGCACCGAACGGCGCACGGCGGTGCGGCCGAACGTGTAGCCCACCAGTCCCCGCAAGGAAAAAGCCGGTGCGCCCACCCCGATCGGGGTGGGCGCACCGGCTTCGGAAGGATCGATCCGCAGTGCGAGATCAGACGTTGGCGCAGAAGTTGCCGAAGGCCGGGTTCAGCGCGCCGATGACGCTGACGGTGTTGCCGCAGAGGTTCACCGGGATGTGGACCGGGACCTGGACGACGTTGCCGGAGCCGACGCCCGGGGACTTCACGGCCGCACCCTCGGCGATGGAGTCGGCGGCGGCGACACCGGCGGCACCGGCGACCGCGGCGGCGGCACCCACGGTCAGGACAACGGCCTTGGCGATACGGGACATGGGGAAGTGCTCCTCGATCGAATTCATCCAACTCGGACTGCGCGGACTGTTCGGCCCGGCTCTCTCAACAACGCCCCTGCCTTTCATCGGTTGCTCTCCCGAACGGGTGACGTTCAACCGATCTTTGGGCCATAAGAGGGCCATTGGAGCGACTGGGCGTGGAATGGCGCAACACGCTCAACGAGGAACCTGCCGCGCAGATACGGGAGTTAGCGTTTCCGAGCATCTAATGCTTACTATCGCCCCGCGTCGGGGTTATAACGTTCCCGAACGTTGCTTCCGGGCCGGCCGCGCGTTCACCCATTTCGTGCGGACGACACCTCCCCCTCTCCCGGCCTTCTCGGGTCTTCCCTTCCTCCTCTCATCAAAGCGGAGAACCTGTATGCGGAATTCAGCGTTTCCTGCTGTGCGTCGCAGTGTGTTGTGCGCCCTGTCGTGCGCGGTCCTGTCCGCCGCGCTGCCGGCCGCCTCCGCCGCCGCGCCCCGGCCCGGTGAGGCCGCCCGCGTCCCCTTCGCCCCGCGCTACACGGCCGAGCAGCACGGCGGGATCGTGCGGGCCGCGAACACCTCGGCGAAGGGCGCGAAGGGCACCGAGTCGGTCAACGACAACGCCTCGATCGCGTACGTCGACGTGGACAGCGACGCCAACACGTACAACTCCAGCCGCGCCGAGCTGCCGGTTCCCTCGGGGTCCCGGGTGAGCTGGGCCCGTCTGTACTGGGGCGGGAACCTGCGGGTGGGCGAGCAGAAGCCGCCCGCGGACAACGGGCGCGTGCTGATCGCCGAGCCCGGCGGCCAGTACAAGGCGCTGCTCGCCGACACCCTGATCGGGCACCGTACGGCCGACGGCGCCGACGCCTTCCAGGCCTCCGCCGACGTCACCGAGCTCGTCCGCTCGTCCCGCCCGGGGCAGTGGACAGTCGCCCAGGTCAATGTGGCCATGGGGCGTTCGAAGGTCGGCGGCTGGGGCGGCTGGACGCTCGTCGCCGCGTACGAGAAGACCTCGGAGCCACTACGCCGACTGGCCGTCTGGGACGGTTTCGAAACGGTCGGCCCGGGCCGCGGCGAGCTGCGTGTCCCCGTTGACGGAAAGCGTTATCCGAAGGGTGTGGGCGGGCGGCTCGGCGTGATCGCCTATGACGGTGACCGCGGCACTTCCGGTGATTACCTGGCGGTCGAAACGGGCCCGTCCAAGAGCGTCCGAATGGCCGATTCCGCTAATTCCGCGGACGACGTCATGAACTCCAGCATCACCGAATTCGGCACCGGTCGGACGGTCCGTTATCCCGATGGTACGAACACTCTGGGATACGACTCCGACGTCTTCGACCTGCGGGGGGCGCTGCGCGAGGGGGCCGATCGTGTTCACGTCCGGTTCGGCAGCCGGAAGGACACCGTCTGGCTCGGTGCGCTCTTCCTCCAGGCCGACGTCCGGCGCTGACGTGCGGCCTCCACGAGCGCCGGAAGCGCCGGACCTCGCGTCCGTCACCGTCCTGCACGCGGTCCAGCCGGGTGACGGCGGGGTCGCCCGCGTCGTCGTCGACCTGGTCCGCGCCCAGCGCGCCGCCGGCCTGCGGGTCGCGGTCGCGTGTCCGCCGGACACCTCCCTGTCCGCCGCCGTCCGCGCCGAGGGCGCGGAGACCCACGACTGGCGGGCGGGCCGGGACCCCGGCCCGCAGCTGGTCCGCGAGACGAGGGGGCTGGCCCGGGTGATCCGTTCCGTCCGGCCCGGTCTCGTCCACGCGCACAGCGCCAAGGCCGGGCTCTGTGCCCGACTCGCCCTGCGGGGACGGGTTCCGACGGTGTATCAGCCGCATGCGTGGTCCTTCGAGGCGGTCTCCGGGACGACCGCGTCGCTCGCCCGCCGCTGGGAGCGGTTCGGCGCCCGCTGGACGGACCGGATCCTCTGCGTCAGCGAGGCCGAGCGCCGTACCGGCGAGGGCGCCGGGGTCGTGGCGGACTGGTCCGTCGTCCACAACGGTGTGGACGTGGCCCGGTTCGCGACCGACGGGCCGCCCGGCAACCCCGTACCCACCGTCGTCTGCGTGGGCCGGCTCTGCCGCCAGAAGGGTCAGGACGTGCTGCTCGCCGCCTGGCCCGCCGTCCTCGCGGAGGTGCCCACGGCCCGTCTCGTCCTGGTCGGCGACGGCCCTGACGGCGCGCGGCTGCGGACGGCCGCCGGGCCCTCGGTCCGCTTCACCGGCGCCGTCGACGACACCGTGCCCTGGTACCGGGCCGCCGACGTGGTCGTCCTGCCGTCCCGCTGGGAGGGCATGGCGCTCGCGCCCCTGGAGGCCATGGCGAGCGGCCGGCCGGTCGTCGTCAGCGATGTGGACGGGGCGCGCGAGAGCCTGCCGGCCGCCCACGAACCCCTGTGCCTGGTCCCGCCCGAGGACCCGGCCGCGCTCGCCGCAGCTCTCGGCCGCCTCCTCGGCAGGCCGGAGCTGCGCCACCGTCTGGGCCGCGAGGCCCACGAACACGTACTCAGCAGTTTCGATGTCCGGCGCACCGCCGCGGCCGTCGCGGACGTCTACCGCGAACTGGCCGGCGTGCGGGGGGCCGAGCACAGAGAGCCGATTGCGCAGTGACCACGGAAAGTACCAGCGTTCCTCCTTCACCGGGCCCCTGGCCCACGGCGGGCCAGGCCTTCGGCCTCGCCTCTCTCGCGCCGCGCCGCGGTACGACGGACCGGCTCGCGCTGCCGCGCCGCCCCGTCCGGCGCCCGTCCCTGGCCGGGCCGCTCGTGGCGGTCGACGGCCTCGCCGTCCTGGCCGCCGCCTCGCTGCTGAGCGCGGCGCACCACGACGCCCGGCTGCTGCTGCCGGTCGCGGCGCTCGTCCTCGTCCTCGACGGGCACGGGGGCCTCTACCGGCCGGCGGCGCACGCCCGGGTGCTCGACGAGCTGCCCGCGCTCGCCTCCCGCGCCGGGGTCGCCTGGTGTCTGGCGGCGGCCGGGGTCGCCGCGTACTCCCCCGCCCTGGCGATCGGGCCGCTGCGGCTGTGCGCCGCGTACGCCGCGCACGTGGCCGTCGCGTGCCTGGTCCGCGGGGTGCTCCTGGCCCGCAGGCGGCGGGGGGCGCGGGAGCATCCGCGCTCGGCGCTGGTCGTCGGCGGGGCGGGGGCCGCGCGCCGGTTCGCCGCCGCGGCGGCCCAGCATCCCGAGTACGGGGTGCGGCCCGTCGGGATCGTCGGCGTGCCGGAGCAGGGCGGGGCTGCCCGGACGGCCGGGGA
This sequence comes from Streptomyces sp. NPDC056169, assembly GCF_042268445.1. NCBI lineage: Bacteria > Bacillati > Actinomycetota > Actinomycetes > Kitasatosporales > Streptomycetaceae > Streptomyces > Streptomyces sp. NPDC056169. The sequence goes on along the minus strand of NZ_JBHJUO010000007.1, from coordinate 253,406 downwards.
GGCCGGACTTCCGGTGCTCACCACGACCGAGGAGATCCACCGGGCCGTCATCCAGAACAGCGTGTGCGAGGCGGTGTTCCTCCACGACGACCCGGGGCTCGTGTCGCTCTTCCAGCACTACGGCTGCACGACGTGGCGGGTGGGCGGCGACCGGCAGACCGGGCCGATGGGCGAGCACCTGTGGGGGTACGCCCGGCACCGGATCGTCCCGCTGGGCGCGCGCCGCGGGCTGACCGCGAAGCGGGCGCTGGACATCGCGCTCGCCGCGCCCGCGCTCGCGGTCGCGCTGCCCGTGCTGCTGCTGTGCGCGCTGGCCGTGCGGCTCTCGGACGGTCCGGGGGTCCTCTTCCGGCAGGAGCGGGTGGGCCAGCACGGCCGCCACTTCACGCTCCTCAAGTTCCGTACGCTGCGGCCGTCCGACGACACCGAGTCGGCGACCCGCTGGAACGTGGCGGGCGACCGGCGGATGAGCTCGGCCGGGAGTTTCCTGCGCAAGAGCTCGCTGGACGAGCTGCCGCAGCTGTGGAACGTGCTGCGCGGGGACATGAGCCTGGTCGGGCCGCGGCCCGAACGACCGTACTTCGTCGCCCAGTTCAGCAAGATCCACGCCGGTTACGCGGCCCGGCACCGGATGCCGGTGGGGCTGACCGGTCTGGCGCAGGTGCACGGGCTGCGCGGCGACACCTCGATCGAGGACCGCTGCCGCTTCGACAACCACTACATCGACCACTGGTCGCTCTGGCAGGACGTCTGCATCCTGCTGCGTACGGCGGCCGGGCTCGTCCGACCCACAGGGAGCTGAGGATGGCCACGGCCGTGACGCATGTGCCGGCGGTCGACCCGGGGGTACGGGACCGGTCGCGCGAGGACGTACGCGACTGGGCCCGCCGGGCCGGGGCGCTGTCCCCGGTCCTCGCCGTGATCGCGCTGCTGCTCGTCCCGGGCGGCGGCGGCGCGCAGGGCGGGACCGGCGGTACGGGCACGGTCGCGGACGCGGCCTCCGGGCTCCTCGTCCTGATCTGCCTCGTGCGGGTGCTGCGCGGCGGTGCCCGGCCGCTGACCCGGGCGGCGGCCGTCGTCCTCGGCCTGCCCGTCCTCGGGATCTGTCTGGCCGCGATCACCTCCGGCGACCCGGCGGCGAGCCTGCCGGGCGTCGCCCGCTACGTACAGATCTTCGTCCTCGTCCCGGCGGCCGTCCTCCTGATGATCCGCGACCGGCGGGACTTCGCCGTCGTCGCCTGGGGTCTCGTCGGGCTCGCGCTGCTCCAGGGCGCGGTGGGCGTGCTCCAGTACCTGACCGGCACGGGCGCCTCCTACATGGGCGAGGACATCCGGGCCGTCGGCACCTTCGGGCCGACCGATGTGATGGGTATGGCGACGGTCGTGTCGTACGGCCTGGTGATCGTCACCGGGATCGCGCTCGGCAGCGGCCCCGGCCGGACCCGGACGGCGGCGCTGGTCTGCGCGGGGCTGCTGTTCCTGCCGCTGGTGCTGTCGTTCAGCCGGGGTGCGTGGATCGCGACCGTGCTCGCCTGCGGGATCCAGCTGCTGCTCTCCGGGCCGCGCCGGGCGGCCGTGGTGGCGCTCGCGGCGGGTGCGCTCGGGGTCGTCCTCGTCGGCGGCCTCGGCATCGGTTCGGCGATGGTGAAGGAGCGGGTCGCCAGCATCACGCAGGTGGCGGCGGCGCCGGACCAATCGGTGACGGACCGGTACACGATGTGGGCGGCAGCCGGGCGGATGTGGAGCACGGAGCCGGTCACGGGCGTCGGCCTCAAGGGCTTCCCCGCCTACCGGGACTCGAACGCCTCGCTCGCACTGTCCTCCGGCAGCGACACGGCGGGCGCGGGCGCCGCCTTCCAGCGGCAGCCGCTGCTGTCCCCGCACAACATGTACCTCCTGGTCCTCAGCGAGCAGGGGCTCGTGGGGCTGCTCGCCCTGGCGGGCAGCTGGGTGGCGCTGCTGGTCGGCGCGCTGCGCCGGCGGCGCCTCGGCGCGGACTGCGCGCTCGTCGCGACGGGCCTGCTGTCCTGGCAGCTCATCGACTTCTTCTACGCGGACATCGGCGGCCCCTCGACGGTGCTGATGTCCGTCGTGTTCGGCCTGGCGGCCTGGTGGTCGCTGGCGGAGGTGCGGCGTGCGTGATCCGTGGGCCGGGGAGCCGGAGCCCACGGACACCCCGTGGCCCGGCGCCCCGCGCTCCGCTTCCCGGCCGCCCTGCGGCACCCCGCTCGCCGACCCCTGGCCGGCCGCGCCTCCGGGCCCCACGGACTCCTCGTGGGCCCCGGAGGCCTCGGCACGCCCGGGGGCTTCGGCGCTGCCGGGGACCTCGGCACTCTCAGGGGCATCGGCACGCCCGGGGGCCTCGGCGCTCCCGGGGGCCTCGGCGCTCCCGGGGGCGGGTGCCGAGACGGCCGTACGGGCGGCGCCGGTACGGGTGGGGGCGCCGCGCGGGCGCCGGGCGCACGCCCGGGTGCGAGCGGGGGCCGACCGGGTGCAGGGGCGGGGCTTCCTCGCGAAGGCCGCCGCCGTGACCGCCGCGCTCACCGCCGTCGGGGCCCTGCTCGGGCTCGTCCGGGACCAGATCCTTGCCGGGTACTTCGGCGCGGGCGCCGAGACCGACGCCTTCCTGGTGGCGTGGACGGTGCCCGAGTTCGCCTCGACGCTGCTCATCGAGGACGCGCTCGCGCTGATCCTGGTGCCGGCCTTCTCCCGGGCCCTGGCCCGCCGCTCCGGCAGCCTGTTCGGGGATCCGGTGCGCGCGCTCGTACGCGGCACGCTCCCGCGGCTCACCGTCACCGTCGCCGTCGCCGCCGCCCTGCTCGTCCTGGCGGCGCCGCTGATCGTCTCCGCCCTCGCCCCCGGCCTGCCCGACCCGCAGCTCGCCGTCGACTGCACGCGGCTGACCGCGACCTGCGTGCTGTCCTTCGCGCTCGTGGGGTACTGCTCGGCGGCGCTCCGCGCGCACGGCTGCTTCCTGCCGCCGGCCGCGATCTACGTGGCGTACAACGTCGGCATCATCGGCACGATCCTGGTGCTGCGCGAGCCGTGGGGGGTGCGGTCCGCCGCCGCCGGGGTCGCGGTCGGCGGGGTCCTGATGGTCCTCGTCCAGGCTCCGTCGCTCCTCCGCGAGCTGCGGGCGCGCCCGGTGCCGAAGGAGGAGCCGACCACGCTCGCTCCCGACGGCGGGGCGAGCGGGGCGGAAGGGCGCATCCTCGTCCTCGGTCTCATCGCGCCCGTCGTCGCCTTCTCCCTGTGCCGCCAGTCCCAGACCCTGATCGAGCGGTTCCTCGCCTCGCCGCTGCCCGCCGGGGCCATCTCGCATCTGAACTACGCGCAGAAGGTCGCGCAGATGCCGATGATCCTCTCCCTGATGCTGTGCACGGTCAGCTTCCCGGTGGTCGCCCGCGCGCTCGCGGCGGGCGACACCGAGGCGGCCCGCCGCCGGGTCGAGCGGGATCTGCTGCTCGCCGCCGTCGTCGTGCTCGTCGGCGCCTCGACGGTGATCGCCGCCGCCCCCAAGATCGTCGAACTCCTCTTCGAGAGGGGCGAGTTCGACCGTACGGACACCGTGTCCACCGCCGCCGTCATGCGCGTCTACGCTCTCGGCCTGCTGGGCCAGACCATGGTCGGCGCCCTCGTCCGCTGCTACTTCTCCGCCGCCCGCCCCCTCTGGTACCCGGCCGCCGCCATGGCCGCCGGGCTCGCCACGACCACGGCCGCCGGGATCCCCGGCGCCCACTACTGGGGCGCCGTCGGCATCGCCGCCGCCAACGCGCTCGGCATCACGTGCTCCGCCGTCCTGCTGCTGCGCGGCGCGCACCGCCAGACCGTGCCCGTCCACGTCGACCGGCTCGGCGAGGGCCTCCTCCGGCTCGCCACCGCCGCCGCGTGGGCCACCGGCACCGGCTGGATCTGCTCGGTCGCGATCGACTCCGCCGTCCTCTCCGTCGCCGTCGCGAGCCTGGTCGTCATCGGCGTCTTCCTGCTCTTCATCGCCTGCGCCGCCAAGGCGCCGGAGATTCCGCCCCTGCCCCGCTCCGCCTCCCGGAGGACCGACCATGCCCGCCCCCACCGCGCTGCGCCGACTGTTGCCGAAGCCGCCCCTGTGGGTGAAACCGCCCCTGTGGGTGGCGATGTACCACTCGATCACGGACCCCGGTGACGACCCGTACCACGTGACCGTCTCCCCGGTCCGCTTCGCCCGGCAGCTGCACTGGCTCGGCGACCGGGGACTGCGCGGGGTCTCGGTGCGGGAGCTGCTCGCCGCCACCGCCGCCGGGCGCGCCAAGGGGCTCGTCGGGCTCACCTTCGACGACGGCTACGCCGACTTCCACGAATCGGCGCTGCCGCTGCTGCGCCGCCACGGCTTCACGGCCACCGTGTACGTCCTGCCCGGCCGGCTCGGCGGCGAGAACGCCTGGGACACCGAAGGCCCGCGCAAACGGCTCCTCGACGAGGACGGCATCCTGCGGATCGCGGAGGCCGGCATGGAGATCGGCTCCCACGGCCTCACCCACATCCCGCTCACCGAGGCCGACGACACGACGCTCGCCGACGAGACCCGGCGCAGCCGGGAGCTCCTGGAGGAGATCACCGGCGACACCGTGGACGGCTTCTGCTACCCGTACGGGAAGGTCGACCCGCGCGTGATCCACGCCGTGCGGAAGGCCGGCTACCGCCACGCCTGCGCGATCGACCCGGGCCCGCACACCGGCGCGTACGCCCTGCCCCGCGTCCACATCGGCGAGGACGACACCTCCTGGCGGCTCACCGCCAAGCGCGTCCTGCACCCGCTGCGCCGCCGCCACCCCGTCGACGTGTTCCCCTCGCAGGCCCAGGCCGGACCCGCCGCGGTCGGTGCGCCATGAGGGTCCTGCACGTCATCACCGGGCTCGGCATCGGCGGCGCCGAGCAGCAGCTGCGGCTCCTGCTGCGCCACCTCCCCGTCCAGCACGGGGTCGTCACCCTCACCAACCCCGGCGCGGTCGCCGCGGGCATCGAGGCCGACGGCACCCCCGTCACCCACCTGGGCATGGCCGGCAACCGCGACCTCGGCGCGCTCCCCCGCCTCGCGCGGATCGTCCGCCAGGGCCGCTACGACCTCGTCCACACCCACCTCTACCGGGCGTGCGTGTACGGCAGGCTCGCCGCCCGGCTCGCCGGGGTCCGCCGGGTCATCGCCACCGAGCACTCGCTCGGCGAGGCCCAGATCGAGGGCCGCCCGCTCTCCGCGGGCACCCGCGCCCTGTACCTGGCGTCGGAGCGGCTCGGCACGTCCACGGTCGCCGTCTCGCCCAGCGTGGCCCGCCGGCTCGCCGACTGGGGGGTGCCCCCGGACCGCATCCAGGTGGTGCCCAACGGCATCGAGACCGGCCGCTTCTCCTTCGACGCCCGCGCCCGCCGCCTCACCCGGGGCGTCCTCGGCATCCCCGAGGACGCGTACGTCGTCGGCGGGGTGGGGCGGCTCGCGCCGGGGAAACGGTTCGACCGGCTCGTCCGCGCCGTGGCCTCCGTGCCGGAGGCCCGGCTGCTCCTCGTCGGCGAGGGCGAGCACCGCGAGGAGCTGCTGCGGATCGCCCGGGAGTGCGGGGCCGCCGACCGGGTGCTGCTCGCCGGGGCCTGCGAGGACCCGCCGTCCGTCGCCTCGCTCGGGCCCTCGCTGCCCGAACTCCTCTCCGCCATGGACGTCTTCGTGTCCACCTCCCCCGACGAGACCTTCGGGCTCGCGGTCGTCGAGGCGCTGGCCGCGGGCCTTCCCGTGCTGTACGTGGCCTGCCCCGCGATCGACGACCTGCCCCCGGACGCGGCCCCGGGCGCGCGCCGGATCGGCGAGTCCGTGCCCGAGCTGATCTCCGCGCTGCGCGGCATCCGGAGCGCCCGGCTCGCCCGGCTCCCGCAGCCGGCGGCCGCCCGCCGCTACGACATCACGCAGAGCGCAGGGCAGTTGATGTCCCTCTACGACCAGGCCGTCCACGGCACCCCGTCCCCCGCGAAGTGAGAGAGCCCGCACGATGAACACCACCACCCCACCCCGTGCCTTCCCGCCCGCCGGCCTCCGCCGCCCGGGCCGCTGGGCCGTCCTCCCCGCCGCCGTCCTCGCCGGGGCGGTCCTCGGCGGCGGATACGGAGCGCTCAAGACCCCGCAGTACGCGGCGGTCAGCTACGTCATCGTCGTACCGGCCGAGAAGTCCGACCCGGCGGCGGCGCTCGGCTTCGCCCAGGCCTACGGGCGGGTCGCCACCGACATCGCGGTGACCGGCGACGCCCAGGTGTGGGCGGGCGTCACCGCCGACACCCTGCGCAAGAGCGTGCAGGCCGCGACCTCCCCGGACGCGCCGATGATCTCGATCACCGCCCGGGCCGAGAAGCCCGCGAAGGCCGTCTCCATGGCCGACGGGGTGGCCCGCGCGCTCGTCCTCAACAGCACGCACGTCGCGGGCAGCACGGGCGTCAAGGTCGTCCAGTTCTCGCGCGCCACCAAGCCGGTCGCCCCGGTCTCCCCGTCCGCGCCGCTCTCCGCGCTCGTCGGCGGCTGTGCGGGCGGGCTCCTCGGCGGCCTGGTCCTCCTCGTCCGCCCGAAGCGCCCGGCCGCGCGCGGCGAGGCCCGGCACTCCCGGCAGCCCGCCGCACCCGCCACGGCCTCGTCCCCGACGCCCGCCGTCGCGCCCGCCGTGCCCGCCCCCGCGGTCGCCTCGCACCAGCCGGAACCGGAGGCGGTGTGACCCCGAGAACCCTGCGGACCGAGATCTGCCGTGACGAGGAGCGGTTCGGGCGGCTGGCGGCCGAGTGGACGGCGCTGTACGGGCGCTGCTCCTCCGCCACCCCCTTCCAGTCCCACTCCTGGCTGCACTCCTGGTGGCTCTCGTACGGCCGCCCCGGTGCGCTGCGGGTGGTGCTCGTACGACGGGAGGGCGGCGAACTCGTCGCCGCCGCGCCCCTGATGCGGACCGGCGGGCCGCTGCCCGTCCTCACCCAGCTCGGCGGCACGATCACCGACTTCACGGACGTGCTCCTCGACGACGACTGCCCGGAGGCGGCGCCCGCCCTGGCCCGGGCGCTCGCCCGGGCGGCTCGGGGCGCGGTGATCGACCTGCGGGAGGTGCGGCCCGGGGCGGCCAGCGAGCGGGTCTTCGCCCGCTGGCGCGGGCCGCGCCGACGGCTGCCCGACTCGCTCTGCCTGGAGCTGCCTGCCGTCCCCATGGAGGGGCTCCTCGAACGGATCCCCTCCGGGAAGGCCCAGCGGGTCCGCGCCAAGCTCCGCAAGCTCGACGCCCTCGGGATCGACTCGCACGTCGTCACCGGCGAGGAGGTCCCGGCCGCCCTCGACCGGCTCCTGAAGCTCCATCAGCTCCAGTGGCAGGGACGGGGGGTGACCGCCGAGCACACCAGCCGGCGCTTCGCCCAGCACCTCACACGGGCCGTGCGGCCCATGGTGGAGCGCGGGGACGCGATGGTCACCGAGTTCCGGCTCGCCGGGGACGTGGTGGCCGCCGACCTGACCCTGATGTCCCCCCGGCTGGCCGGCGGCTATCTGTACGGCGCAGACCCGGCGCTGCGGGCCCGCAAGGTCGACGTGGCGACGATGCTCCTCCGCCACGGGGCCCGCGAGACCAGCACCGGCGGGCGGGCCACGCTGAGCATGCTGCGCGGCACCGAGGCGTACAAGCAGCACTGGCGCCCCGAGGCCGTCCGCAACCAGCGGCTGATGCTCGCCGGCCGGCGTACGGCACCGCTCCTGTGGCTGCGCGCGGGCGCCGCCGACGGCCGCCGCTGGGCGGCCCGCCAGGCCCGGGAACGGGCCTGGGTGGGACGGGCGATCGCCCGGCTCCCCGGCCGGACGCCGAACGGCGGCGGTTGATCTCCACCGCCGCCGCCCGGATCCGGCCCGGACCGGTCAGAAGGGCCAGACGCCCTCCAGCGCGTCCTTCCAGTCGAGGTCGACCTCGTCCTTCCAGGAGTCCTTCGGGACGCAGACGGGCCCACCGATCCAACTCTCGACCCACGAACCGAGGTTCACGGTCCAACAGTCGGGCTCGGGCTTCGGCTCCGGCTTGGGCTCGGGCTTGGGTTCCGGCTTCGGTTCCGGCTTGGGTTCCGGCTTCGGCTCGGGCTTGGGCTCCGGCTTCGGCTCGGGCTTGGGTTCGGGCTTGGGTTCGGGCTTGGGTTCGGGCTTGGGTTCCGGCTTCGGCTCGGGCTTCGGTTCCGGCTTCGGCTCGGGCTTGGGCTCCGGCTTGGGCTCGGGCTTCGGTTCCGGCTTCGGTTCCGGCTTGGGCTCCGGCTTCGGCTCGGGCTTGGGCTCCGGCTTCGGCACCGGAACCGTCGGGTCTGTCGGCTCGACAGGGTCCGTCGGGTCGACCGGGTCCACCGGGTCCACCGGGTCCACCGGATCGACCGGGTCCACCGGGTCCACCGGGTCCACCGGGTCCACCGGATCGACCGGATCGACCGGGTCCACCGGGTCCACCGGGTCCACCGGGTCCACCGGATCGACCGGATCGACCGGATCCACCGGATCCACCGGGATTTCGGGAATCTCCGGGATCTCGGGGATCTCCGGTTCCGTCCCGAACAGCATCTGCCGGAACACCAGCGACGACTGCGGATTGTCGTCGCACTGCCATACGCCGTGCGGACAGTAATCCGTGATGGTGTGGTACAGCGGCTTGTGCTGCTTCATCCAGTCCAGCATGCGCCGCATGTACACGGGATTGTCGCCGTTACGGAAGAGCCCCCATTCGGGATAGGAGATCTGCTTTCCGTGCTCCGCGGCGAAGTCGACCTGCTTCTGCAGCCCGTACGGCTCGCTCACGTGTTCGTCGAAGCTCATTCCCGGCGGCTGGTCGTACGAATCCATGCCGATGATGTCGACGACGTCGTCGCCCGGGTAGCACTCGGTCCACGGAACGGCGTCCCGGCCCCGGCTCGGGTTGAAGTCGAAGCGGAACTTCTGCCCCGGCACGGAACGCATCGCGGTGACGATGCGGGTCCAGTACTTCTTCCACGCCGTGGGGTCCGGCGCGCACCGGTGGGTGTACGTCGTGCCGTTCATCTCCCAGCCGAGGACGATGACGGTGTCGGTCGCCCGGAGCGCGACGAGCCGCTCGGCGAGCGTCGTGAAGTGGTGGTCGTAGTACCCGGCGGCGCCGAGCTGGAGCTGGCGGCGGACCTCGTAGTCGGAGACGCCGGCCTCGTTCCGCTCCAGCATGGGGACGTTGAGGACGAAGAGCCGGTCGTCCTTCTCGTTGCGCCAGTCCGCCCAGGCGTCGAGGAAGCCGGGCGGGCCCTCGATGTTCTTCCAGAGGTCGCCCGGCAGGTAGGTGTGACCGACGCGCAGCTCGCGACCGCCGAGCCAGCGTTCGAGCTGTCCGATGCGGGCGACCCCGAGCGCGCCCGATTGGAGGAAGGCTCCCATGGCACTGGAGAGAGTCGGTCCGGGGTCCTTCGTCGTTACGGAGTCGGTGGCGTGGGCGGGGGACGACAGGACGACCGAACCCGAGGCGAGGAGCCCGGCGGTGAACACCCCCAGCCACGCTCTCGATGTTCTCCGGCGTGCAGCTGCCATGGCCGCTCCTTAACGTCGCTCGCTTTTTGATGATCCGTCAATCCGATGCTCCGAAAGTATTCCTAATGAGCCGACCGTGAACTCGACTTCCCTCTGATCAGTAGTCCATTAGAGGATTTCATCGCCCAGTTGGGGCACCCGAGAGGAAGGGCATGCCGTGCCGCGCCGACAGAGTTTCGACACCCGCGTCCCCACCGTCCTTGTGCGGCTCGACCGGAACCCCTTCCATCACGGCACTCTCGGCGCCGCCCGATCGCTGGGACGAGCGGGAATTCCGGTCCATGCCGTCATCGAATCGAGCACCAGTCCGGTCACCCGGTCCCGCTATCTCCGCTCGGCCCGTACGGGCCCGCCCACGCCGTCCTCCGCCGCGCTCACGGAACTGCTGGTCCGACTCGCCGACGAGATCAGCCACGGCAGCGACGGGCGGGCACCCGACGGGGCCTCACATCCCGTGCTCGCCCTCCCCCTGGACGATGTCAGCGCCCTCGCCCTGGCCCGCCGGCGCGCCGAGCTCGCCCCGCGCTTCCTGCTGCCCGAGCAGACCGGGGAGCAGCTCCTGCGGGTCGCGGACAAGGCCGCGCTCGCCAGGACCTGCGCGGTGCTCGGCCTGCCCCATCCGCGGACCGAACTCCCCGCCGACGCCGACGAGGCCGCCGCCATGGCCTGGTCGATCGGGCTCCCGGTGGTCGTCAAGTGGAGCAGGCCCTGGCTGCTGCCGGCCGGCAGCGGGCTGCGGAGCACCTCGATCGTGCGGTCGCTCGCGGAGGTGCGGGAGTTGTACGGCCGCACTCCGGAGGCCGGCAGCCGGCTGCTGCTCCAGGAACTCCTGCCGGCGGGCCGGGACCTGGACTGGTTCTTCCACGGGTACGTGGACTCCGCGGGCCGCTGCGCGACGGGGGCCACCGGGCGCAAGGAGCGCTCCTGGCCCGACGGGGCCGGGCTCACCGCAGTGGGCCGCTGGACGGCGAACCCGGCCGTGGACCGGACGGCCCGCGAGCTGCTCGACGCGCTGGACTACCGGGGCGTGTGCGACCTGGACTTCCGGCTCGACCCGGCGACGGGCGCGTACCACCTGCTCGACTTCAACCCCCGGCCCGGCGCGCAGTTCCGGCTCTTCGCCGACGCCGAGGGGCTGGACGTCGTCCGGGCGGCGCACCTGGACCTGACCGGCCGTCCGGTGCCGCCGCACTCCCCGGCGTACGGCCGCCGGTTCGTCGTCGAGAACTACGCGGCGCTCTCCCTCGCCACCTCCCCGCGCCCCCGGTACGCGGCCGAGCCCGGTGGTGCCCGGCAAGGGTGGACCGAGTACGCCTGGTTCGCGGCCGACGACCCGGCGCCGGCGCTCGCGATGGGGCTCGCCTGGCTCGCGCACCTCCTGCGCAAGGCCGTCGGCGCGGTGGCCCGGCGGCTCGGGGCCGGCCGGGCCCGGCGCCCGGCCGCCGTACCGACGCCGGCCCGCACCACCCCCGACCAGCTCACCCCACGATGAGAACGATGAAGGCGGAAGGCACGATGTCGAAGTCGATGTACGACCTGGTGGTCGTCGGGGCCGGACCCTACGGTCTGTCCGTGGCCGCGCACGCGGCGGCCCGCGGTCTGGAGCTGCGGACCTTCGGCCGCTCGATGGAGTCCTGGCACGCCATGCCCGCGGGCATGTTCCTCAAGTCGGAGCCCTGGGCCTCCCACCTCTCCGACCCGGAAGGGGCGTACGGGCTCGACGCGTACGCCGTGACGCGGGGCGTCCGCGCCGAGCACGGCGTGCCGCTCCCGGTCGGCTTCTTCGCCTCCTACGGCGACTGGTTCGCCCGCCAGGCCGTGCCCGCGCTCGACGAGCGCCTGATCGCCTCGGTCGGGCCCGCGGCCGGGGGCTTCGCACTGCGGACGGAGGACGGTGAGTGGGTCCGTACGCGGACGGTGGCGCTCGCCGTCGGGGTCCTGCCCTTCACGGAGATCCCCGGACCGCTGCGCGGCCTCCCCCGGCGGTACGTCACGCACTCCAGCCACCACGGCGCTCTCGACCGCTTCGCCGGGCAGGACGTGACCGTCGTCGGCGCCGGCCAGGCCGCCCTGGAGACGGCCGCGCTCCTCACCGAGCAGGGCGCCGCCGCGGTCCGGATCGTCGCCCGCGCGGACCGGCTGAACTGGAACACCCTGCCGCCGGCCCTCGACCGCGGCCTGTGGCCCTCGGTGCGCGCCCCGCACACGGGCCTCGGCTGCGGCTGGCACAACAAGCTCTACGCGGACACCCCGGGGATCTTCCGGCGGCTGCCGGCCGCCACCCGTGAGCGGATCTTCGACTCGGCGCTCGGTCCGGCGGGCGCGTGGTGGCTGCGCGAGCGGTTCGCGGCGGTCGGGGACGTACGGCTCGGGCAGCGGATCACGTCGGCGACGGTGACCGGGGACGAGCGGCTCCGGCTGGAGGTCGACGGGCCCGGGGGTTCGACGGTCCTGGAGACCGACCACGTCGTCGCGGCGACCGGTTTCACCCCGAGCCTGGAGCGGGCGGGGATGCTCGATCCGGCGCTGCGCGGGGCGCTGCGGACGGTCGGCGCGGTCGGCGCGCCTGAGGTCGGCGGCCTCTTCGAGTCCTCGTGGCCGGGGCTCTTCCTCGCCGGGCTGCTGACGGCCCCGTCGTACGGGCCGTCGATGCGGTTCGTCTTCGGCGCCGAGTACACGGCGGGCCGGCTGGTGAAGGGGGTCCGGCAGCGGCTGCGGTCGGGCGCCCGGCGCGGCACGGTGGGCCGGCCCCGTACGGGCGAGAGGGCCGCCGTCGGGGCATAGGCGAGGGCCGGCCCCGGGGAGCGGGTGCTCTCCGGGGCCGGCCCCTGTGCCTGCGTGCCGCTGGGACTCAGGCGTTGATGCAGTAGTTGCCGAACGCGGGGTTCAGCACGCCGATGACGTTGATGCTGTTGCCGCAGGCGTTGATCGGGATGTGGATCGGGACCTGGACGACGTTGCCGGACAGGACGCCCGGCGAACCGATGGCCGCGCCGTGCGCGTCCGCGTCCGCGAAGGCGGGCGACGCCACACCCATGGCCATGACGATACCGGCGATGACGGCCGCGGCCTTCTTACAGTTCATTGCGTCTGGATCCTTTCCTTGGCGGAATGCATTTCCGCTGCACACCACACAACGAACACGCGTCACAAAGGAAACCGAAACAACGGCGACGTCGTCTCTTTCACTCCATTGCGCGCACGAAACAGGGCCGGAGGGAACGCGGACGTTCCCTCCGGCCCTGTCGAGCGCGGTGTGGCTCAGCCGTTGTAGGCGCCGTTCCCGGAGAGGATCGGAATGTCCTCGACGATGTGCGACAGCGGCTCGTCACCCTTGGCCTGGGTGGAGTTCTCCGCGCACTGCTGGTTCTGCGGGGAGGACAGGACGTTGATGTCCTGGACGGCGACCGGGACGAGGACGCCGACGACGGAGCCCACGTTGCCCTTGACCGGAGCACCGACGCAGAGCTTGTTCAGCGAGCCCTGGATCGCCGAGAACTGGGGGCTCATGTCACCGGCGGTCTTGGAGTTGCCGAAGGACTGGTGGGCGCCGTTGCCGCTGAGCGAGGTGGTGCCGCCGTCGTTGGCGATGGCGAGCGCCGGAGAGGCCGCCGCAGCGGAAGCGCCGACAACAGAGGCCGTCACAGCCGCAGCCGCCATAATCTTCTTGATCACGGTGATTCCGTTCCTGTTCCCACCAATCGACCTGATTGATGCGACGGGATCAACTGCGGCCGGGGCCTTTGGTTCCGGCCCTTCACTCGTTCGACTGGCACCCCCGTTTCGCGCTGCCGCGTGCGCTCCGCCAAGGGGGTGACACAGCGGAACCCCGGCGTCCGGGGCCAGTTGATCAGGGGGCTCCCTGCACGGAGCCGGTTCTAGAAGGGAACTCCCGTGATCAAGAAGGTTATGGCCACTGCGGCCGCAGCCGCCTCCATCGTCGGCGTCTCCGCCGCGATGGCGACCCCGGCGCTCGCCATCGCCAACGACGGCGGCACCACCTCGCTCAGCGGCAACGGTGCCCACCAGGAGTACGGAAACTCCACCACGTACGGCAACATGAGCCCGCAGTTCGCGCTCGTTCAGGGCTCCCTGAACAAGCCGTGCATCGGCCTCCCGGCGAAGGTCAACGCCGGTTCGCTCATCGGCGCCATCCCGATCGCCGTCCAGGACATCAACGTCCTGTCCTCCCCGCAGAACCAGCAGTGCACCGAGAACTCCACCCAGGCCAAGGGTGACGAGGCTCTGTCGCACATCCTGGACGACATCCCGGTCCTGTCGGGCAACGGCGTCGGCAACAACTGACGTTCCGCGCACGCACGAGGGGCCGCCCTGCCAGGGCGGCCCCTTTCGTGTGCGTACGCGCTACGGGCGCGGCCAGACGGGGGTGGCCATCAGTCGTTCCCATTCCCGGTCCGGCATTCCCGGTACCGTGCGCCCCGCCTGCACCCACTGTGTCACCAGTGCCGAATAGACCGGGAACGGTGTGCGGTCGACGGTCGGCTGGTCACTCACATATCGGCTCTTCGGAATGAAGGCCATCCGTTCCCATTTCCCGGGACCCGGCGCCATCTTCGCTCCTTCCGCTGCGATTCACGCATCATTACACAGGATTACACAGGCGCCGCAGGAGAGTGATTCGCTCGGCCCATGTCGCGTCGGGCACCTCTGTACGAGCGGGGTCGAATTAGCGTGCGGGCATGAATTCCCCGCGCCCGAAGCGGACACGGCGGCTGCTGCTCGCTCCCGCTGCCCTCACCGCCGTCATCGCCCTCGTTCCCGGAGCGCTCGCCGCCGCGCCGAGCGAACTCCCGTCCCCGGAGCGGGGACTGAACCTCCTGGTCGTCGGCCTCGACACCCGCAAGGGCGTCACCGCGGAGGAGAAGGAACGTTTCCGGCTGGGTGGTCCGGGATGCGACTGCACGGACGTGATGATGCTCGTGCACGTCTCGGCGGCGAACGACCGGGTCGACGTCGTGAGTCTGCCCCGCGACTCGCTCACCTCGTTCCCCGCCGACCACCGCGACCGGCGGACCGGCAAGGTGCACGCCGCCCACCCCGCGAAGATCAACAGTGCCTGGGCGGAGGGCGGTTCCCCGTTCGCCGTGGAGACCGTCGAGTCGATGACCGGACTCCCCGTCCACCGCTACCTGGAGATCGACTTCCGGCGCTTCATGGACACCGTGGACCGCGTCGACGGCGGGGTGCCGATCTGCACGGCCGAGCCGCTGAAGGACCCCTCCACCGGCATCGACCTCCAGCCCGGGACCAAGCGCGTCGGGGGCGGCGAGGCGCTCCAGTACGTCCGCTCGCGCAAGGCGGACGGGCAGATGGACTTCGGCCGGATCCACAAGCAGCAGAACTTCGTCGTCAACACCCTGGAGCAGCTCCGCGAGGGAGTCCTCGACGACCCGGAGCGGCTGGAGGCCTTCGCCGCGACGCTGCGCGGGACGGCGGCGGCCGAACGCGGGATCTCGACGGCGGAGCTGCTGACGCTCGCCGGCCGGCTGCGGGACCTGCCCCCGGACCGTACGGAGTTCGCGACCGTGCCCGTACGGGGCTTCAACCCGACCGTCGAGGGTGTCGGGTCGACGCTCGCCTGGGACGAGGAAGGGGCCGCGGAGGTCTTCCGGCGGCTGCGCGAGGACCGGCCGCTGCCCGCCGCCGGGGACGTCGCGCCCAGCACGGTCTCGGCCGCCGCGTACCGGCCCGCCGCGGGTTCCTCGCTCATCTGCCCGTAGGCCGTCCGGAGGACTTCGCGGAACCTCCGGGCCTCTGACCAGTTGATCAGCACGGCTCGGCACTCAGCACGAGCCAGTATCCGAAAGGCCTTACCTCATGAAGAAGCTGTTGGCTACGGCTGCTGTGGCCGCGTCGGTTCTCGGCGCGACGGCGGCGGGTGCCGGGCAGGCGCTCGCCATCGCCGACGACGGCGGCACCACCTCGCTCAGCGGCAACGGTGCCCACCAGGAGTTCGGCAACTCCGCCACGTACGGCAACATGAGCCCGCAGTTCGCGCTCGTCCAGGGCTCCCTGAACAAGCCGTGCATCGGCCTCCCGGCCAAGGTCAACGCCGGTTCGCTCATCGGTCTCATCCCGATCGCGGTCCAGGACGTCAACGTCCTGTCCTCCCCGCAGAACCAGCAGTGCACCGAGAACTCCACCCAGGCCAAGGGTGACGAGCCGCTGTCGCACATCCTCAGCGACATCCCCGTGCTGTCCGGCAACGGCGCCGGCAACAGCTGAGCGACGCCGCTCGGCAGGCGGCCCCGCCGTCCCTCCTCGGAGGGGTGGCGGGGCCGTCCCCTTTAGTGCGAGGCCTTCACGGACTCGGCGAGCTCCGCCGGGTCGGTGACCGGGGCCTCGCACACGAAGTGACGGCAGACGTACGCGGCGGCCCCGCCGGCCACCAGCGGCCGGTCCTTCAGCAGCGGGAACTCCTCGCTGTCGGGGGCGCCCGTCGCGACCACCGCGCCGGGGGCGGTGGCCAGGAGCGCGGTACGGCGCAGCTCCTGGAAGGCCGCGTCGGCGGGGACGCCCACGACGGCGATCTCGCGGGGCCCGTCGAGGAGGGCCTCCGCGACCGCCAGGCCCCAGCCGATGAAGCGGGGCGCGCGCGGGCCGAGGGCCTTGACGACGCCGAGGGCTCCCTCGGCGGCGGCGCGGTGGGCGTCCGAGCCGGTGTGGGCGGCGTAGGAGAGGAGCGCTCCGGCGGCGGCGGTCCAGCCCGAGGGAGCGGCGTTGTCCGTGGGGTCCTGCGGGCGGCGGATGAGGGCCTCGGCGTCGTGGGCGGTGTCGTACAGCGCCCCGCCCTCGCCGGTGAAGCGGTCGATGACGAGGTCCAGGAGGAAGCCGGCGAAGTCGAGCCAGGCGCCCTCGCCGGTGACGGCGGCGAGGGCGAGGAAGCCCTCGGCGACGTCGGCGTAGTCCTCCAGGACCCCGTCGTTGGTGCCGGCCCGGCCGTCCTTGGACGTCCGGGTGAGGCGGGCGGTCTCGTCCATGTGGACGCGGACGAGCAGGTCGGCGGCCTCGGTGGCGCGCTCGACGAGGTCGGGGCGGTCGAGGAGCGCGCCGGTCTCGGCGAGGGCGGCGATCGCGAGGCCGTTCCAGGCGGCGACGACCTTGTCGTCGCGGCCGGGGCGCTCGCGCTCCTCGCGGGCGGCGAGGAGCCGGGCCGCGATCGAGGCGATCCGGCCGGCGTCGGCGACTCCGGCCTCCTGCGGGAGCTGGAGGACCGAGCTGCCGTGCTCGAAGGTGCCGTCCTCGGTGACGCCGTAGTGGGCGGCGGCGAGGGCGGCGTCCTCCGGGCCGAGGACGGCGGTCAGCTGCTCGGGGGTCCAGGCGTAGTAGGCGCCCTCGACGTGCTTGCCCGTGCCGTCGTCCGAGTCCGCGTCGAGGGCGGAGGCGAAGCCGCCCTCGGGGGTGCGCAGCTCGCGGACCATGAAGTCGGCGGTCTCCAGGGCGACCCGGCGGGCCAGGTCGCTGCCGGTGGCCCTCCACAGGTGGGCGTAGACCCGGCAGAGCAGGGCGTTGTCGTACAGCATCTTCTCGAAGTGGGGCACGACCCAGGCGCGGTCGACGGCGTAGCGGGCGAAGCCGCCGCCGAGCTGGTCGTAGATGCCGCCGCGGGCCATGGCCTCGCAGGTGTCCGCGGCCATCTGGAGGGCGCCCTCGGAGCCCGTACGGGCGTGGTGGCGGAGCAGGAACTCCAGGGCCATCGACGGCGGGAACTTGGGGGCCCCGCCGAAGCCGCCGCGGGTGGCGTCGTACTCGCGGACGAGGCCGAGGAGGGCCTGCGCGAGCTCCTCCTGGCCGGGGACGCCGTCGCCGCCGTAGGCGAGGGAGCGGCCCGCGAGGTCCTTGACGATCCGGTCGGCGACCTCGCCGACCTCGTCGCGGCGGTCGGCCCAGGCGCCGCGGACGCCTTCCAGGACGTCGGGGAAGGAGGGCATGCCGTGGCGGGGCTCCGGCGGGAAGTACGTGCCGAAGTAGAAGGGGGCGGCGTCCGGGGTGAGGAAGACGGTCATCGGCCAGCCGCCCTGGCCGGTGGCGGCCTGGACGGCCTCCATGTAGACCGCGTCGACGTCGGGGCGCTCCTCGCGGTCGACCTTGACCGCGACGAAGTGCTCGTTGACCAGGGCGGCGGTGGCTTCGTCCTCGAAGGACTCGTGCGCCATCACGTGGCACCAGTGGCAGGAGCTGTAGCCGACGCTGAGCAGCACCGGGACGTCGCGGCGGCGGGCCTCCTCGAAGGCCTCGGCCGACCAGGGCCACCAGTCGACCGGGTTGTCGGCGTGCTGAAGCAGGTACGGGGAGGTCTCATGGGCCAGTCGGTTCGGCATGGCCCCCATCCTGCCCTGCCGCCGCGGCCCCGCGCGGGATCCCTCCCCCGTCGAGCCGGGGCCGCTCCCGGCGGGGCGCCGCCACGAGAACGGCACCGTCCGTGAACCTTCTGTCGGGAGCCGGCCGATCGTCGACGCGGCACCGGACGGGGCGGGCGTGTGGACGCCCCCTGTGCCGTACCGCCAGGGGTACGGGACAGGGGGCGTCGTCCGCTACTTGCCGGGGGCGCCGGACGCGGCCGCCGGGGTGTCCGCGGCGGTCTCCGGGGCTTCCTCGAAGTCGACCTTGCCCATGTGGCGGTTCATCGACTTCATCAGCAGCCAGACCGCGACGGCCAGGACCGCGAAGACGACGAAGCCGAGGACGCCGGGGGTCACCTTGTTCTTGTCCAGCTCTTCGGCGGCGAAGGGGACAAGCTGGGTCAGTGCCAGGTGTGCGCTCATGCTAGGCATTGTCGCGGATGCCCGCGAAGAGATCTTCCTCGGGGAGGGAGGTCGGGACCAGCGCCTTGCTGAGCTCGTACTCCTCCGTCGGCCAGACCTCCTTCTGGATGTCCATCGGGACCCGGAACCAGCCGCCGTCGGGGTCGATCTGGGTGCGGTGGGCGATCAGGGCCTTGTCGCGGATCTCGAAGAAGTCGGCGCAGGGCACGAAGGTGGTCAGCGTCCGCTCCTTCCGCTCGAACTCGCTCCAGCGCTCCAGCCACTCCCCGTAGGGGGACTCCAGGCCGCGGGCCAGCAGCGCCTCGTGCAGGGCGGTGGTGCGGGGGCGGTTGAAGCCCTGGTTGTAGTAGAGCTTCAGGGGCTGCCAGACGGGGCCGAACTCGGCCTCCGGGAACTTCTCGGCGTCGGCCGCGCCGTCGAAGGCCACCATCGTGATCTTGTGGGTCATGATGTGGTCGGGGTGCGGGTAGCCGCCGTTCTCGTCGTAGGTCGTGACGACCTGCGGGCGGAAGGAGCGGATCTTGCGGACCAGCTCGCCGGACGCCGTGTCGACGTCCTCCAGGGCGAAGCAGCCCTCGGGGAGCGGGGGCAGCGGGTCGCCCTCGGGCAGGCCCGAGTCGACGAATCCCAGCCACTCCTGGGAGACGCCGAGGATCTCGCGGGCCTCGTCCATCTCCTTGCGGCGCACCTCGTGGATGTTCGCCTCGACGTAGGCGTCACCCTGAAGCTGGGGGTTGAGGACCGAGCCGCGCTCGCCGCCCGTGCACGTCACCACGATGACGTCCACCCCCTCGGACACGTACTTGGCCATCGTGGCCGCACCCTTGCTCGACTCGTCGTCGGGGTGGGCGTGCACGGCCATCAGTCGCAGTTGCTCGGTCAAGACTCGATCCTCAGTGATTCGACGCGGAGGGAGGCTTCTATAGTGACGGAATCGGGGGAGTGAAAATTCCGCCACCCCCGGCTTCGAGAGGATCCACCATGAGCGCGGTGCGAGAGCAGCTGCCCGAAGGGCGCTACGGGCGCTCCGCGGACGAGCGGGCCGACCGCAAGCTCAGGATCACCGGAGCGGTGCTGGGTGTCCTCTTCCTCGGCATGCTGGGCTGGTTCGGCTGGTACTACGTCATCGACAGCAAGATCAGCGCCGAGATGATCAAGTTCGACGTGGTGAGCCCCACCGAGGTGCAGGTGCACCTGGAGATCCGCAAGGACGAGGGCGTCAAGGGCGTCTGCACGCTGCGGTCGCGGGCCGAGGACGGCACCGAGGTGGCCCGCAAGGACGTGCGGGTCGACGACCCCGCCGGCCGCGTCGACAGCGTCTTCACGCTCCGTACGACCGCGCACGCGACGAGTGCCGAGCTCGTGGGGTGTACGGCGCAGTAGCGGTGGGTAGGGACCGGGTGACGAGTCCCGGCGGGTCACGAGCGTGACCTGGGCTGACGCCATCTTGATGATGTATGTCCTCCCGCTTTTCGCCACTCATTGTTAGGCTCGTGGTTTCGCCCGCACGGGAAGCACCTGCTGTCCGTGTAGGGCGATGCTTTGTATTCCCAGTACCTACGAGGAGCACCTGTGACCCAGACCAGCGACAACGTCACCTGGCTCACCCAGGAGGCGTACGACAAGCTCAAGGGAGAGCTTGAGTACCTGTCTGGTCCCGCGCGTACCGAAATCGCGACCAAGATCGCGGCGGCGCGCGAAGAGGGAGACCTGCGCGAGAACGGCGGGTACCACGCGGCCAAGGAGGAGCAGGGCAAGCAGGAGCTCCGGGTCCGCCAGCTCACCCAGCTGCTCGAGCACGCCAAGGTCGGCGAGGCCCCGGCGGACGACGGCGTCGTCGAGCCCGGCATGGTCGTGACGATCGCCTTCGACGGCGACGAGGACGACACGACGACCTTCCTGCTCGCCTCCCGCGAGTACGCGAGCGACGACATCGAGACCTACTCGCCGCAGTCGCCGCTCGGCGTCGGCGTCAACGGCAAGAAGGCCGGGGACGAAGCCGAGTACGAGCTGCCGAACGGCAAGAAGGCCACGGTGAAGATCCTCAGCGCCAGGCCGTACGGCGTCTGAGCCACCGCATTTCCCGGCTTCGGGTGACGGGCCGGACCCCTCGGGGTCCGGCCCTTTGTCTTGCATGCACATGCAATGATGCGGCCTGACGTTGCGTCATCAGGGGGGATGGGCACAGTGCTGGGACCGCTGCGTGAGGGCACACCACGACAGATCGGACCGTACGAGGTGCTGGCGCGGCTCGGCGCCGGCGGCATGGGCGAGGTCTTCCTCGCGCGGGACGGACGGGACGCGTCGCAGGACGGGGTCTTCGTCGCCCTGAAGACGGTGCGGCGCGACGTCGCCGGTGATCCCGCCTTCCGGGACCGGTTCCGGCGCGAGATCCGGGTCGCCGCCCTCGTCTCCAGCCCGTACGCCGCCGCACCCGTCGGCGGCGACGCCGACGCCGAGGTGCCCTGGCTGGCCACCGCGTACGTCCCCGGGCCCAGCCTCTCCCAGGCCGTGCGGCGCGGCGGCGCGCTGCCCGTCGCCACCGTGCGCGCCGTCGGCGCCGGGGTCGCCCGCGCCCTCGCCGACCTGCACGGGACCGGGGTCCTGCACCGGGACCTCAAGCCCGGGAACGTCATGCTCTCCGTCGACGGCCCCCGCCTCATCGACTTCGGCATCGCCCGCAGCAGCACCGCCACCACCATGACCGCGACGGGAGTGATGGTCGGCACCCCTGCCTTCATGTCCCCCGAGCACGTGGCCGGGGCCCGTCGCGTGTCCGCCGCCTCCGACGTCTTCTGCCTCGGCTCGCTCCTCTGTTACGCGGCGACCGGCGAGGACCCCTTCGGCGACGGGCCCCTCGCCGCCGTCCTCTACCGGGTCTCGCAGGCCGAGGCCGACCTGAGCCGGGTGCCGGAGGAGCTGCGCGGGACCGTCGCCGCCTGCCTGGCCCTGGATCCGGCGGACCGGCCCACGCCGGGCGAGCTCGCCGAGCTGCTCGGCGCGGACGCGGGGAGCCGCTTCCCGTGGCCGGAAGGCGTACGGGACCACATCGGCGAGTACGGGACGGAGCTCGCCCAGCTCGTCGCCTCGGGCGGGCCGCTCCTGGAGGTCGCGCCCGCGCCGGCGGTCGATCCGCGAGGGCCCGTGGTGACGTCCGGAGTGCCCGGGCTGCACTCCGTACCGACGCAGGCACCGGTATCCGCTCCCACCGCGCCCGCGCCTTCTCGTCGGGGGCGGCGGGGGCGGGTGCTCGCCGCCGTCCTGGCGCTCGCGGTCGTGGCCGGGGGCCTCGGCACGTATCTGCTGTGGCCGGACGGCGAGGCGAAGAAACCGAAGACTCCCGCGAAGGCCGCCCCGCCCGCCGCGCCCCGCATCCCGGGCGTGGACGACCGGGGACTCGCCGACGCCTCCGGGGTCGTCCCGCAGAACGCGGCGCAGCGGCCGGCCGGCTGGAAGCCGTGGAAGGCGAAGCTGACCGCGCCGGCGTTCGGCTGCTCGGCCAACGAGAAGGTGCTGGTCTGCCGGACGACGGACGGGCGGTACGAGGCGCTGGATCCGGCGAGCGGGAAGAAGCTGTGGGACGTCCCGCGCGACGAGAACTCGCCGCCGGAGACCTACGTGACCGGCAAGGGGTTCCCCCACGCGGCCGGTGGCGCCACGCGCCCCACCGTCCACGACGGGAGCGTGGTCCTCGTCGCCGCGCAGTCCCTCCAGGTGCGCGACGCGCGCACCGGCGCCGTGCGCTGGGAGAAGCCCGCGCAGGGGCCGCAGGGCTTCTTCGCGACGCGGCCCGTCGTCGCCGACGGGATCGTCTACGCGGCGACGGAGGTGGCGCAGGACGTCAACTGGGTCCGGGCCGCCCTGACCGCGTTCTCCCTGGCCGACGGGAAGCAGCTCTGGTCGAAGGAGCTCACCAACGGGCAGATCTCCATGGCCGAGCGCAAGGCGTACGAGCCCCTCGCCTACTCCCGGGGGATCGTCTACGGCCTCAGCCAGGGCGGGCTCGTCGCGTACGACGGCAGGAAGGGCACCCAGCTCGGGCAGGTCGACCCGGACGCCAAGGACTGCGAGGAAGTCCGGGTGCTCGGCGCGTCGGCGTACTGCGCCGACATCACGCACGGCGCCAACACCGGCCAGAAGGCCGACCTGCATCTGCTCGACGCCCGCACCCTCGCCACGAAGGCGTCGCTTCCCGGCGCACTCGGCAGGACCGTCCCCACGGCGATCGGTCCGCGGTCCGTCGCGGCCTGGGACAAGGGCCTGCGGATCCTCGATCCGCGCACCGGCGAGACGCTCGCCTCCTTCCCGGCCGAGGCGGCTCCGGCCGGCCTGGCCCAGAACTGGTCCGCGCCGCTGCTCGCCGGCGACCAGGCCGTGTACGCCGACTACTCCTCGCTCTACACCGTGCGGCTCGGCGCCGACGGCACGCCCGGCGGTCTCAAGGTCACGGCGCTGCCGGGGGCGCCGGGGGCGCGCGCCGAGGAGGAGGACTACGACCCGAACTGGGGCACGTTCTCGGCCGCGCAGATCCGGCAGCCGGAGGTCCTGCCGGTGGGCGGGATCGCGTACGTCGTCTTCGACAAGGGCGCCGTCGCGTCGGTCGAACTCCCCAAGTGACGCCGCTCAAGTGACCCGCTCACGTGACCTCACTCAAGTGACCCGTTCAAGTGACTCCGTTCAAGTGACGTCCTGAAAGGACCTGTTCGGTGCTGGAAGCTCTGCCCTCGGGGCAGCCCCCGCGGCTCGTCGGGCCCTACCGGCTGCTGGCCCGGATCGGTGCGGGCGGCATGGGCGAGGTGCATCTCGCCTGCCGGGCCGACGCGCCGACGGCCGATCCGTACCGGATGGTCGCCGTGAAGACCGTGCGGGAGGACCTGGAGGTCGACGGGGACTTCCGGACCCGGTTCCGGCGGGAGATCGCGGCGGCGCGGACCGTCGACGGGCCGGGGGTGGCGCGGCTCGTGGACGCCGACGCCGACGCGCCCTCGCCGTGGCTGGCGACGGAGTACGTGCCGGGGCCCTCCCTCGCCGAGGCCGTCGTACGGTCGGGGGCGCTGCCCGTCGCGGCCGTGCGGGCCCTCGGGGTCGCGCTCGCCACGGCCCTGGCGGAGGTGCACCGGGTGAAGGTGCTGCACCGGGACCTCAAGCCGGCGAACGTGCTGCTCGGCGCGGCCGGGCCGAAGCTGATCGACTTCGGCATCGCCCAGGCCTTCGAGGCGACGGCGCTGACCTCGACCGGGCTCGTGGTCGGCTCCCCCGGGTTCATGTCGCCGGAGCACCTGGTGGGGAGCCGGGCGGTGGTGACCGCGTCGGACGTGTTCTGCTTGGGTGCGGTGCTCGCGTTCGCGGCGAGCGGCCGAGGGCCGTTCCACGACGACGAGATGGCCGCGGTGATCTACCGGATCACGCGCGCCGACGCCGAACTGTCCGGGGTCCCGGAGGAGTTGCGGCCGGTGGTCGAGCGCTGCCTGCGACTCGATCCGGCGGAGCGGCCCTCGGCGGGGGAGCTGGCGGAGCTGCTCGGCGGCGGAGGTGCTCCGGCCGTCTTCCCTTGGCCCGGTGGGGTGTTGTCACTGCTCGCCTCATACGGAGAGGCGGCGCGGAGCGTCGGGGAGGCGGCGTCCTCGGGTGCGGGCGTGGCGGACCTGCCGACGCTCGGTCCGGTCGTTCCGTACTCCCCCACGGCGATGACGGACCGGCCGCCGGCGCCGGTCACCGCCCCTGCCGCGCCTCGCCGGCGGCCGTGGGGTGCGGTCGTGGCGGGCGCGGTGGCGGTGGCCGTGCTCGCGACGGTGGGCGTGGTGCTGCTCAACCGGACCGACGGGACGGGGAGTGCGGACGGTGGGGTCGCGGGGCCGCCGAGTACGGCCCCCGGTACGTCGGAGGCCCCGGCTCCGCGGACGCTGAGCCAGGTCGTCCTGCCGTACGGCGGCAAGGGCCACACCAACGACTTCGGCACGGCCGGCACGGACCGCGCGTACCGCCCGGCCGGATGGTCGCCGTGGACCACCGAGGTGGAGCCGGGCGCGGGCACCTGCGCGCTCTCCCCGAAGGTCCTGGTCTGCCCCGGGTCCGGCGGCGCGGTCACCGGGCTGAACGCGGCGGACGGCAAGCAGCGGTGGAAGGTGCTGGGCCGGGGCGAGGGGCTGCGCAGCGGGGCCCAGTACCCGGCGGTCGTCAGCGACACCGCGTATGTGACGGGGCCGGACGGGGTCGTCGCGTACGGGCTCCTGAACGGCAAGGAGCGGCGCCGGATCCCGGGGCCCGGGGCGGAGTGGGCCGTGAAGGGCACCGACCTGCTGGACGGGGTCCTCTACTCCACGTACGTCAACACGCGCGACGAGCGGACGGGGCTCGTGACCGCCGTCCGACTCGGCGACGGCAAGAAGCTGTGGCGGACGCCGCTCGACGCCCTGCCGGAGGAGCCGGTCGCGGCGGCCGGACGGGTGTTCGTCCCGCTCGGCAACGTGCCGGTGGCCCTGGATGCCCGTACCGGCAAGGAGACGGCGCGGGGCACGGAGGCCTGCGGCGGCTTCACCGTCCACGAGAAGAGCGGCAGCGTGCTGTGCTCGGGCCGGCAGGACGGCACCGTCGGCGTCCTCGACCCCGCGACGCTCGCGCTGCGCCGCACGATCGGCAGCCAGGTCTCGGCCGGGCCCGCGGTGAGCGCGGACGGGCTCGTCGCCGTCATCGACGCGGGCGACCAGGTCGTCACGTACGACCTGGAGAGCGGCCGCCAGAAGTGGCGGGCGTGGGCGGACTCCGGGCAGCGTGTCTATCTCGCGGGCGATCGGGTCGTGGTCGCGGGCACGGAGAGCGTCGTCTCCTATCCGGCCTCCGGTCCTGACGACGACAACGGCAGGGAGGACTACCGCCTCAACCCGCCTGACGACTTCCCGAGAGTGCAGGCCGCCGGAGACGCGCTGGCCGCCGGAGGGGCGGTGTTCCTCGCCCTCCCCGACGGCCTCGTCGTCTCCGGATATCTGCCCTGATCCGCTCTCCTAGCCGTCCGCGCGGCGGTACTTGCGGACCGAGAGCGTACGGAAGATCGCGACGATCAGGATCGAGTAGATCAGCGACGCCCACACCGGGTACTGCATCGGCCAGGCGTCGGACGGGGAGACGCCCGGGTCGCCGAAGAGTTTGCGGCAGGCCTGCACGGTGGCGCTGAAGGGGTTCCATTCGGCGATGGGCTGGAGCCAGGACGGCATCTGGCTGGAGTCCACGAACGCGTTCGAGATGAACGTGACCGGGAAGAGCCAGATGAGGCCGCCGGACGTCGCCGCCTCCGGGGTGCGGACCGAGAGGCCGATGAGGGCGCCGATCCAGGTGAAGGCGTAGCCGAGGAGGAGCAGCAGGGCGAAGCCGGCCATGACCTTGCCGAAGTTGGTCGGTGCCGCGTACCCCGGGCGCCAGCCGATGAGCAGCGCGACGATCGCGAGGACGAACAGGGTCAGCGCCGTCTGGCAGAGGTCGGCGAGGGTGCGGCCGGTGAGGACCGCGCCCCGGGCCATCGGCAGGGAGCGGAAGCGGTCGATGAGGCCCTTGTGCATGTCGTCCGCGATGCCCGCGCCCGCGCCGGCCGTGGCGAAGGTGACGGTCTGCGCGAAGATGCCCGCCATCAGGAAGTTCTTGTAGACGTCCGGGTCGGTGCTGCCGCCGATGCTCATGGAGCCGCCGAAGACGTACGTGAAGAGGATCACGAACATCACCGGCTGGATCAGCCCGAACAGGATCATCTCGGGGATCCGGGTCATGCGGATCAGGTTGCGGCGGGCGATGACCAGGGAGTCGTTCACGGTGCTCACGTGGCCGTCTCCTTCGTCCGGTCACGGCCGCGTCCGTCGCGTCCGCCCTGGCCGTCCTTGCCGTCCTTGCCGCCCTGGCCGTCCTTGCCGTTCTGCGGGGGCGATCCGCCGTTCTCCTCCTCCGTCAGCGCGGCCGCGTGGCCGGTCAGGGAGATGAAGACGTCGTCGAGGGTGGGGCGGCGCAGGCCGATGTCGTCGATCTCGACGCCGACGGCGTCCAGGTCGCGGATGACCTCGGCGAGCAGCTTGGCACCGCCGGAGACGGGGACGGTGAGCTTGCGGGTGTGTTCCTCCACGGAGACCTCGCCCTGGCCCCGGCCCGCGATGCCGTAGCGGCCGAGGACGTCGCGGGCGCCCGCGATCATGCCGGGTTCGTGGACGACGACCTCGACGCGCTCGCCGCCCGTCTGGGCCTTGAGCTGGTCGGAGGTGCCGCGCGCGATGACCTTGCCCTGGTCGACGACGCAGATGTCGTGGGCGAGGTGGTCGGCCTCCTCCAGGTACTGGGTGGTGAGGAGCAGCGTCGTCCCGCCCGCGACGAGCTCCTTGATGACCTCCCACAGCGCCTGCCGGTTCCGGGGGTCGAGGCCGGTCGTCGGTTCGTCCATGAACATGACCGGCGGGGAGACGACGAGGGCCGCCGCGAGGTCGAGGCGCCGCCGCATGCCGCCGGAGTACGTCTTGGCGGTGCGGTCGGCGGCGTCGGCGAGCCGGAACCGTTCGAGGAGCTCGTCGGCCCGTACCTTCGCCGCCTTCGCCTTCATCTGGTACAGCTGGCCGACCATCTGGAGGTTCTCGCGGCCGGTGAGGTATTCGTCGACCGCGGCGAACTGGCCGGAGAGGCCGATCGAGCGGCGGACCTGTTCGGGATGTTTGAGGACGTCGATTCCGGCGACGACGGCCCTGCCGCTGTCGGGCTGGAGGAGCGTCGTGAGGATGCGCACGGTGGTGGTCTTCCCCGCGCCGTTCGGACCGAGGAGGCCCAGGACAGTGCCCTCCGGTACGTCGAGGTCGACGCCGTCCAGAGCTCGTACGTCGCCGAAGGTCTTCACCAGACCCTCGGCGTAGATCGCGCCTGGCATGTGGATTCTCCCAGGGAGATTCGGGCGTTTCCTACCGATCCTAGATTTACCGGGCGGGCCCCGCCCAGTGAATAAGTGATCCACGCCACACGATCACGGGGTCGCGGCCCCCTCCAGGCGCTTCCGCAGCTCCACGGTCCTGCCCTGGTCGCCGAGGCGTTCCATCCAGCGGAGCGCCTTCCCCCAGCAGCTCTCCGCCCCGGTCTTGTCCCCGAGGTCGGCGAGGGCGTCCCCGAGCCCCATGAGCGAGACGGCCTCGCTGTGCTGGTCCCCGCCGAGCCGCTGGAGGGCGAGCGCGCGCCGGTACGCCTCGACCGCCTCCGCCGGGCGGCCCGCCGCGCGCAGGACGCCGCCCCTGACCCGCAGACCGATCGCGAGGCTGACGCGGTCGTGCGTCGCGCGCTGGATCTCCTCCGCCCGGTCGAGCACGTCGAGGGCCTCGTCGTGGCGGCCCAGGTGGGACAGCGCGTGCGCCGTGTTGTTCAGCGTGGCGCAGCTCTTCGGATCCCAGGCGAGGGATTCCCGGTAGTGGTGGAGCGCGGGCTCGTGGTCGCCGAGGTCGGTGAAGCACGTGCCGATGTTGTTGAAGACGGAGGACAGCTCGGCGTCCCGGCCCCGCACCCCCTCGTGGAGGCGCAGCGCCCGGCGGAAGTACGTGATCGCCTCGGCGGGGCGGCCGGCCTGCTGGATCTGGTTCCCGATGCCGTTCAGCATCCACGCCTCGGCCCGCTTGTCCCCGAGGGCCCGGGCCGCCGCGAGGCCGACGGTGTGCGTGGACAGCCAGTCGTCGTTGCGGCCGAGCCTGACGTACGCCCAGAGGGAGGCCGCGAGACTCCAGGACTGCGCGTACAGGCCGGTCTCGTGGGCCAGGCTCACGGCGGCGACCAGCACGTCGTGTTCCCGCTCGGACCAGCCGTACGCCTCGTCGTAGCCGGCGAAGGTGACGGGCCGCCGCGGATCGGGGCCCAGGGGCACGCGACGGGCGGAGGGCGCCAGGCGCGCGGTGGCCGCGTCGGCGCCGCGCAGGCACCACAGGACGAGGCGCTCGACGGCCCGCGTGCGCTCCTCCGCGGTGTCCGTCTCCTCGGCCAGCTCCCTGGCGAGCTCCTGGAGCAGGCAGTGGAACTGGTAGCGGCCCGGCGCGGGGGACTCCAGGAGGTGGGCGTCGACGAGCGCCTCCAGCCAGTCCTCGACGGACATCTCGTCGCAGTCGAGCAGGGCCGCGGCGGCCTCGGTGCCGAACGCCACGCTCGGCATCAGGCCGAGCAGCCGGAACGCCCGCGCGGGGCCGGTGCGCGCCGTGGACTCCTGGAGGAGGAGTTCGTAACTCATCTGGAGCGCCGTGCGGACGTGCAGGTCGTCGGCGTACAGCTCCCGCAGGACCCGCCCGTGGCTGGTGAGCCGCTGGGCCAGGTCCTGGACCGACCAGGCGGGGCGCGCGGCGAGGCGGGACCCGGCGAGGCGCAGCGCCAGCGGCATTCCGCCGCAGGCGCGCAGCACCTCCTCGGTGGCGGCCGGCCGGGCCGCGACCCGGTCCTCGCCGACGATCGACGCGAGGAGCCGGTGGGCCGCGTCGTCGGGCAGCGCGCCGAGGTCGATCCGTACGCCCGGGAAGCTGACCAGCCTGCGGCGGCTGGTCACCAGGACGGCGCTGCCCGCCGCGCCCGGCAGCAGCGGCCGTATCTGGGCCGCGTCGCCCGCGTCGTCCAGGAGGATCAGCATCCGCCGGCCGGCGATCAGGCTGCGGAACAGCGCGCTGCGGGCCTGGAGGCCGCCGGGCACCTCCTCCGGTGCCGCGCCGAGCGTGCGGAGCAGCAGCCCGAGGGCGTTCTCCGGGGACATGGGCATCGTCGTCATGCCGCCCAGGTCGAGGAAGATCTGGCCGTCGGGGAAGCGCTCGCGGATCTGGTGCGCCGCCCGCACCATCAGCGTCGTCTTGCCCATGCCGCCGCTGCCGGAGACCCGGTGGACGAGGACCGTCGCCCCGCCGGGGCGGTCGGTCGCGGTCAGCTCTCCGACGATACGGTCCAGCTCCTGCTCCCTGCCGGTGAAGTCGGCGGGCGAGGAGGGGAGTTGGTGCGGGACGGGGTGGGTGTCGGCGGGCGGGTCCGCGTCGGTGCGTACGGGGTGGGACGGGCTCGGCAGTGGAAGGGGTTCCGCGGGGGCCTGCGGTGCGGTGAGCGCCGGGTCGAGCGTCAGGATGCGGCGGTGCAGTTCGACGAGACCCGGCTCGGGGTCGACGCCCAGCTCCCCGCGGATCGTCCGGCGGGCGGTGTCGTAGGCGAGGAGCGCGTCGGCCGGCCGGCCGCTGCGGTGGAGGGCCAGCATCAGCTGGCCGACGAACGTCTCGCGCAGCGGGTGGGCCGCGACCAGTGCGGCGAGTTCGGCGGCGATGCCCTGGTGGCGGCCCAGGTGCAGATCGGCCTCGTAGCGCCACTCCAGGACCTGGAGCCTGGCCTCCTCCAGGCGCCTGACGAACGGTTCCCGTTCGCTGTCGGGCAGGGGTACGTCGGAGAGCGGCGCACCCCGCCACAGGGCGAGCGCCGCGCCCGTCAGCTCCTCGACCGCCGTCCAGTCCTCGGCGAGCCGCGCGGTCCGCGCCCGGGAGATGTACCGGTCGAAGCGGGTGACGTCCAGCTCGTCGTCCAGGACCCGCAGCCGGAAGCCGGCCGGGGTGACCTGGATCCGGGACTCCGGCGCGTCGATCCCCTGGTCCTCCGCCGCCCCGTCGCAGCCCGGGTCGAGGTCGCGCCGGAGGCGGGCGACGTGGTTGTGGAGCGAGGCGCGGGCGGTGGCCGGAACGGACTCCCCCCAGATCGCGGTCTTCACGGTGTCCCAGGACACCGGGGCGTTGGCCCGCAGCAGCAGCACGGCCAGCAGGGCCCGCGCCTTCGGTGTCCCGACCTGCCGGGGCGTACCCCCGACATCCTCCACGACGAACGAACCCAGCAGCCCGAAGCGCACGGCGACCATCCCCCCAGAGTCGTTCACCAGCCACTGGGGAGATGATCCGACGGTCGCATCGTAGGTCCGGAACGGCCGATTCGGGACGGGGTTTCGCATGGTGGGCGGGTCGCGTCCCAGGGACGCGGGAGGGCGCCGGGACAGTGGCATCCGGCCACCGCGTCCGCTCCCCCGTTGGTGGTTCGTTGGTGGGCCGTTGGGCCCGCGCGCGAGGCTGTGACCGCCGGTGAGGAGGACGAGTGATCGGGGGATCCAGGATGGCGGCGAACGGTGGCCGGGGCTGCTCGGGATGCGAGGCGGCGCCCTGGGAGGAGCTGACGGCCGAGATGCGGCGGATCAAGTGCGCCGCGGAGCTCAGCTACGGCAAGCTCGCGCAGCGCACGCACTACAGCCGATCCTCGTGGGAACGGTTCCTGAACCAGAAGCAGTTACCGACGCGGATCGCGGTCGAGCAGTTCGCGGCGGCCTCCGGGGAGGACCCCCGGCCGCTCCTGATCCGCCTGGAGCACTCGCTCGCGCACGAGTCGGCCGCGCGGACGACCGCCGGGATCCCGGCGCCCGCGCCGCACGCCGCGGCGCGGATCCGCCGGGGGCCCGTGCGGCCGCGCGGCCCGGTCGTGGCGGGCGGCGTCCGGCCCCTCGGCCTGGTCGTGGCGGGCGCCGTGCTCGGCGGCCTGGCGGCCGAGCTCACCCGCGCGGCCCGACTCCACCGGCCGCGCTGACGGGGCGGGCGGGGCGGGGTACGGGGGGGGTAGGGCGCGGGGTACGGGCGCGGGGCGGTGGACGCGTACGCGCGCGGGGTACGGGCGCGGCCGGGCGCGGGGCGGGGCGGGGCGGTGGACGCGTACGGGCGCCGCAGGGCGCGGGGCGGTGGCGCAGGCATACGGAGGTACGCGGGGCGCGGGGGTACGGGGGTACGGGGTCGGCCGGGCGGCGGGCGCAACGCTGGGGTACGGGGGTACCGGGCGCTGCGGAGCCGGGTCAGCCGAG
Organism: Streptomyces sp. NPDC056169; assembly: GCF_042268445.1. Classification (NCBI taxonomy): domain Bacteria; kingdom Bacillati; phylum Actinomycetota; class Actinomycetes; order Kitasatosporales; family Streptomycetaceae; genus Streptomyces; species Streptomyces sp. NPDC056169. The sequence goes on along the minus strand of NZ_JBHJUO010000007.1, from coordinate 222,214 downwards.
GATCGTGTAGCCCGCGTCCCGCAGCGCCTCCTCCACCTCCCGGCAGTGCTCCGGGCCCTTCGTCTCCAGGTGCAGCTCGACCTCCGCCTCCGTGAGGCCCAGCCGCGGATCCGTCCGTACGTGGCTCACGTCGAGGACGTTCGCGTCGACCACCGTGAGGACCGCGAGCAGGGTCGCGAGCGCCCCCGGCCGGTCCGTCACCCGCAGCCGCAGGCTCAGATAGCGGCCCCCGGCGGCCATGCCGTGCCGCAGGATCCGCTGGAGGAGCAGCGGGTCGACGTTCCCGCCCGACAGGATCGCCACCACGGGCCCCTGGAAGGCCCTCGGGTCGGCGAGGAGGGCCGCCACCGGGCTCGCGCCGGCCGGTTCGACGAGCAGCTTGGCCCGCTCCAGGCAGAGCAGCAGCGCCGACGACAGCTCGTCCTCGGAGACGGTACGGACCTCGTCCACGTACTCCTGGATCAGGGCGAACGGCACGTCGCCCGGCCGCCCCACCTTGATCCCGTCGGCCATCGTCACCGGCGACTCGATCACCACCGGATGCCCGGCCGCCAGCGAGGGCGGGTACGCGGCCGCGCCCTCCGCCTGCACGCCGATCACCTTCACGTCCGGGCGCAGCGACTTCACCGCGAGCCCCACGCCGGCCGCCAGACCGCCGCCGCCGATGCCCACGACGATCGTCCGGACCTCCGGGCACTGCTCCAGGATCTCCAGGCCGACCGTGCCCTGCCCCGCGATGATGTCGGGGTGGTCGAAGGGGTGGATGAAGACCGCGCCCGTCTCCCGGGCGTACTCCTCCGCCGCCGCCAGCGTCTCGTCGACGACGTGGCCGTGCATCCGGACCTCGGCGCCGTAGTCCCGGGTGGCCGCGACCTTCGGCAGCGGGGCGCCGACCGGCATGAAGACCGTCGCGTGCACGCCGAGCAGCTTCGAGGCGAGCGCGACGCCCTGCGCGTGGTTGCCCGCCGAGGCGGCGACGACCCCGGCCGCCCGCTCCTCGGGGCGCAGCCCGGCGATCCGTACGTACGCCCCGCGCAGCTTGAAGGAACCGGTCCGCTGGAGGTTCTCGCACTTGAGCTGGACCGGCGCCCCCACCAGCGACGACAGGTGGCGGCTGCCCTCCATCGCGGTCACCCGGGCCACCCCGGACAGCATCTTCTGCGCCCCGCGCACGTCGTCCAGCATGAGGTGGTGCAAGGGGTCTCGCGTACGGAAGCTCATGACAGCAAGTCTCGCAGCTCACCGCCCTCGTGGCCGCTCGGCGGGCGGGTGCCGAATCCGGTTTGCGCAGCCCCGGTACGGACCCCCTCGGGTCCGCGTACTCTGTCCCCCACCAACCGACCACCTCGCACGAGAGAGACCCACAGCCATGCCCACATCTCAGGACATGACGACTGAGCTCGACCCCGGTCTCCTCGACGCCCTCCAGCACCAGGTGGCCGTCTTCGCCCGCCGGGCCGAGCAGACGCGCCTCGGCGGTACGGGGCAGCTCCGCAACTCCATGGACCGGGCCGCCTACCTGCTCCTCAACCGGCTGGACCAGGAAGGGCCGATGGGCGTCAAGGCGCTCGCGGCGGGCATGGGGATCGACTCGTCCACGGTCACCCGGCAGGTCGCCCCGCTCGTCGACACCGGCCTGGTCAAGCGGACCTCGCACCCGGAGGACGGGCGCGCGGTCGTGCTCCAGCTGTCGCCGCGCGGCCTCGCCCGCCTGGAGGAGGTCCGCTCCTCGCGCCGTCAGCTGATGGTGGAGGTCACGGACGGCTGGACGCAGGCCGAGCGCGAGTCCTTCTGCACCCTGCTGACGCGCTTCAACACCGCCCTGTCCGCACGGCAGTCGGCGCACACGGGCCACCCGGGCACCGCGTCCGGGGGTTCGTCGACGGAGTCCGCTCCGACCTCTTGACCCCGGCCGCCCGCTGCCCTCCTATGAGGGGGTGCGCGAGCATCGGATCGGACCTGGCGGCGGGCCTGGCAACGGGCCCGGGAGTCAACAGGCCCACCGCACCCGGGAGTTCGAGGCGTTCGTGGCCGGGGCGGCAGGGCGGCTGCTGCATGCCGCGACCCTGCTCACCGCCGAGTCCCGTACCGCCAACCCCCAGGCGAGGGCGCTGCTGAGCGCCGCCCTCGCCCATACGTACGCGGTGTGGACGCGGCTCCGCGACGAGGACCCGTACGACCTCGCGCGACGCGATCTCGCCGCCCGCTTCGCCCGCACCGCGTGGCGGCACCACGGCGGGCAGGGTCCGCTGGCCGCGCTCGGCCCGCAGGAACGTCTCGTCGTCGTCCTGCGGCTGTACGAAGGCGTGGCCGAGGAGCAGGTCGCGGCCCTGCTCGGGCTCTCCGAGGCACGTGTCCGCGCCGTGTGCGCGCGCTCGGTCGCCGCGCTCCGGGCCGCGGCGCGCGGCGCGGCGGCCGCCCCGGGTGCCGCTCGGGAGATCGCCGCGTGACCCGGCACGAGGACAAGGAGGCGGCGGTCCGGCGGATGCTGGACACCCCGCACCCGCCGGTCCCCGCGGACCTCGCCCTCCGGGCGGTGGAGCGCGGCTCCCGGCGGGCCCGCCGCGACCGTGCGGCCCGCCGGGTGCTGTGGGGCCTGTTCGCCGTCGCGGTGCTCGTGTTCGTGGTGTGGGCGTCGGTGGAACGGCCCTGGGAGACCCCGCCGGCACGGACGACTCCCCCGCTCGAAGGGTGGTGAGGAGAGGCCGGGCCTAGCCTGGAGGAGGGGGCTACGGGAGGTCGTCATGGCCAGGAAAGCCACCGATTGCCGGGACACCCCGAGCGTCTCCGGCTGCTCGCTCTACATCTCGGGCGAGGAGGAAGAGGTCGTACGGGCGGCGGCCGAGCACATGGTCTCCGTCCACGAACACACGGACTCCCCCGAGCTCCGCGAGCAGGTCAGGGCCGAGCTGAAAGAGTCGCTGCCGGGGACCTGAGGCTGCCGGGGACCCGAGTACGGCAGAGGGCCCGGGCCCCTGGAAGGTGCCCGGGCCCTCCGTACCGGCTAGCCCAGGGCCTGGCGGAGGTCCGCGAGCAGGTCCTCGACGTTCTCGATGCCCACCGAGACGCGGACGAGGTCGGCCGGGACCTCAAGGGCCGAGCCCGCGACGCTCGCGTGCGTCATGCGGCCCGGGTGCTCGATGAGGGACTCCACGCCGCCCAGCGACTCACCGAGCGTGAAGAGCTGCGCACGGTTGCAGACCTCGACCGCCGCCTCCTCGCCGCCCTGGACGCGGAAGGAGATCATCCCGCCGAAGGAACGCATCTGCTTGGCCGCGACCTCGTGCCCCGGGTGCTCCGGCAGGCCCGGGTAGAGGACCTGGGTGACCTTCGGGTGCTGGGTCAGCATCTCGACGATCTTCGTCGCGTTCTCGCTGTGGCGGTCCATGCGCACCGCGAGCGTCTTGATGCCGCGCAGCACGATCCACGAGTCGAAGGGCCCGGCGACCGCGCCCATCGCGTTCTGGTGGTAGGCGAGCTCCTCGCCGAGCGCCTCGTCGGCCGTCACGAGCGCGCCGCCGACGACGTCCGAGTGCCCGCCCATGTACTTGGTGAGCGAGTGGACGACGACGTCCGCGCCGAGCGCCAGCGGCTGCTGGAGGTAGGGCGAGGCGAAGGTGTTGTCGACGACGAGCTTGACGCCGGCCTGGCGGGCGACGCCGGCGACGGCCTCGATGTCGGTGATGCCGAGGAGCGGGTTCGAGGGGGTCTCGACCCAGATCAGCTTCGTACGGTCGTTGACGGCGTCCCGCACCGAGGCGATGTCGGAGGTGTTCGCCACCGAGAAGTCCACGCCCCAGCGCTGCACGACCTTCGCGAAGAGCCGGAAGGTGCCGCCGTAGGCGTCGTTCGGGATGACCACGTGGTCGCCGGGCGCGAGGAGGGTGCGCAGCAGGCAGTCCTCGGCGGCGAGCCCCGAGGCGAAGGCGAGACCGCGCCGGCCGCCCTCCAGGGCCGCCAGGTTCTCCTCCAGGGCGGTACGGGTCGGGTTCGCGCTGCGGCTGTACTCGTATCCGCCGCGCAGCCCACCGACGCCGTCCTGCTTGTAGGTGGACACCTGGTAGATGGGCGGGACGACCGCGCCGGTCAGCGGGTCGGCGGTGTTGCCCGCGTGGATCGCGCGGGTCTCGAAGCTCTGATGAGAGTGCTGGTCGCTCATGGTCAGGAGCGTAGTGCCGAGCGCCCCCTGCCGCTTCGTTCGTCTCACGCGGCGTCCTGGACAATGGACGCATGGAGATTCTGTTGTTCCTGTTCGCGATGGTGCTGCTGTTCGGTGTGCTCAGCCGCTTTGTGCTGCGCCGCCGGGGCGGTGTCGGGATCCGTCAGGTCGCGCCGGGGGCACCGGACGCGGCGGACCCGGAGGCGTACGGCTTCGCCCGGCAGGAGGAGCAGGACGTGCGGTTGCCCGGCGCCGACGACGACCTGCTCCACGTCCTCGACGTCGTCCAGGCCACCCAGGACTGGCGGGCGGCCTCGCGGCTCCTCGCGGACACCGACAAGGAGGGCGAGGTGCGCTGGCAGCGCGTCCAGGCCTTCGCGGGCGCCGCCTCCCTGGAGCTCCAGGAGCGGCCGGGCGTCGGCGGGGCGTGGCTGCGGGCCTGGCGGGCGGACGCCCCGAAGGACGCGGGCGGCGCGGCCGTGCACGCCGAGTTCCTGGTGCAGCAGGCGTGGCGTTCCTCGGCGGCCGGGTCCGACGACTTCCGGATCATCCTGGAGGAGGCGCTGAAGGTCGCCGACGAGGCGGCGCTGCTCGCCCCCGGCGACCCCGTCCCGTACATCACGCAGCTGGCCGTGGCGCGCGGCCTCGGCTACGGCCACGAGCAGTTCGACCAGGTGTGGGCGAAGGTCATCGACCGGGCTCCGCAGCACATGGGGGCGCACCTGGCGGCCCTGCACTACTGGTGCGAGAAGTGGCACGGCTCGCGCGAGGAGGCCGATCACTTCGCGACGACGGCCGCGGCGCGCGCCCCGCGGGGGTCGCTGCTCGCGGCGCTGCCGCTGTTCGCGGTGTACGAGCACGTGCCGGACGTGGTGCTGGTGCAGGACTTCTTCCGTACGGCCGTGGTGAGCAAGGCGACGGAAGGCGCGCTGTACGCGGTCCACTCGGCCCGGCCCGACGACCCGATGCTCGCGCACGTCCGCCATCTGCTCGTCTGGTTCCTGGTGCGCGGCGAGCGCTGGGCGGAGGCCATGCACCAGCTGGTGCACGTCGACGGGCACGTGGGTGCGGTGCCGTGGACGCTGAGCGGGGACCCGGCGGCGGAGTACACGGTCTTCCGGAACCTGGCGGTGGCGGGGTACGAGGCGAACGGCGGCAGTCCGGTGACGCTGCCGCGCTGAGGCGGACGGCGCAGTCCGGTGACTGCTGCCGCGCTGAGGCGGACCGCCGGAAGTGTGGCGGCGAGGGCCGGGAGGGGAATCCCTTCCGGCCCTCCCTTGTTGTGCGTAGCGCCGACCGTCGAGGAGAGATGCAGCATGTTCCTGTCCCGCACCCCCGTCCTCCCCACCCCCGAGCAGGCTCTGCGCGGCCGCCCGGAGCCCGAGTTCTCCGTCCCGGAGCGCCACACGGTCCTCGGCAACCCGCTCCTCGGCCCCTACCCGGAGGGGCTGGAGGTCGCCGATTTCGCCCTGGGCTGTTTCTGGGGCGCCGAGCGCAAGTTCTGGCAGACCGAGGGCGTCTGGACGACCCTCGCCGGTTACCAGGGCGGCCTCACGCCGAACCCGGCGTACGAGGAGGTGTGCTCGGGCCTGACCGGCCACACCGAGGTCGTCCGGGTCGTCTTCGACCCGTCGAAGGTCTCGTACGAGTCCCTCCTGAAGCTCTTCTGGGAGTCCCACGACCCGACCCAGGGCTTCCGCCAGGGCAACGACGTGGGCACGCAGTACCGCTCGGCGATCTACACCCACTCCCCCGCCCAGGCCGCGCAGGCCGAGGCCTCCCGTGCGGCCTACCAGAAGGTGCTGGCGGGCTCCGGCTACGGCGAGATCACCACGCACGTCCTGCCGGCGGACGAGGAGCGTCCGTTCTATCCGGCGGAGGCGTACCACCAGCAGTACCTGGACAAGAATCCCGCGGGCTACTGCGGCATCGGCGGCACCGGTGTCTCCTGCCCGATCGGCGTCGCCGAGGCGCCGGGGGTGTGAGTCCGGCCGACGCCCCCGCCCTGCCCTCGCCGGCAGCGGCGGGGGCGTCGGGGCTCCAGGAATCCTCAATCGGGCCGGAATCCGGCGGTGTTAGGCTGGCGCCATGCAGTTCTGCCACGCTCAGGCCCGTTACATGAGGCTGCGCCGCGCCTAGCGGCGGGCCCCTCTTCACGCGTCTCGACTCTCCGCGCGCCCTTCCTCGCACTCCTGCGTTCTTCGTTCGCACTCCTGCGTTCTTCGCTCGCAGCCCTGCGTCGGTACGCGCGCTCTCGCGTTCGTTCAGGCCCTCCGCTTCCGTGTCCCGCCGGTGCGGCCCCTCGTGCTGCCCCGGCTCCGAACGGCTTCGCGGAGCAGACTCATGCCTTTCCCTCCTCATTCCTCGCATTCTTCGCATTCCCCGCTTTCCCCGCAGGGCGGGCGACACGAGCTCGGCCAGAACTTCCTCGTCGACCGGTCCGTGATCGACGAGATCGACGGCCTGGTGGCCCGGACCAAGGGTCCGATACTCGAGATCGGTCCGGGTGACGGCGCCCTGACCCTCCCCCTGAGCAGCCACGGCAGGCCGATCACCGCCGTCGAGCTCGACGGCCGGCGGGCGCAGCGCCTCGGGGCCCGTACGCCCGGTCACGTGACCGTGGTGCACCACGACTTCCTGCGCTTCCCGCTGCCGCGCAACCCGCACGTGGTCGTCGGCAACGTCCCCTTCCATCTGACGACGTCGATCATGCGGCGGCTGCTCGACGCCCAGCACTGGCACACCGCCGTCCTCCTCGTCCAGTGGGAGGTCGCCCGTCGCAGGGCCGGCGTCGGCGGGTCGACCCTGCTGACGGCCGCCTGGGCTCCCTGGTACGAGTTCGACCTGCACTCCCGGGTCCCCGCTCGCGCCTTCCGCCCGATGCCGGGGGTGGACGGGGGTGTCCTGGTCATCCGGCGGCGGTCCGCGCCGCTCGTGGGCCAGGTGAAGACGTACCAGGACTTCGTCCGCCAGGTGTTCACGGGCCGCGGGAACGGGCTGAAGGAGATCCTGCGCCGTACCGGGCGGATCTCGCAGCGGGAGCTGGCGGCGTGGCTGTGGCGGAACGACATCTCGCCGCACGCGCTGCCCAAGGATCTCAAGCCCGGCCAGTGGGCTTCGCTGTGGGAGCTGGCGGGCGGTTCGGCCGGCGGTGGGTTCGACGGTGTCGACGGCACGGTCGTCGGCGCGGCCGGAGCACCCGGGACGGCCCGGGCGGGGGCCGGTCATCCGGGAGCCCGCGTGTCCGCGAACCGCCGGGGCGTGCCGCCGCAGGCGCGGCGCGGCCGGGGGCGCACCGTACGCAGCGCCACCGGGACCGAGCCGGGGCGGCGCGGGGGCCGGCCGGAGGCCTCCTGACCTGGGGCGGCCGGACAGGCCCCCCGGGGGGTGGCGTCGCGGGGTTGCGGGGTCGCGGGGCTGCGGGGGTGCGAGGCCGGGGCTGTGGGCTGCGAGGCCGAAGGCCGCGGGGCCGGCCGGCGGTCGCAGGGTCGCGAGGCCCCGGGGCCGGGCCTCGGGGCTATCTGCCCGTGCGGCGTCCGTACGAGGAGCCGCGTGCGCCCTGGCGTCCCTTCGTCTGCCGAACCTGCCCGCGGGGAGCGTAGGGGTCGCCGCCGCGCGCAGGGCCGGACCTGCGGGCCCCGGGCGTCGCCGGTTCGTGGTCCCGGCCGCCGCCGCCCTGGGCGGGCGTGCGCGGGCCGGCCACCCCTGGCCCGGACCCGGGCTGGGAGGCCTGGAAGAGGGCCACCCACTGGGTGAGGGTCAGGTCCTTCGGCAGTCCGCCGTCGGGAATTCCGTGGCGGTCGGCGAGGGGGCGGTAGCTCTGCCGGGGGATGTGGCGCCGGAGGATCTCGGCGAGGCCCCGGCCGCGGCCGGTGAAGACGGCTTCGGCGAAGTTCTGGAAGGCGCGGCACGCGCTCTCCGGCAGGAGGGGCCGGGGCCGTCGCCTGATCGTCAGGATGCCGCCGTCGACGCTGGGCATCGGGCGGAAGGACGCGGCGCGGACGCGGTCGTGGACCTCGAACTCGTACCACGGCGCCCAGGAGGTCGTGAGCAGCGATCCGCCGCTGTGACCGGCCCGTTTACGGGCGACCTCCCACTGCACGATCAAGGAAGCCGACTGCCAGTCGGTGGATTCCAGGAGACACCGGAGGATCTGGGTCGTGATGCCGAAGGGAACGTTTCCGATGACGGTGTCGATCTCGCTCGGAAAGCGAAAGTCGAGGAAATCCCCCTGGAATACGGTGACCCTTTCCCCGGAGAACTTCTTCCGTACATGCGCGGCCCAGTGCGGGTCCATCTCCACGGCCGTGACGGTGTCGAAGGAGTGCAGCAGCTCCTCGGTGATCGCGCCCTTTCCGGGGCCGATTTCGAGAACGTGCCTTCCGTCCCCCTCGACCTGCCGGACGAGATTGCGCACGGCTCTGTCGTCCTGGAGGAAATTCTGCCCCAATTCACGGCGGAGAGTGTCCCGATCCGCTCGTCTCGGTGCGGAGTCGCGCACGGCCATGAACGCTCCCCTCCCTGGCTCCGTGGTCAATGGACTTGGCACGGACCATACCTCACGGGTCACCGCCCGGCCGGGGAGTGAGTTGACACAGGGGCGGCCTGCCACAAGGGAGTTGGAAGGGGACCGAGGGAAGCCCGTGAGGGGTGAGCAGGGAGGGGCGGGAGAGGCGTCGAGAAGCCGTCGACCCTCAAGTGAGGTGCGAGGGAGTGGTATTGGACACTCCCTGAAGGAGGTGGGGTGACGAGCCCTCAAGGGGCCTCCTCACGAGCCTGGTTGAGCCCGCATCCGACCCGCCCCCTCCGCACGCAAGGCCGGAATATGTCAGGTCGGGGATGAAATCAAGCCAATCCCTTGAGATCGGCCGTTACCCCTCCCTTTACCTGGCGCGGATTTACCGACCCTTGGTATAGAGCGGGAGTCGGCGCAACACCGCAGGGGCTCCGCATGTTCCGGGCAGTACCCCCGGACGTGCCGACAAGGGGGGTCCCGCGCACCGCCGGACACCCGTGGCCTGGGGTCGACGCCAGGTATAGGGGGAACCTAGGGGGAGCATAGGGGGGGTGCCCTGGGGTTGGGTGAAAGGGCGGCTTCCGGAAACGGAGCCGGATGTCTTCAGCCGGAATTACCAGGACCGGTGCGAGAACACCGGTGACAGGGCGTGGGGCGGCAGCGTGGGACATGGGGGAAGCGCGGGTCCGACGGGGGTTTCCCCTGCCGGACCCGATCGTGCGGAGCACTCCTTCTCTCGTGCTTCCCACCGGTGGTGTGCGCGCCGAATTGATTCGTGGAGAGATGTCGACAGTGTCCAAGAGTGAGTCCGAGGAATTCGTGTCCGTGTCGAACGACGCCGGTTCCGCGCACGGCACAGCGGAACCCGTCGCCGTCGTCGGCATCTCCCTCCGGGTGCCCGGCGCCCGGGACCCGAGAGAGTTCTGGGAGCTCCTGACGGCCGGCGGGCAGGCCGTCACCGACGTCCCCGCGGACCGCTGGAACGCCGGCGACCTCTACGACCCCGACCGCTCCGTCCCCGGCCGGATGAACACCCGGTGGGGCGGGTTCATCGAGGACGTCGACCGGTTCGACGCCGCGTTCTTCGGCATCTCGCCCCGCGAGGCCGCGGAGATGGACCCGCAGCAGCGCCTCGCCCTGGAGCTGGGCTGGGAGGCCCTGGAGCGCGCCGGGATCGACCCGTCCTCGCTCACCGGAACCCGTACCGGCGTCTTCGCGGGCGCCATCTGGGACGACTACGCCACCCTGAAGCACCGCCAGGGCGCCGCCGCCATCACCGCGCACACCGTCACCGGACTCCACCGGGGCGTCATCGCCAACCGGCTCTCCTACACGCTCGGGCTCCGCGGCCCGAGCCTGGTGGTCGACTCCGGCCAGTCCTCGTCGCTCGTCGCCGTCCACCTGGCGTGCGAGAGCCTGCGCCGGGGCGAGTCCGAGCTCGCGCTCGCCGGCGGCATCTCGCTCAACCTGGTGCCGGACAGCACCATCGGCGCCAGCAAGTTCGGCGGCCTCTCCCCCGACGGCCGCGCCTACACCTTCGACGCGCGCGCGAACGGCTACGTGCGCGGCGAGGGCGGCGGCTTCGTCGTCCTGAAGCGGCTCTCCCGGGCCATCGCCGACGGCGACCCGGTGCTCGCCGTGATCCGGGGCAGCGCCGTCAACAACGGCGGCGCCGCCAAGGGCATGACGACGCCCGACGCGGCGGCGCAGGAGGCGGTGCTCCGGGAGGCCCACGCGCAGGCCGGGACCGCGCCGTCCGACGTGCGGTACGTCGAGCTGCACGGCACGGGCACCCCCGTCGGCGACCCGATCGAGGCCGCCGCGCTCGGCGCCGCCCTCGGCACCGGCCGCCCGGCCGGACAGCCGCTCCTGGTCGGCTCGGTCAAGACGAACATCGGCCACCTGGAGGGCGCGGCCGGCATCGCGGGCTTCATCAAGGCCGTCCTGGCGCTCCGCGGCCACGCGCTGCCCGCCAGCCTGAACTACGAGACCCCGAACCCGGCGATCCCGTTCGAGGAACTGAACCTCAAGGTCAACACGGAGTACCTGCCGTGGGAGCCGGAGCGTGACGGGCAGCGGATGGTCGTCGGCGTGTCGTCGTTCGGTATGGGCGGGACGAACGCGCACGTGGTGCTGGAGGAGGCTCCGGTCGCCGAGGAGACGCCGGCCGGCGGGACTTCGGTCAGTGGGACTTCGGTCGGCGAGGCGTCTGTCGGCGACGCGTCTCTCGGCGAGGCGTCTGTCGGCGGCGTGGTGCCGTGGGTGGTGTCGGCGAAGTCCGCTGCCGCGCTCGACGCGCAGATCGGCCGGCTCGCCTCGTACGCGGACCGTCAGGCGGACGTGGATCCGGGCGCGGTCGCGCGCGTACTCGCCGGTGGGCGTGCCCAGTTCGAGCACCGGGCCGTCGCGATCGGCACCGGGCGGGACGACCTGGCGGCGGCACTGGCCGCGCCCGAGGGTCTGGTCCGGGGTGTCACCTCCGGTGTCGGCCGGGTCGCCTTCGTGTTCCCCGGACAGGGCACGCAGTGGGCCGGCATGGGCGCCGAACTCCTCGACGTATCAAAGGAGTTCGGCGCCGCGATGGCCGAGTGCGAGACCGCACTCTCCGCGTACGTGGACTGGTCGTTGGAGGCTGTGGTCCGGCAGGCGCCCGGTGCTCCCTCGCTGGAGCGGGTCGACGTCGTTCAGCCGGTCACCTTCGCCGTCATGGTGTCGCTGGCGCGGGTCTGGCAGCGGTTCGGTGTGACGCCGCAGGCCGTCATCGGGCACTCGCAGGGCGAGATCGCCGCCGCGTGCGTCGCCGGTGCGCTGAGCCTGGACGATGCCGCGCGTGTCGTGGCCCTGCGCTCCAAGTCCATCGCCGCCCACCTCGCCGGCAAGGGCGGCATGATCTCCCTCGCCCTCAGCGAGACCGCCGTACTCGATCGACTGGCCGGATTCGACGGGCTCTCCGTCGCCGCCGTGAACGGGCCGAACGCCACCGTCGTCTCCGGCGACCCCGTACAGATCGAAGAGCTCGCGCAGGCGTGTACGGCGGACGGCGTCCGCGCGCGGGTCATCCCCGTCGACTACGCCTCCCACAGCCAGCAGGTCGAGATCATCGAGAAGGAGCTCGCCGAGGTCCTGGCCGGGCTCACTCCGCGCTCGCCGCAGGTGCCGTTCTTCTCGACGCTCGAAGGCGGCTGGATCACCGACGCCGTTCTGGACAGCGCCTATTGGTACCGGAACCTGCGTCACCGCGTCGGCTTTGCCCCGGCCGTCGAGAAGCTCGCCACGGACGAGGGCTTCACCCACTTCGTCGAGGTCAGCGCCCACCCCGTCCTCACCATGGCCCTCCCCGAAACCGTCACGGGTCTGGCCACCCTGCGTCGCGACAACGGCGGGCTGGAACGGCTCGTCACCTCCCTCGCCGAAGCATGGGCCAACGGCCTCGCGGTCGACTTGAGTCTTCTCCTCCCCGCCGCGGCCGGCCCCGCCGACCGCGCCGGCCACATCGACCTCCCCACGTACGCCTTCCAGACCGAGCGCTACTGGCTCGGCGAGATCGCGGAGCTCGCCCCCGCCGCCGAACTGCCGGTGCAGGCCGCCGTGCTGCGCGCGGAGGCGGCCGAGCTCGCGGAGCTCGACCGGGACGAGCAGCTCCGCGTGATCCTGGACAAGATCCGGGCGCAGACGGCCCAGGTGCTGGGGTACGCGACGGGCGGCCGGATCGAGGTCGACCGCACCTTCCGTGAGGCCGGCTGCACCTCGCTGACCGGCGTGGACCTGCGCAACCGGATCAACGCGGCCTTCGGCGTACGCATGGCGCCGTCCATGATCTTCGACTTCCCCACCCCCGAGGCTCTGGCCGAGCAGCTGCTCGTCGTGCTGCACGGCGAGGCCCTGGGGCGGCAGGCCGAAGCCGGGCAGGCTCCTGTCTCGGCGGCGGCCGGTGCCGTCGACGAGCCGGTCGCGATCGTCGGCATGGCGTGCCGCCTGCCCGGTGGCGTCGCCTCGCCTGAGGACCTGTGGCGGCTCGTCGCGGGCGGCGGGGACGCGATCTCCGAGTTCCCGCAGGACCGCGGCTGGGACGTCGAGGGGCTGTACCACCCGGACCCCGAGCACCCCGGTACGTCGTACGTCCGGCAGGGCGGGTTCATCGAGAACGTCGCCGGTTTCGACGCGGCGTTCTTCGGGATCTCGCCGCGCGAGGCCCTCGCCATGGACCCGCAGCAGCGCCTCCTCCTCGAAACCTCCTGGGAAGCCGTCGAGGACGCCGGGATCGACCCGACCTCCCTGCGGGGACAGCAGGTCGGCGTCTTCACCGGGGCGATGACGCACGAGTACGGGCCGAGCCTGCGGGACGGCGGGGAGGGCCTCGACGGCTACCTGCTGACCGGCAACACGGCCAGTGTGATGTCGGGCCGCGTCTCGTACACGCTCGGCCTTGAGGGCCCCGCCCTCACGGTCGACACGGCGTGCTCGTCGTCGCTGGTCGCCCTGCACCTCGCCGTGCAGGCCCTGCGCCGGGGAGAGTGCGACATGGCGCTCGCCGGCGGTGTGGCCGTGATGCCCACGCCGGGGATGTTCGTGGAGTTCAGCCGGCAGCGCGGGCTGGCCGGCGACGGCCGGTCGAAGGCGTTCGCCGCGTCGGCGGACGGCACCAGCTGGTCCGAGGGCGTCGGCGTGCTCCTCGTCGAGCGACTGTCGGACGCACGGCGCAAGGGTCACCAGGTCCTTGCCGTCGTGCGCGGCAGCGCCGTGAACCAGGACGGCGCGAGCAACGGCCTGACGGCCCCGAACGGCCCGTCGCAGCAGCGCGTCATCCGGCGCGCCCTGGCCGACGCCCGCCTCACGCCGAACGACGTGGACGTCGTCGAGGCGCACGGCACGGGCACGCGGCTCGGCGACCCGATCGAGGCGCAGGCGCTCCTCGCCACCTACGGGCAGGGACGGGACGGCGAACAGCCGCTGCGGCTCGGGTCGTTGAAGTCCAACATCGGGCACACGCAGGCGGCGGCCGGCGTATCCGGTGTCATCAAGATGGTGCAGGCGATGCGCCACGGCGTGCTGCCGAAGACACTGCACGTGGACGAGCCGTCGGAGCAGATCGACTGGTCGGCTGGTGCGGTGGAGCTCCTCACCGAGGCCATGGACTGGCCGGACAAGGGTGACGGCGGGCTGCGCAGGGCGGCGGTCTCGTCGTTCGGGATCAGCGGGACGAACGCGCACGTGGTGCTGGAGGAGGCTCCGGCCGTCGAGGAGACTCCGGCCCCTGAACCTTCGGGTGATGTGGTGCCGTGGGTGGTGTCGGCGAAGTCCGCTGCCGCGCTCGACGCGCAGATCTCGCGGCTCGCCTCGTACGCGGACCGTCAGGCGGACCTGGACCCGGGCGCGGTCGCGCGCGTACTGGCTGACGGGCGTGCGGAGTTCGAGCACCGTGCGGTGGCGATCGGTGCCGGGCGAGGCGACCTCATGCAGGCGCTCGCCGACCCGGAGGGGCTGATACGCGGCACGGGCTCGGGTGTGGGCCGGGTGGCGTTCGTGTTCCCCGGTCAGGGGACGCAGTGGGCCGGGATGGGTGCCGAACTTCTCGATTCCTCCGCGGAGTTCGCCGCCGCGATGGCCGAGTGCGAGGCCGCGCTCTCCGCGCACGTGGACTGGTCGTTGGAGGCTGTGGTCCGGCAGGCGCCCGGTGCTCCTTCGCTGGAGCGGGTCGACGTCGTTCAGCCCGTCACCTTCGCCGTCATGGTGTCGCTGGCGCGGGTCTGGCAGGCGTACGGAGTGACGCCGCAGGCCGTCATCGGGCACTCGCAAGGTGAGATCGCCGCCGCATACGTCTCCGGAGCACTCACCCTCGACGACGCCGCACGTGTCGTGGCCCTGCGCAGCCAGTCCATCGCCGCGCACCTCGCCGGCAAGGGCGGCATGCTCTCCCTCGCCCTCAGCGAGACCGCCGTACTCGATCGACTGGCCGGATTCGACGGGCTCTCCGTCGCCGCCGTGAACGGGCCGAACGCCACCGTCGTCTCCGGTGACCCCGTACAGATCGAGGAACTCGCCCGCGCCTGCAAGGCGGACGGGGCCCGCGCGCGGATCATTCCCGTCGACTACGCCTCCCACAGCCGGCAGGTCGAGATCATCGAGGACGAGCTCTCCGAGGTCCTCGCCGGGCTCACCCCGCAGGCCCCTCGGGTGCCGTTCTTCTCGACGCTGGAGGGTGCCTGGATCACCGAGGCGGCTCTGGACGGTGCCTACTGGTACCGCAACCTCCGCCACCGCGTCGGTTTCGCACCCGCCGTCGAGACGCTCGCCACCGACGAAGGCTTCACCCACTTCATCGAAGTCAGCGCCCACCCCGTCCTCACCATGGCCCTCCCCGAAACCGTCACCGGACTCGGCACCCTCCGCCGTGAAGAGGGTGGCCGGGAGCGTCTCGTCACCTCCCTCGCCGAAGCATGGGCCAACGGCCTCGCGGTCGACTGGAGTGCTCTCCTCCCTGCGACGGCCACCCGACCGGGCCTTCCCACGTACGCCTTCCAGGCCGAGCGCTACTGGCTCCAGAACACTCCCGCCACCCTCACCACCGGCGACGACTGGCGCTACCGCATCGACTGGAAGCGCCTCGCCGTCGCCGAGGAGACCGCCCGGACCGGACTGTCCGGTCGCTGGCTCACCGTCACCCCCGAGGGCCAGTCTTCGCAGGCCGCCGCCGTGCTCACCGCGCTGGTCGACGCCGGCGCCACGGTGGTGGTGCTGGAAGCCGGCGCGGACGACGACCGCGAGGCGCTCGCCTCCCGGCTCGCCGGGCTGACGGCCGGCGATCCGTTCACCGGTGTGGTCTCGCTCCTCGACGGACTCGTGCAGCAGGTGGCCTGGGTGCAGGCGCTCGGCGACGCCGGAATCAGCGCGCCGCAGTGGTGCATCACCCGGGGCGCCGTCTCCGTCGGGCGCGACGACACGCCCGCCGACCCCGAGCAGGCCATGCTCTGGGGTCTCGGCCGGGTCGTCGCCCTCGAACACCCCGAGCGCTGGGCCGGCCTCATCGACCTGCCCGCGAACGCCGCCCCGTCGCACGACGGCGCGTCGGATGCCGACGCGTCGGGCGTCAACGGGTCGGGCGTCGACGCGCCGGACGTCGATGGGTCGGACGTCGACGAGTCGGTCCTGGACCGCATGCTTGCGGTGCTCGCCGGTGGTACGGGCGAGGACCAGGTCGCCGTACGTGCCACCGGGCTTCACGCCCGCCGTCTCGCCCGCGCCCCCCTCCACGGACGCCGCCCCACCCGCGACTGGCAGCCCCACGGAACCGTCCTCATCACCGGCGGCACCGGAGCCCTCGGCAGCCACGCCGCCCGCTGGACGGCCCAACACGGCGCCGACCACCTCCTCCTCATCAGCCGCAGCGGCGACCAAGCCCCCGGAGCCACCCAACTCACCGACGAACTCACCTCCCTCGGCACACGCGTCACCATCGCCGCCTGCGACGTCGCCGACCCCCACGCCCTGCGCACCCTCCTCGACACCCTCCCCGCCGACGCACCCCTCACCGCGGTCATCCACACCGCCGGCGCGCTCGACGACGGCATCGTGGACACGCTGACCGCCGAGCAGGTCCGGCGGGCCCACCGCGCGAAGGCCGTCGGTGCCGCCGTGCTCGACGAGCTCACCCGGGATCTCGACCTCGACGCGTTCGTGCTCTTCTCCTCGGTGTCGAGCACGCTCGGCATCCCCGGCCAGGGCAACTACGCCCCGCACAACGCCTACCTCGACGCCCTCGCCGCCCGCCGCCGGGCCAGGGGCCAGGCCGCCGTGTCGGTGGCCTGGGGGCCGTGGGACGGCGGCGGCATGGCCGCCGGTGACGGGGTGGCCGAGCGGCTGCACCGCCACGGCGTGCCCGGCATGGATCCCGAACTCGCCCTGGCCGCCCTGGAGTCCGTCCTCGGCCGGGACGAGACCGCGATCACCGTCGCGGACATCGACTGGGACCGTTTCTACCTCGCGTACTCCTCCGGCCGCCCCCAGCCCCTCGTCGAGGAGCTGCCCGAGGTGCGGCGCATCATCGACGCGCGGGAAAGCGCCGCCACCGCCGGGCCGGACGGGACGCCCTCCACGGGCGGGAACCCGCTGGCCGAGCGGCTGGCCGCCGCGGCTCCCGGCGAGCGTACGGAGATCCTCCTCGGTCTCGTACGGACGCAGGCCGCCGCCGTGCTGCGGATGCGTTCGCCGGAGGACGTCGACAGCGACCGGGCCTTCAAGGACATCGGCTTCGACTCGCTCGCCGGTGTCGAGCTCCGCAACCGGCTGACCCGGGCGACCGGGCTCCAGCTGCCCGCGACGCTCGTCTTCGACCACCCGACGCCGCTGGCCCTCGTGTCGCTGCTCCGTACCGAGCTCCTCGGCGAGGAGGAGTCCTCCACGGAGCCGGCCTCGGGCTCGGTCTCGGGCCCGGCCTCCGCTTCGGTCGAGGGTTCCGACGACACCGATCCGATCGCGATCGTCGCGATGAGCTGCCGCTTCCCCGGTGACGTCCGCAGCCCGGAAGACCTGTGGCGGATGCTGTCCGAGGGCGGCGAGGGCATCACCCCGTTCCCGACCGACCGCGGCTGGGACCTGGAGGGTCTGTACGACGAGGACCCGGACGCACTCGGCAGGGCGTACGTCCGCGAGGGCGGGTTCCTGCACGACGCGGCCGAGTTCGACGCGGAGTTCTTCGGCGTCTCGCCGCGCGAGGCGCTCGCCATGGACCCGCAGCAGCGGATGCTCCTGGCGACGTCCTGGGAGGCGTTCGAGCGGGCCGGCATCGAGCCGGGCTCGCTGCGCGGCAGCAGCACCGGTGTCTTCATCGGTCTCTCCTACCAGGACTACGCGGCGCGCGTCCCGAACGCCCCGCGTGGCGTGGAGGGTTACCTGCTGACCGGCAACACGGCCAGCGTCGCGTCCGGCCGCATCGCGTACACCTTCGGTCTCGAAGGTCCCGCGACGACCGTCGACACGGCCTGCTCGTCCTCGCTGACCGCCCTGCACCTGGCGGTGCGGGCGCTGCGCGGCGGCGAGTGCACGATGGCGCTCGCCGGCGGCGTGGCGATGATGGCGACCCCCCACATGTTCGTGGAGTTCAGCCGGCAGCGGGCGCTGGCCCCGGACGGCCGGAGCAAGGCCTTCTCCGCGGACGCCGACGGGTTCGGCGCGGCGGAGGGCGTCGGGCTGCTGCTCGTGGAGCGGCTCTCGGACGCGCGGCGCAACGGGCACCCGGTGCTCGCCGTGGTCCGCGGCACCGCCGTCAACCAGGACGGCGCGAGCAACGGCCTGACCGCGCCCAACGGGCCGTCGCAGCAGCGGGTCATCCGGCAGGCCCTGGCCGACGCCCGGCTGACGCCCGGCGACATCGACGCCGTCGAGACGCACGGCACGGGAACCGCGCTCGGCGACCCCATCGAGGCCCAGGGACTGCAGGCCACGTACGGGAAGGAGCGGCCCTCGGAGCGGCCGCTCGCCATCGGCTCCGTGAAGTCCAACATCGGGCACACCCAGGCCGCGGCCGGGGCGGCGGGCATCATGAAGATGGTCCTCGCGATGCGCCACGGCACCCTGCCGAAGACCCTGCACGCCGACGAGCCGAGCCCGCACGTGGACTGGGCGAACAGCGGCCTGGCCCTCGTCACCGAGCCGATCGACTGGCCGGCGGGGACCGGTCCGCGCCGTGCCGCCGTCTCGTCGTTCGGCATCAGCGGGACGAACGCGCACGTGGTGCTGGAGGAGGCGCCTGAGGCCGCCGAGGCGAGTGAGTCGGCTGAGTTCGGTGGGTCAGCTGGGTCAGCTGGGTCGGCTGGGTCGGTTGGGTTGGTTGGGTCCGGCGAGTCGGTTGGGTCCGGCGAGTCGGTTGGGTCGGCTGAGCTGGCCGAGTCCGCTGGGTCGGCTGGGGTGTTCGAGGCGTCTGAGGCATCTGAGGCCGCTGTGGCTTCCGTGTCCTCGGGCAGCCCGGAGGCGTACCGCCCCGGGCCCCTGCCCTGGATCCTGTCCGCCAAGGACGAGCAGTCGCTGCGCGGCCAGGCCGCCGCCCTGCACGCCTGGCTGAGCGACGCCGACGCCGGCATCGGCATCGGTGCCGGCACTGACGCCGGCACTGACTCCGACGGGTCGGCGGACCTGCGGGACATCGCGTACGCGCTCGCCACGAGCCGTACCGCCTTCCCCCAGCGGGCCGCCGTGACCGCCGCCGACCGGGACGGGTTCCTGGACGGACTGGCCACCCTGGCCCGGGGCGGCACCTCGGCGCACGTCCACCGGAACACCGCCCGGGACGGCTCCACCGCGTTCCTCTTCACCGGCCAGGGCAGTCAGCGTCCGGGCGCCGGGCGTGAGCTCTACGACCGGTACCCCGTCTTCGCCCGGGCGCTCGACGAGATCTGCGCCCAGCTCGACGGCCACCTCGAACTGCCCCTGCTCGACGTGATGTTCGCGGCCGAGGGCAGCGCGGAGGCCGCGCTGCTCGACGAGACCCGGTACACGCAGTGCGCGCTGTTCGCCCTGGAGGTCGCGCTCTTCCGGCTCGTCGAGAGCTGGGGGATGCGGCCGGCCGCGCTGCTCGGCCACTCGGTCGGCGAGATCGCCGCCGCGCACGTCGCCGGGGTGTTCTCGCTCGCCGACGCCGCCGTCCTGGTCGCCGCCCGCGGCCGGCTCATGCAGGAGCTGCCCGCCGGCGGCGCGATGCTCGCCGTCCAGGCCGCGGAGGACGAGATCCGCGCGTGGCTGGAGGCGGAGGGCCGGGCCGACGGGCGGTACGCGGGACGTCTGGACGTCGCCGCCGTCAACGGCCCCGAGGCCGCCGTGCTCTCCGGTGACGCCGACGCGGCGCGGGAGGCGGAGGCGTACTGGTCCGGGCTCGGCCGCAGGACCCGCGTGCTGCGGGTCAGCCACGCCTTCCACTCCGCGCACATGGACGGGATGCTCGACGGCTTCCGTGCCGTCCTGGAGACGGTGGAGTTCCGGCGCCCGTCCCTGACCGTGGTCTCGAACGTCACCGGCCGGGCCGCCGGCCCGGACGACCTGTGCGACCCCGAGTACTGGGTGCGGCACGTCCGCGGCACGGTCCGCTTCCTCGACGGCGTCCGCGTCCTGCGCGACCTCGGCGTGCGGACCTGCCTGGAGCTGGGCCCCGACGGGGTCCTCACCGCGATGGCGGCCGACGGACTCGCCGATACCGCCGCCGATGTCTCCACCGATGTCTCCACCGATGCGCCCGGTGACGGTCGCAGGCCGCTGCTCGTGGCGCTGCTGCGCCGCAAGCGGTCGGAGGCCGAGACCGTCGCGGACGCCCTCGGCAGGGCGCACGCGCACGGCACCGGACCGGACTGGCACGCCTGGTTCGCCGGATCCGGGGCGCGCCGCGTGGACCTGCCCACGTACTCCTTCCGGCGCGACCGCTACTGGCTGGACGCCCCGGTGGGCGGCGACACCGCGGCGGACACCGCGGGTCTCGGCCTGGGCACCGCCGACCACCCGCTGCTCGGCGCCGTGGTCAGCCTCCCGGACCGGGACGGCCTGCTGCTCACCGGCCGGCTCTCGCTGCGCACCCACCCGTGGCTCGCGGACCACGCGGTCCTGGGAAGCGTCCTGCTGCCCGGCACCGCGATGGTCGAACTCGCCGCCCACGCGGCGGAGTCCGCCGGTCTGCGCGACGTGCGGGAACTGACCCTGCGCGAACCGCTGGTGCTGCCCGAGCGCGACGGCGTCGAGCTGCGGGTGACGGTCGGCGAGCCGGCCGGGGACGGAGCACGGCCCGTCTCCCTCCACTCGCGACGCGCCGACGCGCCCGCCGGCACCCCGTGGTCCTGCCACGCGACCGGCCTCCTGGCCGACGACCGGCCGGAGCTGCCCGCCGGGACCGCTGGAGTGGCCTGGCCCCCGCAGGGCGCCGAAGAGGTGCCGCTCGACGGTCTCTACGAGCGGCTCGACGGGAACGGCCTCGCCTTCGGCCCGCTGTTCCAGGGCCTGAGCGCGGTGTGGCGGTACGAGGGTGAGGTCTTCGCCGACATCGCCCTGCCCACGGACGCGAACGCGCACGCGGCGGCGGCCCGCTACGGCATCCACCCCGCCCTGCTCGACGCGTCCCTGCACGCCATCGCGGTCGGCGGGCTCGTCGACGAGCCCGAGCGCGTCCGTGTCCCGTTCCACTGGAGCGGTGTCACCGTGCACGCGGCCGGTGCCGCGGCGGCCCGGGTCCGCCTCGCCCCCGCCGGGAAGGACGCCGTCTCGCTGTCCCTGACGGACGGCGAGGGTCGGCCGCTGGTCTCCGTGGAACGCCTCACGCTGCGCCCGGTCACCTCCGACCAGGCGGCGGCCGGCCGTGTCGGCGGGCTGATGCACCGGGTGGCCTGGCGTCCGTACGCCCTGGCCCCCACCGCCACCGCCACCGCCACCGCCACCGCCACCGGTCAGGACGAGCACGCCGGCCGGGGCGAGCACGCCGCCGCGGCCTACGGGCCGACGGCCGTCCTCGGCAAGGACGAGCTGAAGGTCGCCGCCGCCCTGGAGTCCGCGGGTGTCGAGGTCGGGGTCTACCCCGACCTGGCCACGCTGGCCCGGGACGTGGCGGCGGGCGCCCCGGCGCCCCGTACCGTCCTCGCCCCGCTGCCCGCGGGTCCCGCCGACGGCGGTGCGGAGACCGTACGGAGCACGGTGGTCCGCACCCTGGAGCTGCTCCAGGCGTGGCTCGCCGACGAGCACCTCGCGGGCACCCGGCTGGTCCTGGTCACCCGCGGCGCGGTCCTGGACCCGGAGGGGTCCGGTGCCGACGACGGCGGCGAGGACCTGTCGCACGCGGCGGCCTGGGGCCTCGTCCGGTCCGCGCAGACGGAGAACCCCGGCCGGTTCGGCCTGCTCGACCTGGCCGACGACGCCCCGTCGTACCGGGCGCTTCCGTCGGTGCTCTCCGACGCCGGCCTGCGCGACGAGCCGCAGCTCGCCCTGCACGACGGCACCGTCCGGCTGGCTCGCCTGGCCTCCGTCCGCCCCGAGACCGGCGCCGAGGCGTCGGGGCTCGACCCGGAGGGGACGGTCCTGGTGACCGGCGGAACCGGTGGTCTGGGCGGAGTGGTCGCCCGGCACGTGGTGAGCGAGTGGGGTGTGCGGCGTCTGCTGCTCGTGAGCCGTCGCGGCCCCGATGCTCCGGGTGCCGGAGAGCTCGTGGCCGAGCTGGAGGGCCTGGGTGCGGTGGTCTCGGTGGCCGCGTGCGACGTGGCGGACCGCGAGTCCCTCACCGACGTACTGGCCGGAATTCCGGCCGAGCACCCGCTGACCGCCGTCGTCCACACGGCAGGCGTCCTGTCGGACGGCACCGTCCCGTCGACGACGGCGTCGGACGTCGAGCACGTCCTGCGCCCCAAGGTCGACGCGGCGTTCCTCCTCGACGAGCTGACCTCGGGATCAGGCGTCGACCTGGCCGCGTTCGTGATGTTCTCGTCCGCCGCCGCTGCTTTCGGCGGCGCGGGCCAGGGCGCGTACGCGGCGGCCAACGCCACCCTCGACGCCCTCGCCTTCCGCCGACAGGCGGCCGGGCTCCCCGCCCTCTCCCTCGGCTGGGGCCTGTGGGCCGAGAACAGCGGCATGACCGGCGGCCTCGGCCAGGCGGACCTGCGCCGCATGAGCCGCGCGGGCATCGGCGGGATCAGCGACGCGGAGGGCACCGCGCTCCTCGACGCCGCCCTCCACGACGGCCGGTACCCGGTCCTGCTGCCCCTGCGGCTCGACACCGCCGGACTGCGTGACGCGGCCGGGAACGACCCGGCCGGGATCCCGGCGCTCTTCCGGGACGTCGTCGGCGCCAGGACCGTCCGGCCCCGGCCGACCGCGGCCTCCGCCACGGCGACGGCGACGGCGGGGAGTTCAGGCACTCAGGGGGCTCTGGGGACTCAGGGGGCTCTTGGGACTCCGGGAGCCTCGACCGGTGCGCAAGAACCGGGGGCGGTCACACTCGCCGAACGGGCCGCCGCCGCGGACGGGTCCGCACGGCAGCGCCTGCTCCTGGAGTTCGTCGTCTGTGAGGTGGCCGAGGTCCTCGGCCACGGCCGCGGCCACCGGATCGACGCCGAGCGGGGCTTCCTCGACCTGGGCTTCGACTCCCTCACCGCCGTCGAACTCCGCAACCGGCTCAACTCCGCCGGTGCCCTCGCCCTCCCGGCGACCCTGGTCTTCGACCACCCGAGCCCGGCCGCACTCGCCGCCCACTTGGACGCCGAGCTGCCGCGCCGAGCCGAGGACACCGACGCCGGGGCCACGGCCTCCAGGAGCACCGCCGACACGGACGCGCTCCTGGCACAACTCACCCGCTTGGAAGGCGCCTTGGTGCTGACGGGCCTCTCGGGCGCCCCCGGGAGCGAAGAGGTCCTGGAGCACTTGCAGTCCCTGCGCTCGATGGTCACGGGCGAAGCCGGGAGCGGGACTCCAGGCGGGTCCGGGTCCGGGTCCGGGTCCGGGTCCGGCGCCAAGGCCGAGGACCAGGTCGGCGCCGGGACCGGAGCCGGGGTCGGAGCCGGGACCGGGGACGGGGACGAGGACGGCGCGGACGTGCCGGACTTCATGAACGCCTCGGCCGAAGAGCTGTTCGGCCTCCTCGACCTCGACCTCGACCAGGACCCCAGCACGGACTGATCCCTGCCGCACGGTCGCCTCCCGCCCGGACCCGCGTCCCGGGCACCTCGACTCGAATCACGTCATGCGCGCCTCGGGCGCCTCCAGGAACTCAAGGGGACAGCGTGTCCACGGTGAACGAAGAGAAGTACCTCGACTACCTGCGTCGTGCCACGGCGGACCTCCACGAGGCCCGCGGCCGCCTCCGCGAGCTGGAGGCCAAGGCGGGCGAGCCGGTGGCGATCGTGGGCATGGCGTGCCGCCTGCCGGGCGGTGTCGCCTCGCCTGAGGACCTGTGGCGGCTGGTCGAGGGCGGCCGGGACGCGATCTCGGAGTTCCCGCAGGACCGCGGCTGGGACGTGGAGGGCCTGTACGACCCGGACCCGGAGGCCACGGGCAAGAGCTACGCCCGGGAGGCCGGATTCCTGTACGAGGCGGGCGAGTTCGATGCCGACTTCTTCGGGATCTCGCCGCGCGAGGCCCTCGCCATGGACCCGCAGCAGCGCCTCCTCCTGGAGGCGTCCTGGGAGGCGTTCGAGCACGCCGGCATCCCGGCGGCCACCGCGCGCGGCACATCGGTCGGCGTGTTCACCGGCGTGATGTACCACGACTACGCCACCCGGCTCACGGACGTCCCCGAGGGCATCGAGGGGTACCTGGGCACCGGCAACTCCGGCAGCGTCGCCTCGGGCCGCGTCGCGTACACGCTCGGCCTTGAGGGCCCGGCGGTCACGGTCGACACGGCGTGTTCGTCGTCGCTCGTCGCCCTGCACCTCGCGGTGCAGGCCCTGCGCAAGGGCGAGTGCGACATGGCCCTCGCCGGCGGCGTCACGGTCATGTCGACGCCCAGCACCTTCGTGGAGTTCAGCCGCCAGCGCGGCCTGGCACCGGACGGCCGGTCCAAGTCCTTCTCGTCGACGGCGGACGGCACCAGCTGGTCCGAGGGCGTCGGCGTGCTCCTCGTCGAGCGCCTGTCGGACGCGCGGCGCAAGGGTCACCGGGTGCTCGCCGTGGTCCGTGGCACCGCCGTCAACCAGGACGGTGCGAGCAGCGGCCTGACGGCCCCGAACGGCCCGTCGCAGCAGCGGGTCATCCGGCGGGCGCTTGCCGACGCCCGTCTGACGCCGGGCGACGTGGACGTCGTCGAGGCGCACGGCACGGGCACGCGGCTCGGCGACCCCATCGAGGCACAGGCTCTGCTCGCCACGTACGGGCAGGAGCGCAACGGCGAACAGCCGCTGCGGCTCGGTTCGTTGAAGTCCAACATCGGGCACACGCAGGCCGCGGCCGGCGTCTCCGGTGTCATCAAGATGGTCCAGGCGATGCGCAACGGCGTGCTGCCGAAGACCCTCCACGTGGAGAAGCCGACGGACCAGGTGGACTGGTCGGCGGGTGCGGTGGAGCTGCTCACCGAGGCCATGGACTGGCCGGACAAGGGTGACGGCGGACTGCGCCGGGCGGCGGTCTCGTCGTTCGGCGTCAGCGGCACGAACGCGCACGTCGTACTGGAGGAGGCCCCGGCCGCCGAGGCGGCGCAGGCCGTCGAGTCCCCCGCCGGCGTGGTCCCGTGGCTCGTTTCCGCGAAGACCCCGGCCGCCCTCGACGCGCAGATCGGCCGGCTCGCGGCGTACGCCGACAGCCGTACGGACGTGGACCCGGGTGCGGTGGCGCGCGTACTGGCCTCCGGGCGTGCGGAGTTCGAGCACCGCGCGGTGGCGACCGGCGCCGGGCGAGACGACCTCGTGCAGGCGCTCGCCGCTCCGGAGGGGCTGATACGCGGCACGGTGGCCGACCTCGGACGCGTGGCGTTCGTCTTCCCCGGCCAGGGGACGCAGTGGGCCGGGATGGGCGCCGAACTCCTCGACGTGTCGAAGGAGTTCGCGGACGCGATGGCCGAGTGCGAGGCCGCGCTCGCGCCGTACGTGGACTGGTCGCTTGAGGCCGTCGTCCGGCAGGCGCCCGGTGCTCCTTCGCTGGAGCGGGTCGACGTCGTCCAGCCGGTCACCTTCGCCGTCATGGTGTCGCTCGCGCGGGTCTGGCAGCACCACGGTGTGACGCCGCAGGCCGTCATCGGCCACTCCCAGGGCGAGATCGCCGCCGCATGCGTCGCCGGAGCGCTGAGCCTGGACGACGCCGCGCGTGTCGTGGCCCTGCGCTCCAAGTCCATCGCCGCGCACCTCGCCGGCAAGGGCGGCATGATCTCCCTCGCCCTCAGCGAGACCGCCACCCAGGAACGCATCCAGAACCTCGACGGGCTCTCGGTCGCGGCCGTCAACGGCCCCACCGCCACCGTCGTCTCCGGCGACCCGACCCAGATCCAGGAACTCGCCACCTCCTGCGAAGCCGACGGAGTCCGCGCCCGGATCATCCCCGTCGACTACGCCTCCCACAGCGCCCACGTCGAGACCATCGAGAGCGAGCTCGCCGAGGTTCTGGCCGGGCTCGCCCCGCGCTCGCCGCAGGTGCCGTTCTTCTCGACGCTCGAAGGCGGCTGGATCACCAACGCCGTTCTGGACGGTGCCTACTGGTACCGGAACCTCCGTCACCGCGTCGGCTTCGCACCCGCCGTCGAGACACTCGCCGCAGACGAGGGCTTCACCCACTTCATCGAGGTCAGCGCCCACCCCGTCCTCACCATGGCCCTCCCCGAAACCGTCACCGGTCTGGCCACCCTGCGTCGCGACAACGGCGGCCTGGAACGACTCGTCACCTCCCTCGCCGAAGCATGGGCCAACGGCCTCCCCGTCGACTGGGCGCCCTTCCTCCCCGCCGCCACGTCCCAGCCCGACCTCCCCACGTACGCCTTCCAGCGCCGCCACTACTGGCTCCACAACTCCCCCGCCGTCCAGGGCTCCGTGCAGGACTCCTGGCGCTACCGCCTCGACTGGAAGCGCCTCGCCGTCGCCGAGCAGGCCGCCGGGACCGGGCTGTCCGGCCGGTGGCTCGTCGTCACCCCCGAGGGCTACTCCTCCGAGGCGGCCCCGGTGCTCGCCGCGCTGGCCGGCGCCGGCGCCGACCCCGTACAGCTGGACGTGTCCGCGCTGGGCGACCGGCAGCGACTCGCGGAGGCGCTGGAGGAGGCCCTGGCGGCCGGCGGGGCCGTCGACGGCGTCGTCTCGCTGCTGGCGTGGGACGAGCGGGCGCACCCCGCTCACCCCGCGCCCTTCACCCGGGGCACCGGCGCCACCCTCACCCTGGTGCAGGCACTGGAGGACGCCGGCGTCGGCGCCCCGCTGTGGTGCGTCACCCGGGGCGCGGTGTCCGTCGGCCGGGCCGACCACGTCACCTCCCCCGCCCAGGCCATGGTGTGGGGCCTCGGCCGGGTCGCCGCGCTTGAGCACCCCGAGCGGTGGGGCGGCCTGATCGACCTGCCCGCCGACACCGGCCGACTCGCCGACACCGGCCTGCCCGCCGACACCGACCTGCTCACGGACGTCGACCCGCTCACGGACGCCGACCGGTCGGCCCTGGACCGTCTGACCACGGTCCTCGCCGGCGGTACGGGCGAGGACCAGGTCGCCGTACGTGCCTCCGGGCTGCTCGCCCGCCGTCTGGTCCGCGCCCCCCTCGCCGCCCACGGCACGGCCGCGCCGTGGTGGCAGGCCGACGGCACGGTGCTCGTCACCGGCGCCGACGAGCCGGCGGCCGCCGAGGCCGCGCGCCGGCTGGCCCGTGACGGCGCCGGACACCTCCTCCTCACCGTCCCCTCCGGCACCACGGACTCCGGCGTGGACACGGACCTCGCCGAGCTGGTCGCCGAGCTCGCGGACCTGGGCGCCGAGGCCACCGTCGTGGCCTGCGACCTCACGAACGCGGACGCGGTCGCACGCCTGCTCACCGAAGTCCCCGCCGAGCACCCGCTCAGCGCCGTCCTGCACCTGCCGCCGACGGTCGGCTCCGACCCGCTCGCCGCGACCGACCCGGACGCGCTCGCCCGCGTCGTGACCGCGAAGGCCGCCGGCGCGCTGCACCTGGACGACCTCCTGCGGAAGGCGGAGGGCGCAGGGAAGGCGGAGGGCGCTGGGAAGGCCGGAGAGGTCGCCGCGGCCGCCGCGGCCGGACACCGTACGCCCGTCCTCGTCCTCTTCTCCTCCGTCGCCGCGATCTGGGGCGGCGCCGGGCAGGGCGCGTACGCCGCCGGTACCGCCTTCCTCGACGCCCTCGCCGGTCAGCACCGGGCCGACGGCCCGACCGTGACCTCCGTGGCCTGGAGCCCCTGGGAGGGCAGCGCGGTCACCGAGGGCGCGACCGGCGAGCGGCTGCGCCGTCTCGGCCTGCGCCCCCTCGCCCCCGCGACGGCGCTCACCGCCCTCGACACCGCGCTCGGCCACGGCGACACCGCCGTCACGATCGCCGACGTCGACTGGGCGAGCTTCGCCCCCGGTTTCACCACGGCCCGGCCGAGCACGCTCCTCGCCGACCTGCCCGAGGCGCGCCGTGCGCTCGACGAGCAGCAGACGCCGACCGCCACCGACGACACCCTCCTGAGCCGCGAGCTGGCCGGCCTCACCGGCGCCGAACAGCAGCGCCGTATCCAGGAGTTGGTCCGCGACCACCTGGCCGTGGTCCTCAACCACCCCTCCCCGGAGGCCGTCGACACCGGGCGGGCCTTCCGTGACCTCGGCTTCGACTCGCTGACGGCGGTCGAGCTCCGCAACCGCCTCAAGAACGCCACCGGCCTTGCCCTCCCGGCCACCCTGGTCTTCGACTACCCGACCCCCCGGACGCTCGCGGACTTCCTCCTCGCGGAGATCCTGGGCGAGCAGGCCGGCGGCGCCGAGCCGGTGCCGGCCGACAGCGGTGTCACCGACGAGCCGGTCGCCATCGTGGGCATGGCGTGCCGCCTGCCCGGCGGCGTCGCCTCGCCTGAGGACCTGTGGCGGCTCGTCGCGGGCGGCGGGGACGCGATCTCCGAGTTCCCGCAGGACCGTGGCTGGGACGTCGAGGGGCTGTACGACCCGGACCCGGACGCGTCCGGGCGGACGTACTGCCGCGCCGGCGGATTCCTGGACGACGCGGGCGAGTTCGACGCCGACTTCTTCGGGATCTCGCCCCGCGAGGCCCTCGCCATGGACCCGCAGCAGCGTCTCCTCCTCGAAACCTCCTGGGAGGCCGTCGAGGACGCCGGGATCGACCCGACCTCCCTGCGGGGACAGCAGGTCGGCGTCTTCGCGGGCACCAACGGCCCCCACTACGAGCCGCTGCTCCGCAACACCGCCGAGGACCTGGAGGGCTACGTCGGTACGGGCAACGCGGCCAGCATCATGTCGGGCCGGGTCTCGTACACGCTGGGCCTTGAGGGCCCGGCGGTCACCATCGACACGGCGTGCTCGTCGTCGCTGGTCGCCCTCCACCTCGCCGTGCAGGCCCTGCGCAAGGGCGAGTGCGGGCTGGCGCTCGCGGGCGGCGTGACCGTCATGTCGACGCCCACGACCTTCGTGGAGTTCAGCCGGCAGCGCGGGCTGGCGGAGGACGGCCGGTCGAAGGCGTTCGCCGCGTCGGCGGACGGGTTCGGCCCGTCGGAGGGCGTCGGCATGCTCCTCGTCGAGCGCCTTTCGGACGCACGGCGCAACGGGCACCGGGTGCTCGCGGTCGTGCGCGGCAGCGCCGTGAACCAGGACGGTGCGAGCAACGGCCTGACGGCCCCGAACGGCCCGTCGCAGCAGCGCGTCATCCGGCGCGCCCTGGCCGATGCCCGCCTCACGCCGAACGACGTGGACGTCGTCGAGGCGCACGGCACGGGCACGCGGCTCGGCGACCCCATCGAGGCACAGGCACTCCTCGCCACCTACGGGCAGGGGCGGGACGCCGAACAGCCCCTTCGCCTCGGGTCGTTGAAGTCCAACATCGGGCACACGCAGGCCGCCGCCGGCGTCTCCGGCATCATCAAGATGGTCCAGGCGATGCGCCACGGCGTGCTGCCGAAGACCCTCCACGTGGACAGGCCCTCGGACCAGATCGACTGGTCGGCGGGTGCGGTGGAGCTCCTCACCGAGGCCAGGGACTGGCCGGAGAAGAACGACGGCGGACTGCGCCGCGCCGCGGTCTCCTCCTTCGGCATCAGCGGCACGAACGCGCACGTCGTACTGGAGGAAGCCCCGGCGGACGAGCAGACCCCGGCCGCCGAGCCGTCGGTCGGCGGTGTCGTGCCGTGGGTGGTGTCCGCGAAGACTCCGGGCGCGCTGGAGGCGCAGATCGGGCGGCTCGCCGCGTTCGCCGACAGCCGTACGGACGTCGATCCGGGCGCCGTCGCACGCGTACTCGCCGGTGGACGTGCCCAGTTCGAGCACCGGGCCGTCGCGATCGGCACAGGGCGGGACGACCTGGCGGCGGCACTGGCCGCACCCGAGGGTCTGGTCCGGGGCGTCACCTCCGGTGTCGGCCGGGTCGCCTTCGTGTTCCCCGGTCAGGGCACGCAGTGGGCCGGGATGGGAGCCGAACTCCTTGACGTATCAAAGGAGTTCGCGGACTCGATGGCCGAGTGCGAGACCGCGCTCTCCGCGTACGTGGACTGGTCGCTTGAGGCCGTCGTCCGACAGACGCCGGGGGCGCCCTCCCTGGACCGCGTGGATGTCGTCCAGCCCGTCACCTTCGCCGTCATGGTGTCGCTGGCGCGGGTCTGGCAGGCGTACGGAGTGACGCCGCAGGCCGTCATCGGGCACTCGCAAGGCGAGATCGCCGCCGCGTGCGTCGCCGGTGCGCTCAGTTTGGATGACGCCGCACGTGTCGTGGCCCTGCGCAGCCAGTCCATCGCCGCGCACCTCGCCGGCAAGGGCGGCATGATCTCCCTCGCCCTCAGCGAGACCGCCGTACTGGAGCGGATCGAGAACCTCGACGGACTCTCCATCGCCGCCGTGAACGGCCCCACCGCCACCGTCGTCTCCGGCGACCCGACCCAGATCCAGGAACTCGCCACCTCCTGCGAGACCGACGGCATCCGCGCCCGGATCATCCCCGTCGACTACGCCTCCCACAGCGCCCACGTCGAGACCATCGAGGACGACCTCGCCAAGGTCCTCGCCGGACTCACCCCTCAGGCCCCTCGCGTGCCGTTCTTCTCCACCCTCGAAGGCGCCTGGATCACCGAGCCCGCCCTCGACGGCGCCTACTGGTACCGCAACCTCCGCCACCGCGTCGGCTTCGCCCCCGCCGTCGAAACACTCGCCACCGACGAAGGCTTCACCCACTTCATCGAAGTCAGCGCCCACCCCGTCCTCACCATGGCCCTCCCCGAAACCGTCACCGGCCTCGGCACCCTCCGCCGCGACAACGGCGGACAGCACCGCCTCACCACCTCCCTCGCCGAAGCCTGGGCCAACGGCCTCACGGTCGACTGGAGTGCTCTCCTCCCCGCGACGACCACCGCCCACCCAGACCTCCCCACCTACGCCTTCCAGACCGAGCGCTACTGGCCGCAGCCCAACCCCTCCGCCGCCGGTGACATCACCTCCGCCGGTCTCGGGGCGGCCGAGCACCCGCTGCTCGGTGCGGCCGTTCCGCTCGCGGACTCCGACGGCTGCCTGCTGACGGGGAGTCTTTCCCTCCGTACGCACCCCTGGCTGGCCGATCACGCGGTGTCCGGCACCGTGCTGCTGCCGGGGACGGCCTTCGTGGAGCTGGCGTTCCGGGCCGGGAACCAGGTCGGCTGCGATCTGGTCGAGGAGCTCACCCTCGACGCGCCGCTCGTCCTGCCCCGCCGCGGCGCGGTCCGCGTGCAGGTGTCCGTCGGCGCGAGCGACGCGTCCGGTCGCCGGACGTTCGGCCTGTACGCGCACCCCGAGGACGCTCCGGGCGAGGCGGCGTGGACGCGCCACGCCACCGGTGTCCTGGCCGCCCGCGCCCACGGCACCGCCCCCGCCCCCGTCGCCGACACGGAGGCCTGGCCGCCGCCGGGCGCCGAGCCGGTGGACGTGGACGGTCTGTACGAGCGTTTCGCGGCGCGCGGCTACGGCTACGGCCCCGTCTTCCAGGGCGTCCGTGGCGTCTGGCGGCGTGGCGACGAGGTGTTCGCCGACGTGGCCCTGCCGACCGAGGCCGCCGGCGCCGAGGGCGCGCGGTTCGGTCTCCACCCGGCACTGCTGGACGCCGCCGTGCAGGCGGCCGGTGCGGGCGGGGCGTTCGGCGAGGGCACGCGCCTGCCGTTCGCCTGGAGCGGGCTCTCGCTGTACGCGGTCGGCGCCACCGCCCTCCGGGTGCGGCTGGCCCCCGTCGGCCCGGACACCGTGTCCCTGACCGCCTCCGACGCCACCGGGCAGCCGGTGCTCGCCGCGGACTCCCTCACGGTGCTTCCCGTCGACCCCTCGCAGCTGGCGGCTCTCAGCGACCCGACGCCGGACGCGCTGCACGTCCTGGAGTGGACCGCCTGGGACGGTGCCGCGCAGGCGCTGCCCGGCGCGGTCGTGCTTGGCGCCGGCACCGACGGCCTCGCCGAGGCGCTACGCGCCGGCGGCACCGAGGTCCTGCCCTTCCCGGACCTCGCCGCCCTGGCGCAGGCAGTCGACCGGGGCGAGACCCCGGCCCCGACGACCGTCCTGGCGGCCTGCCCCGCTGCCGGCCCCGGTGGGCCGAAGCACGTCCGCGAGGCCCTGCACGGGGCGCTCGCGCTGATGCAGGCCTGGCTCGCGGACGACCGGTTCGGCGACGCGCGGCTGGTGCTCGTGACCCGTGACGCGGTCGCCGCCCGTTCCGGTGACGCGCTGCGGTCGACAGGACAGGCCGCCGTGTGGGGTCTCGGCCGGTCCGCGCAGACGGAGAGCCCGGGCCGGTTCGCCCTGCTCGACCTCGGCACCGCGGGGAACGCCACCCCCGGCACCTCAGGGAACGCCGCCCTCGGCGCCTCAGGGGACGTCGCTCTCGGCGCCGCTGGGGACTCCGCTCTCGGCGCCTCCGGGGACGCCGCTCTCGGCGAGACCCTGGCGACGGCCCTCGGCTCGGACGAGCCGCAGCTCGCCGTCCGGGACGGCGCTCTCTTCGTCCCCCGTCTGGCCCGGGCCACCGCGCCCGCCGCGTCCGACGGCCTCGCCGCCCTGCCGCTTCCCGCCGCTCCGGCCCTCTGGCGCCTGGAGCCCGGTACGGACGGCAGCCTGGAGAGCCTGGCCGCGGTACCCGGCGACGCCGACTCCCTCGCCCCTGAACCGCTGGGTCCGGGACAGGTCCGCATCGCCGTACGGGCCACCGGTCTCAACTTCCGCGACGTCCTGATCGCCCTCGGCATGTACCCCGATCCGGCGCTGATGGGCACCGAGGGTGCCGGTGTGGTCACCGCGACCGGCCCCGGCGTGACGCACCTCGCCCCCGGCGACCGCGTCATGGGCCTGCTGTCCGGCGCGTACGCCCCGGCCGTCGTCGCCGACGCCCGGACCGTCGCGCGGATGCCCGAAGGGTGGACGTTCGCCCAGGCCGCCTCCGTACCGGTGGTGTTCCTGACGGCCGTCTACGCCCTGCGCGACCTGGCGGACGTCAAGCCCGGCGAGCGCCTGCTCGTCCACTCCGCCGCCGGCGGCGTGGGCATGGCCGCCGTGCAGCTCGCCCGGCACTGGGGCGTGGAGGTCCACGGCACGGCGAGCCCCGGGAAGTGGGAGGCCCTGCGCCGCCTCGGCCTGGACGACGCGCACATCGCCTCCTCCCGCACGCTCGACTTCGAGACCGCGTTCCGCACCTCCGCACCCAGCAGGACCGGGTCCGGGATCGGGACCGGATCCGGGGGCGGCATGGACGTCGTCCTGAACTCGCTCGCCCGCGAGTTCGTCGACGCCTCGCTGCGCCTGCTCGGCCCGGGCGGCCGCTTCGTGGAGATGGGCAAGACCGACGTCCGCGACGCGGAGAAGGTCGCCGCCGACCACCCCGGCGTCGGCTACGGGGCCTTCGACCTCGGCGAGGCCGGGCCGGAGCGGATCGGCGAGATGCTCGACGAGGTCCTCGCCCTCTTCGAGAGCGGGGTGCTCCAGCACCTCCCCGTCACCACCTGGGACGTCCGCCGCGCCCGCGACGCCTTCCGGCACGTCAGCCAGGCCCGCCACACGGGCAAGGTCGTCCTCACCCTGCCGTCGGGGCTCGACCCGGAGGGAACCGTCTTGGTGACCGGCGGCACGGGCGCGCTGGGCGGCATCGTGGCGCGCCATGTGGTGAGCGAGTGGGGCGTGCGGCGTCTGCTGCTCGTGAGCCGTCGCGGCCCCGACGCTCCGGGTGCCGGAGAGCTCGTGACCGAGCTGGAGCGCCTGGGGGCCGTGGTGTCGGTGGCCGCGTGCGACGTGGCGGACCGCGAGTCCCTCACCGACGTACTGGCCGGGATCCCGGCCGAGCACCCGCTGACCGCCGTCGTCCACACGGCAGGCGTCCTGTCCGACGGCACCGTCCCGTCGATGACGACGGCGGACGTCGAGCACGTCCTGCGCCCCAAGGTCGACGCGGCGTTCCTCCTCGACGAACTGACCACGGCGTCCCACGCCGACCTGGCCGCGTTCGTCATGTTCTCCTCCGCCGCCGCCACCTTCGGCGGCGCGGGCCAGGGCGCGTACGCGGCGGCCAACGCCACCCTCGACGCCCTCGCCTTCCGCCGACAGGCGGCCGGGCTCCCCGCCCTCTCCCTCGGCTGGGGCCTGTGGGCCGAGAACAGCGGCATGACCGGCGGCCTGAGCGACACGGACCGCTCGCGGCTCGCCCGTTCCGGTGCGACGCCCATGGACAGCGCGCTGACCCTGTCCCTCCTGGACGCGGCGATGCGCCGCGACGACCCGGCGCTCGTCCCGATCGCCCTGGACGTCGCCGCACTCCGCGCCCAGCAGCGCGACGGCATGCTGGCGCCGCTGCTCAGCGGGCTCACCCGCGGCTCGCGGACCGGCGGCACGCCGGTCAACCAGCGCAGGACCGCCGCCGGCGGCCCCGGGGAGGCGGACACGGACCTCGCCGGGCGGCTCGCCGCGATGACGCCGGACGAACGGGCCGCGCACCTGCGGGACCTCGTCCGTACGCACGTGGCCACCGTCCTCGGACACGGCACCCCGAGCCGGGTCGACACCGAGCGCGCGTTCCGCGACACCGGCTTCGACTCCCTCACCGCCGTCGAACTCCGCAACCGCCTCAACGCCGCCACCGGCCTGCGGCTCCCGGCCACGCTCGTCTTCGACCACCCGACCCCCGGGGAGCTCGCCGGGCACCTGCTCGACGAACTCGCCGCGGGCGCGGGCGGGTCCTGGACGGACGGTCCCGGATCGGGCTCCGGTTCCGGAGGGACCGGCTCGGCGACGGACCGGCAGACCACGGCCGCCCTCGCCGAACTCGACCGGCTGGAGGGGGTACTCGCCTCCCTCGCACCCGCCGCCGGCGGCCGTCCGGAGCTCGCCGCCCGGCTCAGGGCGCTGGCCGCGGCACTCGGGGACGACGGCGACGACGACGCCCCCGACCTGGACGACGCGTCCGACGACGACCTCTTCTCCTTCATCGACAGGGAGCTGGGCGACTCCGACGTCTGACCTCCACGACCGGCACCACCAACACCCCCGGCACCACCAGCACCACCGGCACCAGCCCCCACACACACGGAACGGACAGGCGAGAACGGGAGCCATGGCGAACAACGAAGACAAGCTCCGCGACTATCTCAAGCGCGTCACCGCCGAGCTGCAGCAGAACACCAAGCGTCTGCGCGAGATCGAGGGACGCGCGCACGAGCCGGTGGCGATCGTGGGCATGGCGTGCCGCCTGCCGGGCGGTGTCGCCTCGCCTGAGGACCTGTGGCGGCTGGTGGCCGGGGACGGGGACGCGATCTCGGAGTTCCCGGAGGACCGGGGCTGGGACGTGGAAGGCCTGTACGACCCCGACCCGGACGCGTCCGGCAGGACGTACTGCCGGTCCGGCGGATTCCTGCACGACGCGGGCGAGTTCGACGCCGACTTCTTCGGGATCTCGCCGCGCGAGGCCCTCGCCATGGACCCGCAGCAGCGGCTGTCCCTCACCACCGCGTGGGAGGCGATCGAGCACGCGGGCATCGACCCGACGACCCTGAAGGGCAGCGGCCTCGGCGTCTTCGTCGGCGGCTGGCACACCGGCTACACCTCGGGGCAGAGCACGGCCGTGCAGTCGCCGGAGCTGGAGGGCCACCTGGTCAGCGGCGCGGCGCTGGGCTTCCTGTCCGGCCGTATCGCGTACGTCCTCGGTACGGACGGGCCGGCCCTGACGGTGGACACGGCGTGTTCGTCGTCGCTCGTCGCCCTGCACCTCGCGGTGCAGGCCCTGCGCAAGGGCGAGTGCGACATGGCCCTCGCCGGCGGCGTCACGGTCATGCCGAACGCGGACCTCTTCGTCCAGTTCAGCCGGCAGCGCGGGCTGGCCTCGGACGGCCGGTCGAAGGCGTTCGCCACCTCGGCGGACGGGTTCGGCCCGGCGGAGGGCGCCGGAGTCCTCCTGGTGGAGCGCCTGTCCGACGCGCGACGCAACGGGCACCGGGTGCTCGCGGTCGTACGCGGCAGCGCGGTCAACCAGGACGGCGCGAGCAACGGCCTGACGGCTCCGAACGGCCCGTCGCAGCAGCGCGTGATCCGGCGGGCCCTGGCGGACGCCCGGCTCGCGGCGGGTGACGTGGACGTCGTCGAGGCGCACGGCACGGGCACGCGGCTCGGCGACCCGATCGAGGCGCAGGCGCTCATCGCCACGTACGGGCAGGAGCGCAGCAGTGAACAGCCGCTGAGGCTGGGCGCGTTGAAGTCGAACATCGGGCACACCCAGGCGGCGGCCGGTGTCGCCGGTGTGATCAAGATGGTCCAGGCGATGCGCCACGGGCTGCTGCCGAAGACCCTCCACGTGGACGAGCCCTCGGACCAGATCGACTGGTCGGCGGGCACGGTCGAGCTCCTCACCGAGGCCATGGACTGGCCGGAGAAGAACGACGGCGGACTGCGCCGCGCGGCGGTCTCCTCCTTCGGCATCAGCGGCACGAACGCCCACGTGGTCCTGGAAGAGGCCCCGGCCACCGAGACGGCGGCGCGGTCCGTCGAGTCCCCCGCCGGTGTGGTCCCGTGGCTCGTGTCGGCGAAGACCCCGGCCGCGCTCGACGCCCAGATCGGGCGGCTCGCCGCGTACGCGGACAGCCGTACAGACCTGGACCCGGCCGCGGCGGGCCGCGCACTCCTCGACGGACGCACGGCGATGGAACACCGCGCCGTCGCCATCGGCGACAGCCGGGAGACCCTGCGGGACGCGCTGCGGATGCCCGAAGGACTGGTACGCGGCACGGCGTCCGACCTCGGACGCGTGGCGTTCGTCTTCCCCGGCCAGGGCACCCAATGGGCCGGCATGGGAGCCGAACTCCTCGACGCATCAAAGGAGTTCGCGACCGCGATGGCCGAGTGCGAGACCGCACTCTCCGCGTACGTGGACTGGTCCCTGGAAGCCGTCGTCCGACAGACACCGGGCGCCCCCTCCCTGGAGCGGGTCGACGTCGTCCAGCCCGTCACCTTCGCCGTCATGGTGTCCCTGGCGCGGGTCTGGCAGCACCACGGCATCACACCCCAGGCCGTGATCGGCCACTCGCAGGGCGAGATCGCCGCCGCGTGCGTCGCCGGTGCGCTGAGCCTGGACGATGCCGCGCGTGTCGTGGCCCTGCGCTCCAAGTCGATCGCCGCTCACCTCGCAGGCAAGGGCGGCATGCTCTCCCTCGCCCTCAGCGAGACAGCCGTACTGGAGCGACTGGCCGGATTCGACGGGGTCTCCGTCGCCGCCGTGAACGGGCCCACCGCCACCGTCGTCTCCGGCGACCCGACCCAGATCCAGGAACTCGCCACCACCTGCGAAGCCGACGGCATCCGCGCCCGGATCATCCCCGTCGACTACGCCTCCCACAGCGCCCACGTCGAGACCATCGAGGACGACCTCGCCAAGGTCCTCGCCGGACTCACCCCTCAAGCCCCTCGGGTGCCGTTCTTCTCCACCCTCGAAGGCGCCTGGATCACCGAACCCGCCCTCGACGGCACCTACTGGTACCGCAACCTCCGCCACCGCGTCGGCTTCGCACCCGCCGTCGAAACCCTCGCCACCGACGAAGGCTTCACCCACTTCATCGAAGTCAGCGCCCACCCCGTCCTCACCATGGCCCTCCCCGAAACCGTCACCGGACTCGGCACCCTCCGCCGCGACAACGGCGGACAGCACCGCCTCACCACCTCCCTCGCCGAAGCCTGGGCCAACGGCCTCACGGTCGACTGGAGTGCTCTCCTCCCCACCACGACCACCACCCACCCCGACCTCCCCACCTACGCCTTCCAGACCGAGCGCTACTGGCTCCAGAGCGCCGCCCCCACCAGCGCCGCCGACGACTGGCGCTACCGCGTCGACTGGAAGCCGCTGGCGACCGCCGAGCAGGCGGACCTGGCCGGCCGGTGGCTCGTCGCCGCCGGTGGTGAGCCCGACGCCGAGCTGCTGGGCGCGCTGAAGGCCGCCGGGGCCGAGGTGGAGGTGCTGGAGACGGGCGGGGACGACGACCGCGAGGCGCTCGCCGCCCGGCTCGCCGGGCTGACGGCCGGTGCGGGATTCACGGGTGTGGTCTCGTTCCTCGACGGACTCACGCCCCTTCTCGCCTGGGTGCAGGCGCTGGGCGACGCCGGAATCGACGCACCTCTGTGGTGCGTCACCCGGGGCGCCGTAGCCGTCGGCCGACACGACACTCCCGCCGACCCCGAGCAGGCCATGCTCTGGGGCCTCGGCCGGGTCGTCGCCCTCGAACACCCCGACCGGTGGGCCGGTCTCGTCGACCTCCCCACCACGGAGCTCGACGCAGCCGCGCTCGGCCACCTCACGACCGCCCTCTCCGGCAGCACCGGAGAGGACCAAATCGCCATACGGGCAACGGGACTTCACGCCCGCCGCCTCGCCCGCGCCCCCCTCCACGGACGCCGTCCCGCCCGCGACTGGCAGCCCCACGGCACCGTCCTCATCACCGGCGGCACCGGAGCCCTCGGCAGCCACGCCGCCCGCTGGACGGCCCAACACGGCGCCGACCACCTCCTCCTCATCAGCCGCAGCGGCGACCAAGCCCCCGGAGCCGACCAACTCACCGACGAACTCACCTCCCTCGGCGCACGCGTCACCATCGCCGCC
The DNA here is from genome assembly GCF_042268445.1 of Streptomyces sp. NPDC056169. NCBI lineage: Bacteria > Bacillati > Actinomycetota > Actinomycetes > Kitasatosporales > Streptomycetaceae > Streptomyces > Streptomyces sp. NPDC056169. The sequence continues at coordinate 183,839 of NZ_JBHJUO010000007.1, read as the reverse complement.
TGCGACGTCGCCGACCCCCACGCCCTGCGCACCCTCCTCGACACCATCCCCGCCGACGCGCCCCTCACCGCGGTCATCCACACCGCCGGCGCACCGGGCGGCGACCCCCTGGATGCCACCGGCCCCGAGGACGTCGCCCGCATCCTGGGCGCGAAGACCAGCGGCGCCCAGGTCCTCGACGACCTGCTGCGCGGCACTCCGCTGGACGCCTTCGTCCTGTACTCCTCCAACGCCGGGGTCTGGGGCAGCGGCGGCCAGGGCGTCTACGCGGCGGCCAACGCCCACCTCGACGCCCTCGCCGCCCGGCGCCGGGCCCGTGGCGAGACCGCGACCTCGGTCGCCTGGGGTCTCTGGGCGGGCGACGGCATGGGCCGGGGCGCCGACGACGCGTACTGGCAGCGGCGCGGCATCCGCCCGATGAGCCCGGACCGTGCCCTGGACGAACTGGCCAAGGCGCTGTGCCACGACGAGACCTTCGTCGCCGTGGCCGACGTGGACTGGGAGAGGTTCGCGCCCGCGTTCACGGTCTCGCGCCCCAGCCTCCTGATCGACGGCGTCCCGGAGGCGCGGCAGGCACTCGCCGCACCCGCCGGCGGCACCGCGGCCCCCGGCGACACGGCTTCGGCGGCGTCCGGGCAGTCGACGGCGCTGGCCGCGATCACCGCGCTCCCCGAGGCCGAACGCCGGCCCGCGCTCCTCGCGCTCGTCCGCACCCACGCGGCGGCCGTACTCGGTCACCCCTCCCCCGACCGGGTGGCTCCGGGCCGCGCCTTCACCGAGCTCGGCTTCGACTCGCTGACGGCCGTGCAGCTCCGCAACCAGCTCTCGGCTGCGGTCGGCAAGCGGCTCCCCGCCACCACGGTCTTCGACCACCCGACGCCCACCGCGCTCGCCGCGTACCTCCATCAGGAGTACGTCGCGCCGGCCGACCCCGCCCCCACCGACTGGGAGGGACGGGTACGCCGGGCCCTGGCCGAACTGCCCCTCGACCGGCTGCGCGACGCGGGTGTCCTCGACGCCGTCCTGCGCCTCACCGGCATCGAGCCCGAGCCGACACCCGGCCGGACGGACGGCGGAACCGCCGGCCCCGGCACAGAGTCGGAGGCGGACGCGGAGCCGGAGGCGTCGATCGACGACCTCGACGCCGAGGCCCTTATCCGGATGGCTCTCGGCCCGCGCACCACCTGACCCACACATCAGGTCACACGCCCCCCACACGCCCACAACCCCATCCACGAGCGGAAGACCACACCCAGATGACGAGTTCCAACGAGCAGTTGGTGGACGCTCTGCGCGCCTCTCTCAAGGAGAACGAAGAACTCCGCAAAGAGAGCCGCCGCCAGGACGACCGTCGGCAGGAGCCCATGGCGATCGTCGGCATGAGCTGTCGGTTCGCCGGCGGTATCGGGTCCCCCGAGGACCTCTGGGACGCCGTCGCCGCGGGCAAGGACCTCGTCTCCGACGTGCCGGAGGAGCGCGGCTGGGACATCGACTCCCTCTACGACCCGGAGCCCGGGCGGAAGGGCACGACGTACGTCCGCAACGCCGCGTTCCTCGACGACGCCGCCGGCTTCGACGCGGGGTTCTTCGGGATCTCGCCCCGCGAGGCCCTCGCCATGGACCCGCAGCAGCGGCAGCTCCTCGAAGCCTCCTGGGAGGTCTTCGAGCGGGCCGGCATCGACCCCGCGTCGGTGCGCGGCACGGACGTCGGCGTGTACGTGGGCTGCGGCTACCAGGACTACGCGCCGGACATCCGGGTCGCTCCCGAAGGCACCGGCGGGTACGTCGTCACCGGCAACTCCTCCGCCGTGGCCTCGGGGCGCATCGCGTACTCCCTCGGTCTGGAGGGACCCGCCGTGACCGTGGACACGGCGTGCTCCTCGTCGCTCGTCGCCCTGCACCTCGCCCTGAAGGGCCTGCGGAACGGCGACTGCTCGACGGCCCTCGTGGGCGGTGTGGCCGTCCTCGCGACGCCGGGGGCGTTCATCGAGTTCAGCCGCCAGCAGGCCATGGCAGCCGACGGCCGGACCAAGGGGTTCGCCTCGGCGGCGGACGGCCTCGCCTGGGGCGAGGGCGTCGCCGTCCTCCTCGTCGAGCGCCTCTCCGACGCGCGGCGCAAGGGACACCAGGTGTTGGCCGTCGTGCGCGGCAGCGCCATCAACCAGGACGGTGCGAGCAACGGGCTCACGGCGCCGCACGGCCCGTCCCAGCAGCGGCTGATCCGCCAGGCGCTGGCCGACGCGCGGCTCGTGTCGAGCGACGTGGACGTCGTGGAGGGCCACGGCACGGGGACGCGGCTCGGCGACCCGATCGAGGCGCAGGCGCTGCTCGCCACGTACGGGCAGGGACGTGCGCCGGGGCAGCCGCTGCGCCTGGGCACGGTGAAGTCGAACATCGGGCACACGCAGGCCGCTTCCGGTCTCGCGGGTGTGATCAAGATGGTGCAGGCGATGCGCCACGGGCTGCTGCCGAAGACCCTGCACGTGGACGAGCCGACGGACCAGGTCGACTGGACGGCCGGTTCGGTCGACCTGCTCACCGAGGCCATGGACTGGCCGGAGCAGCCGGGCCGGCCCCGGCGGGCGGGTGTGTCGGCGTTCGGCGTCGGCGGTACGAACGCGCACGTGGTCCTGGAAGAGGCCCCGGCCACCGAGACGGCGGCGCGGTCCGTCGAGTCCCCCGCCGGTGTGGTCCCGTGGCTCGTATCGGCGAAGACCCCGGCCGCGCTCGACGCCCAGATCAGCCGACTCGCGGCGTACGCGGACAGCCGTACGGACCTGGACCCGGCCGCGGCGGGCCGCGCACTCCTCGACGGACGCACGGCGATGGAACACCGCGCCGTCGCCATCGGCGACAGCCGAGAGACCCTGCGGGACGCGCTGCGGATGCCGGAAGGGCTCGTACGCGGCACGGCGTCGGACCTCGGACGCGTGGCGTTCGTCTTCCCCGGCCAGGGCACCCAATGGGCCGGCATGGGAGCCGAACTCCTCGACATATCAAAGGAGTTCGCGGACGCGATGGCCGAGTGCGAGACCGCACTCTCCGCGTACGTGGACTGGTCCCTGGAATCCGTCGTCCGACAGACACCGGGCGCCCCCTCCCTGGAGCGCGTCGACGTCGTCCAGCCCGTCACCTTCGCCGTCATGGTCTCCCTGGCCAAGGTCTGGCAGCACCACGGCATCACGCCCCAGGCCGTCATCGGCCACTCCCAAGGCGAGATCGCCGCCGCGTGCGTCGCCGGTGCGCTGAGCCTGGACGATGCCGCGCGTGTCGTGGCCCTGCGCTCCAAGTCGATCGCCGCTCACCTCGCAGGCAAGGGCGGCATGCTCTCCCTCGCCCTCAGCGAGGAAGCCACCCAGGCACGCATCCAGAACCTCGACGGGCTCTCCATCGCCGCCGTCAACGGCCCCACCGCCACCGTCGTCTCCGGCGACCCGACCCAGATCCAGGAACTCGCCACCTCCTGCGAGACCGACGGCATCCGCGCCCGGATCATCCCCGTCGACTACGCCTCCCACAGCGCCCACGTCGAGACCATCGAGACCGAACTCGCCGAGGTCCTCGCCGGGCTCGCCCCGCGCTCGCCGCAGGTGCCGTTCTTCTCCACCCTCGAAGGCGCCTGGATCACCGAACCCGCCCTCGACGGCGCCTACTGGTACCGCAACCTCCGCCACCGCGTCGGCTTCGCACCCGCCGTCGAGACACTCGCCACGGACGAAGGCTTCACCCACTTCATCGAAGTCAGCGCCCACCCCGTCCTCACCATGGCCCTCCCCGAAACCGTCACCGGACTCGGCACCCTCCGCCGCGACAACGGCGGACAGCACCGCCTCACCACCTCCCTCGCCGAAGCATGGGCCAACGGCCTCCCCATCAACTGGACTTCCCACCTCCCCACGACGGCCACCCACCCCGACCTCCCCACCTACGCCTTCCAGCACCGCCCCTACTGGATCAACCCCTCGGCCCCCGGCGAAGCTCCCACCCACACCGCTCCCGACAGCGAGGCCGAGGCCGAGACGGGCCTGGCGTGGGGTCCCGGTGCCGCCGAGCTCGACGAGGAGGGGCGGCGCGGCGTCGTGCTCGCCATGGTGCTGCGGCAGGCGGCCGCCGTCCTCGGGCACGACACGCCCGACGAGCTCGCGGCCGACCGGCCCCTGCGGGAGCTCGGCTTCGACTCGCTGACCGCCGTCGAGCTCCGTAACCGCATCAACCGGCTGTCCGGACTCCGGCTGCCCGCCACCGCGGTGTTCGAGCACCCCACGCCCGCCGCGCTGGCCGACCGCGTCAGCGGCGAGCTGGCCGAGCGGGGCTGGGCCGTCGCCGAGCCCCGCGCGGAGGAGCGGACCACCGCATCGGGCGTGCCCGCGCCGCGCCGCACGTCCGGCACTGCGGCCGGCATCACCCCCGGCACCGCGTCCGGCGCCGACGGGGGCATGTTCCGCGCCCTGTTCCGGCAGGCCGTGGACGACGGCCGGTACTCCGAGTTCCTCGGTGTGCTCGCCGAAGCCTCGGCGTTCCGCCCGCAATTCGCCACGCCCGAGGCCTGCTCGGATCGGCTCGACCCGGTGCTGCTCGCCGGCGCCCCGGCCGACGACCGGGCGGGAGTCCGTACGCTGCTCGTCGGCTGCACCGGCACCGCGGCGAACGGCGGCCCGCAGGAGTTCCTGCGGCTCAGCGCCTCCTTCCAGGAGCAGCGGGACTTCCTCGCGCTGCCCCTGCCCGGCTACGGCTCCGGCACCGGTACGGGCACCGGCACCGCTCTCCTCCCGGCCGACCTCGACACCGCGCTCGACGCCCAGGCCCTGGCGCTCCTCCGGGCCGCCGGGGACGCCCCGGTCGTCCTGCTCGGGCACTCCGGCGGCGCCCTGCTCGCCCACGAGCTCGCCTTCCGCCTTGAGCGGGCCCACGGCGCCCCGCCCGCCGGGATCGTCCTGGTCGACCCCTATCCGCCGGGCCATCAGGAGCCCGTCGAGGCATGGAGCAGGCAGCTCGGCGAGGGCCTGTTCGCCGGCGAGCTGGAGCCGATGGCCGACGCGCGGCTGCTCGCCATGGGCCGGTACGCCCGCTTCCTCGCCGGCCCCCGGCCGGGCCGCAGCAGCGCGCCCGTCCTCCTGGTGCGCGCCTCCGAGCCGCTGGGCGACTGGTCGGACGAGCGCGGCGACTGGCGCGCCCACTGGGACCTTCCGCACACCGTCGCGGACGTGCCCGGCGACCACTTCACGATGATGCGGGACCACGCGCCCGCCGTCGCCGGAGCCGTCATGGCCTGGCTCGACGGCATCGAGCAGAACGCCTCCCTCCGGACCGCGCAGGGAGCGAACCAGTGAGCGACAGATCCCTGAACGTGGACAGCGGCCTGTGGGTCCGGCGGTTCCACCCGTCGCCGAACAGCACGGTGCGGCTGGTCTGCCTGCCTCACGCCGGCGGCTCCGCCAGCTACTTCTTCCGCTTCTCCGAGGAGCTCCACCCCTCCGTCGAGGCCCTGTCGGTGCAGTACCCGGGCCGCCAGGACCGGCGCGCCGAGCCGTGCCTGGAGAGCGTCGAGGAGCTCGCCGAGCACGTGGTCGCGGCCACCGAACGCTGGTGGCAGGAAGGCCGGCTGGCGCTCTTCGGGCACAGCCTCGGGGCCTCCGTCGCCTACGAGGCGGCCCGGATCCTCGAACACCGGCACGGGGTGCGGCCCGAGGGCCTGTACGTGTCGGGGCGACGCGCCCCGTCCCTGGCGCCTGCCGAGCTCGTGCACCAGCTGGACGACCGGGCCTTCCTGGCCGAGATCCGGCGCCTCAGCGGCACCGATGACCGGTTCCTCCAGGACGACGAGCTGATGCGGATGGTGCTGCCGGCGCTGCGCAGCGACTACAAGGCCGCGGAGACGTACGAGCACCGGCCGACCCCCAAGCTCGGCTGCCCGGTGATGGCCCTGGCCGGCGACCGCGACCCGAAGGCGCCGCTGAACGAGGTCGCCGAGTGGCGGCGGCACACCAGCGGGCCGTTCTGCCTGCGCGCCTACTCCGGCGGCCACTTCTACCTCAACGACCAGTGGCACGAGATCTGCAACGACATCTCCGACCACCTGCTCGTCACCCGCTGCGCACCCGAACCGCGTGTCGTGCAGCCCCCGACCAGTCTTATCGAAGGAGCGGCGAAGAGATGGCAGAACCCACGGTGAGCGACGACCTGACGGGGGCGCTCACGCAGCCCCCGCTGGGCCGTACCGTCCGCGCGGTGGCCGATCGCGAACTCGGCACCCACCTCCTGGAGACCCGCGGGATCCACTGGATCCATGCCGCGAACGGCGACCCGTACGCCACCGTGCTGCGCGGCCAGGCGGACGACCCGTATCCCGAGTACGAGCGGCTGCGCGCCCGGGGTCCGCTGTCCTTCAGTCCGACCGGCAGCTGGGTCACCGCCGACCACGCCCTGGCGGCCGGCATCCTCTCCTCCGCGGACTTCGGGGTGTCCGGTGCCGACGGCGTGCCCGTGCCGCAGCAGGTCCTCTCGTACGGGGAGGGCAGCCCGCTGGAGCACGAGCGGGGGCTGCCGGCGACGCGCCGGGCGGCGGAGTCCGGTGACCGTGCCGTGGTCGAGCGGGTCCACCGGGAGACGCTGGAGGGCCTCGCGCCGGACCCGTCGGCCGCGTACGCGTTCGAGCTGGTGGGCGGTTTCGTCCGCCCGGCGGTGACGGCCGCTACGGCCGCCGTGCTCGGTGTCGCCGCGGACCGGCGCGCGGAGTTCGGCGCGCTCGTGGAGCAGCTCCGGCCGCTGTCCGACAGTCTGCTGGCCCCGCAGTCCCTGCGGACGGTACGGGCGGCCGACGACGCGCTGGCCGCGCTCGCGACCCTGCTCGCCGAAGCCGCGACCGACTCCCGCGACGGCTCCTCCGGTGGCCCCGGCTCCTCCGGTGACTCCCGCGACGGCTCCGCCGGCACGGCCGTCGGCCCGCACGGTGCGCTGTTGTCGGCGCTGGGTGTCACCGCCGCCGTCCAGCTCACCGGCAACGCCGTGCTCGCGCTCCTCGCCCGCCCCGGGCAGTGGCGGGAGCTGTGCGAACGGCCCGGGCTCGCCTCGGCCGCCGTGGAGGAGACCCTCCGCTACGACCCGCCGGTGCAGCTGGACGCCCGGGTGGTCCGTACGGAGACGGAGCTGGCGGGCCGGCGCCTGCCGGTCGGCGCGCATGTCGTCGTCCTCACGGCCGCCGCCGGGCGTGACCCGGAGGTCTTCGCGGACCCGGAGCGCTTCGACCTCGCGCGCCGCGACGCCGCCGCGCACCTCGCGCTGCACCCCGCCGGCCCGTACGGCCCGGTGGCGTCCCTGGTGCGGCTCCAGGCGGAGGTGGCGCTGCGGACGCTGGCGGGCCGTTTCCCGGGGCTGCGGCAGGCCGGGCCCGTGCTCCGTCCCCGCCGTGCCCCCGTGGGCCGCGGGCCGCTGAGCGTCCCGGTGAGCGCCTGAGACACCGGGGCGCGGTCCGCCGTCGCCCCGCCCCGCCCCGCCCCTCCACCGGCAGGAAGGACAACGACGCCATGCGCGTCCTGCTGACCTCGTTCGCACATCACACGCACTACTACGGCCTCGTGCCCCTGGCCTGGGCGCTGCTCGCCGCCGGGCACGAGGTGCGGGTCGCCAGCCAGCCCGCGCTCACGGACACCATCACCGGGTCCGGGCTCGCCGCGGTGCCCGTCGGCACCGACCACCTCATCCACGAGTACCGGGTGCGGATGGCGGGCGAGCCGCGCCCCAACCACCCGGCGATCGCCTTCGACGAGGCCCGTCCGGAGCCGCTGGACTGGGACCACGCCCTCGGCATCGAGGCGATCCTCGCGCCGTACTTCTATCTGCTCGCCAACAACGACTCGATGGTCGACGACCTGGTCGACTTCGCCCGTTCCTGGCAGCCGGACCTGGTGCTGTGGGAGCCGACGACCTACGCGGGCGCCGTCGCCGCGCAGGTCACCGGCGCGGCGCACGCCCGGGTCCTGTGGGGGCCCGACGTGATGGGCAGCGCCCGTCGCAAGTTCGTGGCGCTGCGGGACCAGCAGCCGCCCGAGCACCGCGAGGACCCGACCGCCGAGTGGCTGACGTGGACCCTCAACCGGTACGGCGCGTCGTTCGAGGAGGAGCTGATCACCGGTCAGTTCACCGTCGACCCGACGCCGCCGAGCCTGCGCCTCGACACCGGCCTGCCGACCGTCGGCATGCGGTACGTCCCGTACAACGGCACGTCGGTCGTGCCCGACTGGCTGAGCGAGCCGCCGGCGCGGCCCCGGGTCTGTCTGACCCTCGGCGTCTCGGCGCGCGAGGTCCTCGGCGGCGACGGCGTCTCGCAGGGCGACATCCTGGAGGCGCTCGCCGACCTCGACATCGAGCTGATCGCGACGCTCGACGCGAGCCAGCGCGCCGAGGTGCGCAACTACCCGAAGCACACCCGGTTCACGGACTTCGTGCCGATGCACGCGCTGCTCCCGAGCTGCTCGGCGATCATCCACCACGGCGGTGCGGGCACCTACGCGACGGCCGTGATCAACGCGGTGCCGCAGGTCATGCTCGCCGAGCTGTGGGACGCGCCGGTCAAAGCGCGGGCCGTCGCGGAGCAGGGCGCCGGGGTGTTCCTGCCGCCGGCCGACCTCACCCCGCAGGCCGTGCGGGACGCCGTCGTCCGCATCCTCGACGACCCTTCGGTCACCGCCGCCGCGCACCGGCTGCGCGACGAGACCTTCGCCGACCCGACCCCGGCCGGGATCGTCCCCGAGCTGGAGCGGCTCGCCGCAGAGCACCGCCGCCCGCCGGCCGACGCCCGCCCCTGAGCCGTACCTCTGACCCGTCCGGGGCACACCCCCGGCCCACCGAAAGCAGGAGTTCCGTGTACGAAGTCGACCACGCCGACGTCTACGACCTGTTCTACCTCGGTCGCGGCAAGGACTACGCCGCCGAGGCCTCCGACATCGCCGACCTGGTGCGCTCCCGTACGCCCGAGGCGTCCTCGCTCCTGGACGTGGCCTGCGGCACCGCTACGCACCTGGAGCACTTCACCAAGGAGTTCGCCGACACCGCCGGCCTGGAGCTGTCCGAGGACATGCTCACCCACGCCCGCACCCGGCTGCCCGACGCCACGCTCCACCAGGGCGACATGCGGGACTTCCGGCTCGGCCGCAGGTTCTCGGCCGTCGTCAGCATGTTCAGCTCGGTCGGCTACCTCCGTACGACCGACGAACTCGACGCGGCCGTCGCCTCGTTCGCGGAGCACCTGGAGCCGGGCGGCGTCGTCGTCGTCGAGCCGTGGTGGTTCCCGGAGACCTTCGCCGACGGCTGGGTCAGCGCGGACGTCGTCCGCCGGGACGGGCGCACCGTGGCCCGTGTCTCGCACTCGGTGCGGGAGGGCGACGCGACGCGCATGGAGGTGCACTTCACGGTGGCCGACCCGGGTCGCGGCGTCCGGCACTTCTCCGACGTCCACCTCATCACGCTCTTCCACCAGGCGCAGTACGAGGCCGCGTTCACGGCCGCCGGGCTGCGCGTCGAGTACCTGGAGGGCGGCCCGTCGGGCCGTGGCCTCTTCGTCGGCGTGCCCGCCTAGTACCGCGTACGACCGCACGGGCCTACGACCGTACGGCCTACGGACGTACGGGCCTACGGACCCCCCACAGCCCCCCGGGACGAACCCCCGGGTGCACCAAGCAAAGAGAGAGAAACGAACCGTGACAGGTAAGACCCGAATACCGCGTGTCAGGCGCGGCCGCACGAGCCCCAGGGCCTTCACCCTGGCCGTCGTCGGTACCCTCCTCGCGGGCACCACCGTGGCGGCGGCCGCCCCCGGCGCCGCCGACGCCGCCGACGCCGCCGACGCCGCCAACGTGCAGTACACGAGCCGGGCGGCGGAGCTCGTCGCGCAGATGACGCTCGACGAGAAGATCAGCTTCGTCCACTGGGCGCTGGACCCCGACCGGCAGAACGTCGGCTACCTCCCCGGCGTGCCGCGCCTCGGCATCCCGGAGCTGCGGGCCGCCGACGGCCCGAACGGCATCCGTCTGGTGGGCAGGACGGCCACCGCGCTGCCCGCGCCGGTCGCCCTGGCCAGCACCTTCGACGACACCATGGCCGACAGCTACGGCAAGGTCATGGGCCGCGACGGACGCGCGCTCAACCAGGACATGGTCCTGGGCCCGATGATGAACAACATCCGGGTGCCGCACGGCGGCCGGAACTACGAGACCTTCAGCGAGGACCCCCTGGTCTCCTCGCGCACCGCGGTCGCCCAGATCAAGGGCATCCAGGGTGCGGGTCTGATGACCACGGCCAAGCACTTCGCGGCCAACAACCAGGAGAACAACCGCTTCAGCGTCAACGCCACGGTCGACGAGCAGACGCTCCGCGAGATCGAGTTCCCGGCGTTCGAGGCGTCCTCCAAGGCCGGCGCGGCCTCCTTCATGTGTGCCTACAACGGCCTCAACGGGAAGCCGTCCTGTGGCAACGACGAGCTCCTCAACAACGTGCTGCGCACGCAGTGGGGCTTCCAGGGCTGGGTGATGTCGGACTGGCTCGCCACCCCGGGCACCGACGCCATCACCAAGGGCCTCGACCAGGAGATGGGCGTCGAGCTCCCCGGCGACATCCCGCCGGGCGAGCCCTCGCCGCCGGCCAAGTTCTTCGGTGACGCGCTGAAGCAGGCCGTCCTGAACGGCACGATCCCCGAGTCGGCCGTGACGCGGTCGGCGGAGCGCATCGTCAACCAGATGGACAAGTTCGGTCTGCTCCTCGCCACCCCGGCGCCGCGGCCGGAGCGCGACAAGGCGGGTGCCCAGGCGGTGTCCCGCAAGGTCGCCGAGAACGGCGCGGTGCTCCTGCGCAACGAGGGCCAGGCCCTGCCGCTCGCCGGTGACGCCGGCAAGAGCATCGCGGTCATCGGTCCGACCGCCGTCGACCCCAAGGTCACCGGCCTGGGCAGCGCCCACGTCGTCCCGGACTCGGCGGCCGCGCCGCTCGACACCATCAAGGCCCGCGCGGGCGCGGGTGCGACGGTGACGTACGAGACCGGTGAGGAGACCTTCGGGACGCAGATCCCGGCGGCGAACCTCAGCCCGGCGTTCAACCAGGGCGTGCAGCTCCAGCCGGGTCAGGCCGGGGCGCTGTACGACGGCACGCTGACCGTGCCCGCCGACGGCGAGTACCGCATCGCGGTCCGCGCCACCGGCGGTTACGCCACGGTGCAGCTCGGCAGCCACACCATCGAGGCCGGCCAGGTCTACGGCAAGGTGAGCAGCCCGCTCCTCAAGCTGACCAAGGGCACGCACAAGCTCACCATCTCGGGCTTCGCGATGAGCGCCACCCCCCTCTCCCTGGAGCTGGGGTGGGTGACGCCGGAGGCGGCCGACGCGACGATCGCGAAGGCCGTGGAGGCGGCGAAGAAGGCCCGTACGGCCATCGTCTTCGCCTACGACGACGGCACCGAGGGCGTCGACCGTCCGAACCTGTCGCTGCCGGGTACGCAGGACAAGCTGATCTCGGCGGTCGCCGACGCCAACCCGAACACGATCGTGGTCCTCAACACCGGTTCGTCGGTGCTGATGCCGTGGCTGTCCAAGACCCGCGCGGTCCTGGACATGTGGTACCCGGGCCAGGCGGGTGCCGAGGCCACCGCTGCGCTGCTCTACGGTGACGTCAACCCGAGCGGCAAGCTCACCCAGAGCTTCCCGGCCGCCGAGAACCAGCACGCCGTCGCCGGCGACCCGAACCGCTACCCGGGCGTCGACAACCAGCAGCAGTACACCGAGGGCATCCACGTCGGGTACCGCTGGTTCGACAAGGAGAACGTCAAGCCGCTGTTCCCGTTCGGGCACGGCCTGTCGTACACCTCGTTCACGCAGAGCGCCCCGACCGTCGTGCGCACGAACACGGGCGGCCTGAAGGTGACGGTCACGGTCCGCAACAGCGGGCAGCGCGCGGGCCAGGAGGTCGTCCAGGCGTACCTCGGTGCCAGCCCGAACGTGACCGCACCGCAGGCGAAGAAGAAGCTGGTGGGCTACACGAAGGTGTCGCTCGCCGCGGGCGAGTCGAAGACGGTGACGGTGAACGTCGACCGTCGTCAGCTGCAGTTCTGGGACGCCGCAGCCGACTGCTGGAAGACCGGCACGGGCAACCGTCTCCTGCAGACCGGTTCGTCCTCCGCGGACCTGCGCGGGAGTGCCACGGTGAACGTCGTCTGACGTGACGCCACGAAGACGGCGGTGCCCGCCACCCGGAAGGGTGGCGGGCACCGCCTTTTTCGGCCTGCTCGGTCTACCGGTCCACCTGACTAGGTCCGGTCGGCCCGCTCGGCCCATTCGCGCACGGCGTCGATCACCCGCAGCGCCTGCTCGCGCTCCAGGTGCGGGCCGATCGGCAGGCTGAGGACCTGCCGCGCGAAGCTCTCGGCGCGCGGCAGCGCGCCCTCCGCCGGGGCGTCGCCGGCGTAGGCGCGCGACAGGTGCACCGGCACCGGGTAGTGCGTGAGCGTGTCGATGCCGCGGGCGTCCAGGTGGTCCCGCAGCTCGTCGCGGCGGTCCGTGCGCACCGTGAAGAGGTGCCAGACCGGGTCGGTGTCGGGCGCGGTCACCGGCAGGGTGATGCCGGGGAGCCCGGCGAGCCCGGACAGGTACTCCGCGGCCAGCGCCGACCTGCGGCCGTTCCAGCTGTCGAGGTGGGCGAGCCGGGTCCGCAGGACGGCCGCCTGCATCTCGTCCAGGCGGGAGTTGGTGCCCTTCATCTCGTGGCTGTACTTCTGCCGGGAGCCGTAGTTGCGGAGCATCCGCAGCCGTTCGGCGAGCTCGGGGTCGCCGGTCACGACCGCGCCGCCGTCGCCGAAGCAGCCGAGGTTCTTGCCCGGGTAGAAGCTGAACGCGGCCACGGAGGAGCCGGCGCCGATCCGCCGGCCCCGGTAGCGGGCGCCGTGCGCCTGTGCGGCGTCCTCGACGATGTGCAGGTCGTGCCGGGCCGCCAGGTCGCGGAGGGCGTCCATGTCGGCCGGGTGCCCGTAGAGGTGGACGGGGAGGAGCGCCCGGGTGCGGGGCGTGATCGCCTTCTCGACGAGCAGCGGGTCCAGGGTGGGGTGGTCCTCGCGCGGCTCCACGGGCACGGGGGTCGCGCCGGTGGCGGACACCGCGAGCCAGCTGGCGATGTACGTGTGCGAGGGGACGATCACCTCGTCCCCCGGCCCGATGCCGAGGCCGCGGAGCGCCAGTTGGAGGGCGTCCATGCCGCTGTTGACGCCGACGGCGTGGTCCGTCTCGCAGTAGGCGGCGAACTCGGCCTCGAATCCCTCCAGTTCGGGTCCGAGGAGGTAGCGGCCCGAGTCGAGGACGCGGGCGATCGCGGCGTCGGTCTCCGGGCGCAGCTCGTCGTAGGCGGCCTTGAGGTCGAGGAAGGGGACGCGGGGGGCCGGGACACGGGTGGTCATGCGGACACCCCTACGGTCGCGGCGGGAAGCTCCGAGGCGGGTGCCTCTGCGGCGGGTGCCTCCGGGGCGGGCGTCTTGAGCGGCTCCCACCAGTCGCGGTTCTCCCGGTACCAGCGCACGGTGCGCGCGAGGCCGTCCGCGAAGGCGACCTGCGGCCGGTAGCCGAGCTCGCGCTCGATCTTCCCGCCGTCGAGGGAGTAGCGCAGGTCGTGGCCCTTGCGGTCGGCGACCTTCCGGACGGACGACCAGTCCGCGCCGAGGGACTCCAGGAGCATTCCGGTGAGTTCGCGGTTGGTCAGCTCCAGGCCGCCGCCGATGTGGTAGATCTCGCCGGCCCGGCCGCCCGCGAGGACGAGCGCGATGCCGCGGCAGTGGTCGTCGGTGTGCACCCACTCGCGGACGTTCGCGCCGTCGCCGTACAGCGGCAGCGTCCCTCCGTCGAGGAGGTTCGTCACGAACAGCGGGATCAGCTTCTCGGGGTGCTGGTAGGGCCCGTAGTTGTTGCAGCAGCGGGTGATCCGCACGTCGAGGCCGTACGTACGGTGGTAGGCGCGGGCGACGAGGTCGGAGCCGGCCTTCGAGGCGGCGTAGGGCGAGTTGGGCTCCAGCGGGCTGCTCTCGGTCCAGGAGCCGGAGTCGATCGACCCGTACACCTCGTCGGTGGAGACGTGCACGACCCGGCCCACGCCGGCGTCGACGGCGCACTGGAGGAGGGTCTGCGTGCCCTGCACGTTGGTCTCGGTGAAGACGGACGCGCCCGCGATGGAGCGGTCCACGTGGCTCTCGGCCGCGAAGTGGACGATGGCGTCCACGCCGCGCAGCTCGCGGGCGAGGAGCCCGGCGTCGCGGATGTCGCCGTGGACGAAGCGCAGCCGCGGGTCGCCGTCCACGGGGGCCAGGTTGGCGCGGTTGCCCGCGTAGGTGAGGCTGTCCAGGACGATCACCTCGTCGGCGGGTACGTCGGGGTACGCCCCGGCGAGGAGCTGCCGCACGAAGTGCGAGCCGATGAAGCCCGCACCTCCGGTCACCAGAAGCCGCACTGCTGTCTTCCTTTCGGTGGCGCTGTCGGTCGCACGGTCGGTCACACAGTGGGTCACACGGTCGGGCGCGCTGTCGGTGGCTCTGCCGGTGGCGCGTACGCGGCGGTCGCGAGGCGTCGTCTCCCTCACGGGGCTCCCTCGCGGCCGGCGATCTCCATCAGGTACGTGCCGTACTCGGTGCGGGAGAGGCGTTCTCCCAGGCTGTGACAGGCCTCGGCGTCGATGAAGCCCATCCGGAAGGCGATCTCCTCAAGGCCCGCGATCCACACGCCCTGCCGCTCCTCCAGGACCTGGACGTACTGGGCGGCCCGGAGGAGCGAGTCGTGGGTGCCGGTGTCGAGCCAGGCGAAGCCGCGGCCCAGGTCGACGAGTTCGGCCCGGCCACGCTCCAGGTAGACGCGGTTGACGTCGGTGATCTCCAGCTCGCCGCGCGGCGAGGGCCGGATGTTCTTGGCGATGTCGACGACGTCGTTGTCGTAGAGGTAGAGGCCGGTGACGGCGAGGTGGGAGCGCGGCTTGACCGGCTTCTCGACGAGGCCGGTCAGCCGGCCCGCGGCGTCCACCTCGGCGACGCCGTACCGCTCGGGGTCCTTGACCGGGTAGCCGAAGAGCACGCAGCCGTCGAGCCGCGCGATGCTGTCCCGCAGGAGCGTGTAGAGGCCGGGCCCGTGGAAGATGTTGTCGCCGAGGATCAGGGCGCAGGTGTCGTCGCCGATGTGGCCGGCTCCGACGAGAAGTGCGTCCGCTATTCCCGCGGGCTCTTTCTGGACCGCATAGTCGAGTTCGATTCCCAGGTGGCTGCCGTCTCCGAGCAGCGACTGGAAGAGTTCGACGTGCTGGGGGGTGGAGATGATTTGTATCTCGCGAATACCGCCGAGCATGAGAACCGACAGCGGATAGTAGATCATCGGTTTGTTGTAGACCGGAAGAATCTGTTTCGAAATCACCGAGGTCGCCGGATGCAGTCGAGTTCCGCTCCCGCCGGCCAGGACTATTCCCTTCATTCCCGGAAGCTAGCAGGAGAAGGCCGGTATTCACGGTTGGCGGCGCGGAGTTAGGGGGGCGCTAGGGGATGTGCAGGGGGAGTGCCGTCGCCTCTTTGGGGGGGTGGGAAAACGCCGAGGGCCCGGCCGGACGGCCGGGCCCTCGGATGCCCTCGGATGCCCTCGGAAGGGAAGGGCGTGCGGGTGGGGGTCAGCGCAGGAAGCCGCGGACGTCCTCCCAGCCGTCCGCGGTGTCCCGCTCCAGCTGGTTCAGGCGGGCGGTGACGACCTGGTCGAAGCCGTCCATGAAGTACTCGTCGCCGTCGTGGGGCGCCACCTGGCCGCCGCGCTCGACGAAGTCCCTGACGACCTCGGTGAGGGAGGTGTCGGGGGTCACGCGGCCCGCGATGTACCGGGTGGCGCCGTCCAGGTCGGGGAAGCCGGCCTCGCGGTACAGGTACACGTCGCCGAGGAGGTCGACCTGCACGGCGACCTGCGGGTGGGCGGTGGGCCGCATGGTTTCGGGCTTGATCCGCAGCAGTTCGGCGTCGGCCCCGGCCCGCAGGCTGTTCAGGGCGTAGCCGTAGTCGATGTGGAGGCCGGGGGTGCGCTCGTTCACCCGCTCCTCGAAGGCGTTGAGGGCCTGCTGGAGCTCGGCCCGCTCCTCCTGGGGCAGCCGGCCGTCGTCCCGGCCGCTGTAGTCCTCGCGGATGTTGACGAAGTCGATCGTCCTGCCCTGCCCGGCCTCGTTGAGGTCGGCGATGAAGTCGACCAGGTCGAGCAGGCGCGAGGCGCGGCCCGGGAGCACGATGTAGGCGAAGCCGAGGTTGATCGGCGACTCGCGTTCGGCCCGCAGCTGCTGGAAGCGGCGGAGGTTCTCGCGGACGCGGCGGAAGGCGGCCTTCTTGCCGGTGGTCTGCTCGTACTCCTCGTCGTTGAGGCCGTAGAGCGAGGTCCGGATGGCGTGCAGGCCCCACAGGCCGGGCTGGCGCTCCAGGGTCCGCTCGGTGAGCGCGAAGGAGTTCGTGTAGACGGTGGGCCGCAGGCCGTGCTCGGTGGCGCGCGTGGCCAGGGTGCCGAGGCCGGGGTTGGTGAGGGGCTCCAGGCCGCCGGAGAAGTACAGGGCGAACGGGTTGCCCGCGGGGATCTCGTCGATGACCGAGCGGAACATCGCGTTGCCGGCGTCGAGGGCGGACGGGTCGTAGCGGGCGCCGGTCACGCGGACGCAGAAGTGGCAGCGGAACATGCAGGTCGGGCCGGGGTAGAGGCCGACGCTGTACGGGAAGACGGGCTTTCCGGCGAGGGCCGCGTCGAAGACTCCGCGCTGCTCCAGGGGCAGCAGGGTGTTCTTCCAGTACGCCCCCGCAGGGCCGGTCTCCACGGCGACGCGGAGCTCCGGGACCTGCCCGAACAGGGCGAGGAGGCGACGGAAGGCGTCGCGGTCGACGCCCAGGTCCTGGCGGGCCTCTTCGAGCGGGGTGAAGGGGCTGTTGCCGTAGCGCACGGCGAGCCGGATGAGCAGGCGGGCGGTGGTTCCGGCCTCGTCGGGCGGTACGAGGCCGCCGGCGACGAGGCTCTGGCCGACGGCGTGGACCGCCGCCCCCAGGTCGGCTCCGGGGTGCGCGCAGCGTTCGGCCGGGGCGGTGGCGGCGGGGGCAGGGGCGGTCATCAGGAGCGTCCAATCGTGGGCGTGGGCGAGGTGGTCGGGGTGGCGGCGGCACCTGCGGCGTCGCGGTGGCGCGCGGTCAGTTCGTGGCCCTTGACGGCGCAGAGCCGCAGCACGTCGCCGACGCGGCGGATGTCGTCGTCGTCGACGGCGGTGCCGGTCGGCAGGGAGAGCACGCGCTCGGCGAGGCGCTCGGTGTGCGGCAGCGGGGCGTGCGGCTGTCCGCGGTACGGCTCCAGCTGGTGGCAGCCCGGGGAGAAGTAGGCGCGGGTGTGGATCCCTTCGGCCTTCAGGACCTCCATCACCAGGTCGCGGTGGATGCCGGTGATCTCCTCGTCGATCTCGACGATCACGTACTGGTGGTTGTTGACGCCGTGCCGGTCGTGGTCGGCGACGAGGACGCCGGGGAGGTCCGCGAGCCGCGCGCGGTAGGCGGCGTGGTTGGCCCGGTTCCGGTCGACGACCTCGGGGAACGCGTCGAGGGACGTGAGGCCCATGGCGGCGGCGGCCTCGCTCATCTTGGCGTTGGTCCCGCCGGCCGGGCTGCCGCCGGGCAGGCCGAAGCCGAAGTTGTGGAGGGCGCGGATCCGGGCGGCGAGGTCGGCGTCGTCGGTGACGACGGCCCCGCCCTCGAAGGCGTTGACGGCCTTGGTGGCGTGGAAGCTGAAGACCTCGGCGTCGCCGAGGCTGCCGGCGGGCCGGCCGTCGACCGCGCAGCCGAGGGCGTGGGCGGCGTCGAAGAACAGCCGCAGGCCGTGCTCGTCGGCGACCTTCCGCAGCTGGTCGGCGGCGCAGGGGCGGCCCCAGAGGTGGACGCCGATCACGGCGGAGGTGCGGGGTGTGACGGCGGCGGCCACCTGCTCGGGGTCGAGGTTGCCGGTGTCCGGGTCGATGTCGACGAAGACCGGGGTGAGGCCGATCCAGCGCATCGCGTGCGGGGTGGCGGCGAACGTCATCGACGGCATGATCACTTCGCCGGTGAGTCCCGCGGCGTGCGCCAGGAGCTGGAGCCCGGCGGTGGCGTTGCAGGTGGCCACGGCGTGCCGGACCCCGGCGAGGGCGGCGACGCGCTCCTCGAACTCGCGGACGAGCGGGCCGCCGTTGGACAGCCACTGGCCGTCGAGGGCGCGGTCGAGCCGCTCGAAGAGCTTGGCGCGGTCGATGCGGTTGGGCCGCCCCACGAGGAGCGGCTGGTCGAAAGCGGCGGGGCCGCCGAAGAATGCGAGGTCGGATAAGGCGCTTTTCACGGATGTTCCCTCCGGGCCACCGTCACGAAATGATTCGCCGATCCGGGAATCCCGAACGAGGTCGCCGCGCTCCACCGTGACGTACGACGAGATGGTCGATTGTGGTGGTCGATTTCGGGGGGACTCTAATCCGCGCGCAACGGACCGACAAGAGCACACCGTTCGCCGGGGGATGTGCTTCGGATCACATCAGCTTCCTAGGTATTCCATCGGCGGCCCGAATGTGATGATGCTTGACAGGATCCGGGAATCAGCGGAGCCGCCGGTAGGGCCGGGGCGCGCTCCGCGGAAGAGTACGCGCGAGAAGTCCCGTTTCCTCTTCCCGTTTCCGTTCCGCTTCCGGTTCCCAGTCAGGAGTTCTCCGTGCGCACCCACGAGGGCACAACGGCGTCGCCCCCGGTACTCGATCTGGCCGCCCTGGGGCAGGACTTCGCGGCCGACCCCCATCCGACGTACGCCCGGCTGCGCGCCGAGGGTCCGGCCCACCGGGTGCGCACCGCCGACGGGGACGAGGTGTGGCTGGTCGTCGGGTACGACACGGCGCGCGCGGTCCTGACCGACCCGCGGTTCAGCAAGGACTGGCGGAACTCCACGACGCGCCCGACCGAGGTCGAGGCCCGGCTCAACCACAACATGCTGGAGTCCGACCCGCCGCGGCACACCCGGCTGCGCAAGCTGGTGGCCCGTGAGTTCACCATGCGTCGCGTCGAGTTGCTGCGCCCCCGGGTCCAGGAGCTCGTCGACGGCCTCCTGGACACCATGCTGGCGGCGCCCGAGGGGCGCGCCGACCTGATGGAGGCCCTGGCCTGGCCGCTGCCGATCACGGTGATCTCCGAACTCCTGGGCGTGCCCGAGCCGGAGCGCGCCGCCTTCCGCGACTGGACCGACGCCTTCGTCTTCCCGGACGACCCGGCCGCCGCCCAGAGCGCCATGGCCGAGATGAGCGGCTATCTGTCCCGGCTCATCGAGTCCAAGCGCGGCGGGCAGGGCGAGGACCTGCTCAGCGCGCTGGTGCGGACGAGCGACGAGGACGGCTCGCGGCTGACCTCCGAGGAGCTCCTCGGGATGGCGCACATCCTGCTGGTCGCGGGCCACGAGACCACGGTCAATCTGATCGCCAACGGCATGTACGCGCTCCTCTCGCACCCGGAGCAGCTGTCCGCCCTGCGCGCCGACATGACGCTCTTGGACGGCGCGGTGGAGGAGATGCTGCGCTATGAGGGACCGGTGGAGTCCGCGACCTACCGTTTCCCGGTCGAACCCGTCGACCTGGACGGAACGGTCATTCCGGCCGGTGACACGGTCCTCGTCGTCCTGGCCGACGCCCACCGGACTCCGGAGCGCTTCCCCGACCCGCACCGCTTCGACATCCGCCGGGACACGGGCGGGCACCTCGCTTTCGGCCACGGCATCCACTTCTGCCTGGGGGCCCCGTTGGCCCGTATGGAGGCCCGGATCGCCGTCCGCGCGCTCCTCGAACGCTGCCCGGACCTCGCCCTGGACGTCTCCCCCGGCGAGCTCGTCTGGTATCCGAACCCGATGATCCGCGGTCTGAAGGCCCTGCCGATCCGCTGGCGGCGAGGTCGGGAAGCGGGCGGCCGCACCGGCTGATCGCGTACGTCCCCCGAGGCCGGGCGGTCGCGCCCGGCCGCCCGGATCGGCGCCCTTTCGCCGTAACAGGAGCTGGTTAGAGTGATCGTCGGGCGGCCGAAAAGTTCGGTGCCCGGACGAGGGGGGCTTCCGCGATGAATCTGGTGGAACGCGACGGGGAGATAGCCCATCTGAGGGCGGTTCTTGACGCATCCGCCGCAGGTGACGGGACGCTCTTACTCGTCTCCGGGCCGGCCGGCAGCGGGAAGACGGAGCTGCTGCGGTCGCTCCGGCGCCTGGCGGCCGAGCGGGGGACGCCCGTGTGGACGGTCCGCGCGCTCCCGGGCGACCGCGACGTCCCGCTGGGCGTGCTCTGCCAGTTACTGCGCAGCGCCGAGCAGCACGGTGCCGACACGTCCACCGTCCGCGACCTGCTGGACGCCGCCTCGCGGCGGGCCGGTAACCGCACCGCCCCCGCCGACGCGCCGCTCCGTGTCGACGAGACGCACCAGCTGCACGACTGGCTGCTGTCCGTCGCCCGCGGCACCCCGTTCCTCGTCGCCGTCGACGACCTGACCCACGCCGACACCGCGTCCCTGCGGTTCCTCCTGCACTGCGCCGCCCACCACGACCAGGGCGGCATCGGCTTCGTCCTCACCGAGCGCGCCTCGCAGCGTGCCGGGTACCGCGTGTTCCGCGCCGAGCTGCTCCGCCAGCCGCACTGCCGAAGTATGTGGCTCGCGGGCCTTCCCCCGAGCGGCGTCCGCGAGTTCCTCGCCCACCACTACGGCCCCGAGGCGGCCGAGCGACGAGCTTCCGCGTACCTCGCGGCGACCGGCGGGAACCCGCTGCTCCTTCGGGCGCTGACCCAGGACCGGCAGGCCGCCCGCACCACCCTGGGCGGGGCCGGCGGCGACGAGCCGGTGCACGGCGACGCGTTCGCCCAGGCCGTCCTCGACTGTCTGCACCGCAGCACCGAGGGCACGCTGGAGACGGCCCGCTGGCTCGCGGTCCTCGAACAGGCCGACCCGCTCCTCGTGGAGCGGCTCACCGGCGCGACGGCCACCGCCGTCGAGCGTCACCTCCAGGAGCTCGCCGCCATCGGCCTCCTCGGCGAGGACGGCACCCTGGGGCACCCGGCGATACGCGAGGCCGCGCTCCAGGACCTGCCGGCCGCGGACCGCACCGAGCTGCACCGGCGCGCCGCGGAGCAGCTGCACCGCGACGGCGCCGACGAGGACACCGTGGCCCGCCATCTGCTCGTCGGTGGCGCCCCGGACGCTCCGTGGGCGCTGCCCCTGCTCGAACGGGGTGCGCAGCAGGCCCTGTTCGACGACCGTCTCGACGACGCGTTCCGGATCCTGGAGTTCGCGGTGCGCTCCAGCACCGACAACACGCAGCTGGCCCGGCTCGCCCCGCACCTGGTCGCGGCGTCGTGGCGGATGAACCCGCACATGACGACGCGGGCGCTCGCGCTCTTCGACCGGCTCCTTGGTGGCGAACTGCCGCCCAGTCACCCGGTCATGGCGCTGATCCGCTGCCTCGTCTGGTACGGGCGGCTGCCCGAGGCCGCCGACGCGCTGTCCCGGCTGCGGCCCGGCTCGGACAGCGAGAACCTGGAACTGTCGCTGACCCGTATGTGGCTGGCGGCGCTGTGCCCGCCGCTGCTGGAGTCCCTGCCGGCCGCGCCCGAGCCGGAGCGGGGTCCCGTCCCGGTGCGGCTCGCGCCCCGGACGACCGCGCTCCAGGCGCAGGCCGGCGTGTTCCAGCGGGGCCCGGACAACGCGTCGGTCGCGCAGGCCGAGCAGATACTGCAGGGCTGCCGGCTGTCGGAGGACACGTACGAGGCGCTGGAGACGGCCCTGCTGGTCCTCGTCCACGCCGACCGGCTCGACCGGGCGCTGTTCTGGTCGGACGCGCTGCTCGCGGAGGCGTCGGAGCGGCGGTCGCTCGGCTGGGAGGCGGTCTTCGCCGCGACCCGGGCGATGATCGCGGTCCGCTGCGGGGACCTGCCGACGGCGCGGGAACGGGCCGAGCTGGCGCTCTCGCACGCGGCGCCGGAGAGCTGGGGTCTCGCCGTGGGCGTACCCCTGTCCGCGCTGCTGCTCGCCTGCACGGAGGCCGGCGAGTACGAGCAGGCGGAGCGGGTCCTGCGGCAGCCGGTGCCGGACGCGATGTTCGACTCGCGGCACGGCATGGAGTACATGCACGCCCGGGGCCGTTACTGGCTGGCGACGGGCCGGCTGCACGCGGCGCTCGGCGAGTTCATGCTCTGCGGGGAGATCCTGGGCAGCTGGAACCTCGACCAGCCGTCGATCGTGCCGTGGCGGACCTCGGCCGCCGAGGTGTACCTGCGGCTCGGCAACCGCCAGAAGGCCAGGGCGCTGGCCGAGGCGCAGCTCGCCCTGGTGCGGCCCGGGCGGTCCCGTACGCGGGGCCTGACCCTGCGGGTCCTGGCGGCGGCGGCGGACGGCCAGCAGGCGGAGCGGCTGCACGCGGAGGCGGTCGACATGCTGCACGACAGCGGTGACCGTCTTGAGCACGCCCGCGCGCTGGCCGGGATGAGCCGCCACCAGCAGGCCCAGGGCGACAACTACCGGGCGCGGATGACGGCGCGGCTCGCGGGTGACATGGCGTGGGCGTGCGGCGCGTATCCGCTGGCCGAGGAGATCGTGCCGGGTCGCGGCGGGCGCCGGGCGAAGGCCGTGAGTCCCGACCTGGAGCTGCCGGGCGGTCCGGACGTCGGTCTGCTGTCGGAGGCGGAGCGGCGGGTCGCGGCCCTGGCCGCCCGGGGGTTGACGAACCGGCAGATAGCGCGCCGGCTCTGTGTCACCGCGAGCACGGTCGAGCAGCATCTGACGCGCGTGTACCGGAAGCTGAACGTGACCCGGAGGGCGGACCTCCCGGTCAGCCTCGCGCAGGACAAGTCCGTCACCGCGTGAGGCGCCCCGGGAGGCGGGCGGCCGTGAGCCGTCCTGCCCCCGGGGACGCCGGGATCACACGGTGTCGAGCTGCTTCTCGCGCGGTGCTTCCGTGGGCGCGTACGAGCCCCACGCCGCGCGGAGCGCGTCGCAGACCTCCCCGACGGTGGCCCCGGCCGCCAGGGCCTCCTTCATCGGGGGAAGGAGGTTGTCGTCGCCCCCG
This sequence comes from Streptomyces sp. NPDC056169, assembly GCF_042268445.1. Lineage (NCBI taxonomy): Bacteria > Bacillati > Actinomycetota > Actinomycetes > Kitasatosporales > Streptomycetaceae > Streptomyces > Streptomyces sp. NPDC056169. The sequence continues at coordinate 160,740 of NZ_JBHJUO010000007.1, read as the reverse complement.
GCCGCGGCCGTCACGGCCGCGAGCGTCCGGTGGACGCGGTCCCCGCAGCGCCAGGCCCGCAGCTTCGCCAGCCGTTCGGCCTGCCGTTCCTCGATGCCCGGAGCGGCCCGCAGCGTCTCGTACGGCTCCGCCCCCTCGATCGAGACGGTGTTCCACTGCGGCAGCTCGGCCCGGCAGTAGCGGAACATGTCCGCCATGAGCCGCAGCGAGGGCTTCGGCGGGAAGACGTACCTCCCCCGCGCCGGGTACTCCTCCGGCACGTCGTTCCTGATCGTGCCGGTGAGCGCGGCGGCCGGGATCCCCTGTTCCTCCGCGACGAGCTGGTAGAGCAGGAGCAGCAGTGCGGCCGGGGCGTTGATCGTCATGGACGTCGTCACGGTGTCCAGCGGGATCCCCGCGAACAGCACCCGCATGTCGTCGATCGAGTCGATCGCGACGCCCGCCCGGCCGACCTCGCCCGCGGCGAGCGCCGTGTCCGAGTCGCGGCCCATCCGGGTCGGGAGGTCGAAGGCGACCGAGAGACCCGTCGTGCCGTCGGCGATCAGCCGCTTGTAGCGGGCGTTGGTCTCCCTGGCGGTCCCGGACCCGGACCCGGCGTACGCGACGGGCGGGCCGGACTCCGTCGTCCGGCCCGCCTCCGTCGACTCCTCCGTCACAGGGCCCCGCTGAAGAGGGCGGGGGCGATCACCGCGGCCTCGGGGCCGTACGTGGCGACGAGCCGCTCGTGGAGTCCCTCCCGCGTGACCTCGTACGTCTGCGGGCCGACGGACTCCAGGGCGAAGGTGGCCATGGCGGCGCCCGCCCGGGCCGCGTCGACGACCTCCAGGCCGGAGGCCAGCGCGGCGAGGAAGCCCGCGCGGAACGCGTCGCCGCCGCCGGTGGGGTCCGCGGCGTCCGTCGCGGGCACGGCCGCGCTCTCGATGCCCGGCCGGCCGGCCGTGTCGATGCGGCAGCCCTTGGGGCCGAGCGTGGTGATCCAGGTGCCGACCCGGTCGAGGACCTCCGCCTCGGTCCAGCCGGTCTTGCTCAGGAGCAGGGCCCGCTCGTACGCGTTCGTGAACAGCAGCTCGGCTCCGTCGACGAGCTCGCGGACGCTGTCGCCCTCCAGCCGGGCGAGCTGCTGCGAGGGGTCCGCGGCACGGCGGACGCCCAGCTCGCGGCAGACCCGCGTGTGGCGCACCATCGCCTCCGGGTCGTCGGCGCCGACGAGGACGAGGTCGGGCCCGCCGGGCCGCCGGAGCGTCTCGCCCAGGTCGATGTCGCGTGCCTCGGCCATCGCGCCCGCGTAGAACGAGGCGAGCTGGTTGCCGTCCTCGTCGGTGGTGCACATGAAGCGGGCGGTGTGCTGCCGCTCCGACACCCGTACGGCGTCGGTGTCGACGCCCGCGGTGCGGAGCAGCTCGCCGTACCCGTCGAAGTCCTTGCCGACGGCGCCGACGAGGACGGGGCGGCGGCCGAGCAGGCCGAGGCCGTACGCGATGTTGGCCGCGACGCCGCCGTGCCGGATGTCGAGGGTGTCGACGAGGAAGGACAGGGACACGTGGGCGAGCTGGTCCGGCAGGATCTGCTCGGCGAAGCGGCCCGGGAAGGTCATCAGGTGGTCGGTGGCGATCGACCCGGTGACGGCTATGCGCATGTCAGAGCCCCGCGGCCTTCTTCAGGGCGTCCACGCGGTCGGTGCGCTCCCAGGTGAAGTCCGGCAGCTCGCGGCCGAAGTGGCCGTAGGCGGCGGTCTGCGAGTAGATCGGGCGGAGCAGGTCGAGGTCGCGGATGATCGCGGCCGGGCGGAGGTCGAAGACCTCGCCGATGGCGTTCTCGATCTTCTCGGTGTCGACGGTGTTCGTGCCGAAGGTCTCGACGAAGAGGCCGACGGGCTCGGCCTTGCCGATCGCGTAAGCGACCTGGACCTCGCAGCGCGAGGCGAGACCGGCGGCGACGACGTTCTTCGCGACCCAGCGCATGGCGTAGGCGGCCGAGCGGTCGACCTTCGACGGGTCCTTGCCGGAGAAGGCACCGCCGCCGTGACGGGCCATGCCGCCGTACGTGTCGATGATGATCTTGCGGCCGGTGAGGCCGGCGTCGCCCATCGGGCCGCCGATCTCGAAACGCCCGGTCGGGTTGACCAGCAGGCGGTAGCCGTCGGTGTCGAGCTTGATGCCGTCCTCGACGAGCTGCGCGAGCACGTGCTCGACGACGAACTTCCGTACGTCGGGGGCGAGCAGCGACTCCAGGTCGATGTCCGAGGCGTGCTGCGAGGACACCACGACCGTGTCGAGGCGGACGGCCTTGTCGCCGTCGTACTCGATGGTGACCTGCGTCTTGCCGTCGGGGCGCAGGTACGGGATGGTCCCGTTCTTGCGGACCTCGGTCAGACGGCGGGAGAGCCGGTGCGCGAGGTGGATCGGCAGCGGCATCAGCTCGGGCGTCTCGTTCGACGCGTAGCCGAACATCAGGCCCTGGTCGCCCGCGCCCTGCTTGTCGAGCTCGTCCTCCTCGTCCCGTCGGGAGGCACCCTCGACCCGCTGCTCGTACGCGGTGTCGACACCCTGCGCGATGTCCGGGGACTGCGACCCGATGGACACCGACACGCCGCAGGAGGCGCCGTCGAAGCCCTTCTTCGAGGAGTCGTACCCGATCTCCAGGATCTTGCCGCGGACGAGGGCCGGGATGTCCGCCCAGGCCTTCGTGGTCACCTCGCCGGCGACGTGCACCAGGCCGGTGGTGATCAGCGTCTCGACCGCGACGCGCGAGGTGGGGTCCTCTCGCAGCAGTGCGTCGAGGATGGTGTCGCTGATCTGGTCAGCGATCTTGTCCGGGTGACCCTCGGTGACGGACTCCGAGGTGAACAGACGACGGGACACAACGCTCCCTGGGGTTGCAGCGGCTGCTGACTACATATGACGGACCGGAAGCGGACCGGCCGGCAGACGGCCGAACCGGATCACATTGAATCCGGCCCGCTCCGGGCACCGCCAGTCAACCTGCCCCCTGAACCGGCGGGTAAATCCCCCTGCCCCACCCCCTATTGGATCGTCACGAACGGAATCCGCGCGTCGACGCGGCCACCCCCCTACCTAGGGGCGTTGACGCCCCACGATGTGGCTGATGAGGTCCCTGTGCTCCTGACCGACCCCCGCGGCCCGGCCGCGCGCGACCCGTGGAGAGCGCCCCACATGCCCGACACCCGCACCACCGGCGACCCCGGGCGCACCGCGCCGCGGATCGCCACCGCCGCCGCGCTGGCCCTGGCCCTCGGACTGCCCCTGGCCCACCCGGCGGGCGCGGAACCCACGGATCCGGCACAGGCACCGGCACAGGCACAGGCACCGGCACAGGCACCGGCACCGGCACCGGCACCGGCACCGGCCGCGTACACCACCGGCGCCGCCGTCACCCCCACCCCGCAGCAGCTCGCCCACCGGGCCGACGCCGTCACCGTCACACCCACCGTGACGCTGGTGACCGACCCGCGGACCGACCCGGCCGCCCTCCAGGTCGTCGAGAAGGCCCTGCGCGACGCGGGCGCCCGCACCCTCCGGAGCGCCGCCGCCCCCGTCCGCGGCCAACTGACCGTCCACATCGGCGGAGTACGGGAGAACCCGGCCACCGCCGGGGCCCTGGCCGCCCTCGGCGTCCCCGGCCCGGCCGGCCTGCCCGCCGACGGCTACGTCCTCGCGGCGGGCCGCGCCGCCGACGGCACGGAGCGGATCGCGCTCTCCGGCGCCGACGCCCGGGGCACCTACTACGCCGCCCAGACCCTGCGCCAACTCCTGCCCCGCACCGCCCTGTCCGGAGCCCGGCTCCAGGGCGTGACCGTCCGGGACTGGCCGGCCGCCGCGGCGCGCGGTGTCGTCGAGGGCTTCTACGACACCCCGTGGACCCACGCCACCCGCCTCGACCAGCTCGACTACTACGGCGAGCACAAGCTCGACACGTACATCTACTCGCCGAAGGACGACCCCTACCTCCGCGCGAAGTGGCGCGAGCCCTACCCGGCCGCGGAGGTGGCCCGGATCCGGGAGCTGTCCGACCGGGCCCGCGCGCGGCACGTCGACTTCACGTACGCCGTCTCCCCCGGGCTCTCCGTCTGCTACAGCGCGCCCGAGGAGGCCCAGGCACTGGTCGCCAAGCTGGAGACCGTCCGGGACATCGGCGTCCGGTCGTTCTCCGTACCGCTGGACGACATCAGCTACACCACCTGGAACTGCACGGCCGACGAGGAGCGGTTCGGCACGGGCGGCGCCGCCGCCGGCGAGGCCCAGGCGCTGTTCCTGAACCGGGTGAACGAGGGCCTGCGCGCCGCCCATCCGGACGCCGCGCCGCTCCAGACGGTGCCGACGGAGTACTACGACCTCGAAGCGACGCCGTACAAGAAGGCGCTGGAGACGAAGCTGGCGCCCGGCGTCCTCGTCCAGTGGACCGGCACCGCCGGCATCGCCCCGTCCATCACCCGCGACCAGGCCCGCGAGGCCCGGCGGCTCTTCGGCCACGACGTCCTGCTCTGGGACAACTTCCCCGTCAACGACTACGTCCCCGGCCGGCTGATGCTCGGTCCGCTGGAGAGCCGCGAGAAGGGCCTCCCCCAGGACCTCGCCGGCTACACCGCGAACCCGATGCCGCAGGCCGACGCCTCCAAGATCGGCCTGTTCACGGTCGCCGAGTACCTCTGGAACGACCGCGCCTACGACCCGGGCACGGCCTGGACCGCCGCGCTCGCCGAGCGGGCGGGCGGCGACCGGCGCGTCCGGCAGGCCCTGCGGACCTTCGCCGACGGCAGCTTCTTCTCCCGGATGACCGGCCGCCAGTCCCCCGAACTGGCCGCCGCCGTCGCCCGCTTCCGGAGCGCGGCCCCCGCCGACCGCCCGGCGGCCGCCGCCGCCCTCGACGGGAAGCTCGCCGCCTTCGAGAACGCCCCGGCCGTCCTCCGCGCCGACCTGCCCGACCGCCGCTTCGTCGAGCAGACCGGCCCCTGGCTGAACTCCGCCGAGGCCTGGGGCACCGCGGCCCGCACCGCGCTCGCCCTCACCGTCGCCGTCCGCGCCGGCGACACCGCCGAGGCGGCCCGGCTCCGGGCGCTCCTCCCCGGCCGGGTCGCGCACGCACAGTCCTTCACGTACACCCACCTGTACGGGCTGAAGATCCCGGTCATCGTCGCGGACGGGGTCCTGGACGCCTTCGTCCTCGACGCGATCGCCGAGCACGACGTCCTCCTCGGCGTCACCCCCCGCCCCAAGGGCATCACCAACCTCGAAGCGGACCAGGAGAACCTGATCCCGCGCGCCGCCGACGGCGACGACGCGACGCACTTCCGCGGCCTCTGGGATCCCAAGCCCGGTGCGTGGGTCGGCCTCGACCTGCGGGCCGAGCGGGAGATCGGCACGGTCGAGCTGGCGCTCGGCGCGCCCGACCGGCCGCAGGGCTACCCCCGGCGCGGCGTGGTGGAGCACTCCCTCGACGGGACGACGTGGCGGCCGCTCGGCGAGCTGTCGGGGGGCCCGGACACCGTACTGACGGCCCCGGCGGGGACGCGGGCGCGGTACGTCCGGCTGCGGACGACCGAGGCGCAGACCGGCCTGGAGACGTGGCTGACCGTGCGGGAGATCCGCGTCGGCTGACGACACGAGGGCACGACGGCGCGAAGGGGCCGGGGCGGCGGCACGCCCTGGCCCCCTCGTACGTCAGCGGGCGCTTCCGTAGATCAGACCGATCGGACCGATCGGACCGATCGGACCGACGACATCGATCAGCAGGCCGATCAGATCGTCGACGCGTCGATGACGAAGCGGTAGCGGACGTCGCTCGCGATGACCCGCTCGTACGCCTCGTTGATCTGCTCCGCGCCGATGACCTCGATCTCGGCGCCCAGACCGTGCTCGGCGCAGAAGTCGAGCATCTCCTGCGTCTCGGCGATGCCGCCGATCATCGACCCGGCGAGGGTCTTGCGGCCGCCGATGAGGGAGAAGAGGTTGAGCGCGACGGGCTCCTCGGGCGCGCCGACGTTGACCAGGGCGCCGTCCGTCTTCACCAGGCTCAGGTAGGCGCCGAAGTCCAGCGGCGCGGAGACGGTGGAGATGATCAGGTCGAAGGTGCCGGCGAGCTTCGTGAAGGTCTCCGGATCGCTCGTCGCGTAGTAGTGGTCGGCGCCCAGCTTGCGGCCGTCCTCCTGCTTCTTCAGCGACTGGCTGAGGACGGTCACCTCGGCGCCGAGCGCGTGGGCGATCTTGACTCCCATGTGGCCGAGGCCGCCGAGGCCGACGATGGCGACCTTCTTGCCGGGGCCGGCCTGCCAGTGGGCGAGCGGCGAGTAGAGGGTGATGCCCGCGCAGAGCAGCGGCGCGGCCTCGTCGAGGGCGATGCCCTCGGGGATGCGCAGGGTGTAGTTCTCGTCGACGACGATGTGGGTGGAGTAGCCGCCGTAGGTGGGCTCGCCGTTCTTGTCGAGGGCGTTGTACGTGCCGGTCATGCCGGTGCCGGAGCAGTACTGCTCCAGGCCCTGCTTGCAGTGGTCGCACTCGCGGCAGGAGTCGACGAAGCAGCCGACGCCGACCCGGTCGCCGACCTTGTGCTTGCTGACCCCGGAGCCGACCTCGGCGACGATGCCGGCGATCTCGTGGCCGGGGACCATCGGGAAGATGCCCTCGCCCCAGCCGTCGCGCGCCTGGTGGATGTCGGAGTGGCAGATGCCGGCGTACTTGATCTCGATGAGGACGTCGTGCTCGCCGACGGGCCGGCGCGGCACGGTGGTGCGCTCCAGCGGGGCGTTGGCGGCGGGTGCGGCGTAGGCGGGGACGGTGGTCACGTTCGTGGTCATGTCCTCAGCCTGCCGGAGGCCGCGGACATCACCCAGACACCTGTTCTGCCTACGACCGGCGTGCCTACCACTGGCAGGGACAGGAACACCCGTCCGTCCTGTCGTACGACCGGGGATAATGGGGACGCATGGATCTCAGTGCCGAACTCAGCGAATTCCTGCGCTCACGCCGGGCCCGGCTGAAGCCGGAGGACGTGGGCCTGCCGGAGTTCGGGCGCCATCGCCGGGTGCCGGGGCTGCGCCGGGAGGAGCTCGCGCAGCTGGCCGGCGTCTCCGTCGCTTACTACACGCGTCTTGAGCAGGGCAACGGCCGCAACGTGTCCATGGAGGTCCTGGACGCGATCGCGCGGGCGCTGCGGCTGAACGACTCCGAGCGGGCGCATCTGACGCACCTGGCGAAGCCGACGGCGAAGAAGCGGCAGCACCGGGCGGCGATCGCCCGCCCCCAGCTGGTGCGGCCCGGGCTGCGGCATCTGCTGGACTCGATGGACGGCGTCCCGGCGCTCGTCGTCGGCCGGCGCCTCGACCTCCTCGCCTGGAACCGGATGGCGCGGGCGCTGCTCGGCGACTTCACGGCTCTGGACCCGGACGAGCGCAACATGGCGCGACTGGTCTTCCTCGGGGAGAACGCGCGGGACCTCTACCTCGACTGGGAGTGCAAGGCGACCGAGGTCGTGAGCGTGCTGCGGCTGTACGCGGGGTGCTACCCGGACGATCCGAAGCTGCTCGCGCTGGTGGGCGAGCTGTCGGTGAAGAGCGACGAGTTCCGCTCGCTGTGGGCGGCGCACACGGTGGCCGACAAGGGGCACGGGACGAAGCGGCTGCGGCACCCGCTGGTGGGCGAGATGACGCTGGCGTACGAGAGCATGAAGGTGGCCGGCGGGGATCCGGACCTGGTGCTCGTGACGTACCACGCGGAGCCGGGGACTCCCTCGGCGGACGCGCTGCGGCTGCTCGCGCAGTGGGGCGTGGACGAGCCGGCCGAGGCCGACGTACGGAAGTGACAGAAGGGCCCCCTCCGGGTGGAGGGGGCCCTTCTGTGTGCGCGTGCAGGCCGATGATCAGGCCTCCGAGCCGGCCTTCCAGTCGGCCCAGCTCAGGTTCCAGCCGTTGAGGCCGTTGTCGGGGGCGATCGTCTTGTCCTTGGAGTTCTTGACGATCACGACGTCACCGACGATCGAGTGGTCGAAGAGCCAGGCGGCCTGCTGGTTCGGGTCGCCGGCGCCCTTGGCGTCGTTGAGGCCGACGCAGCCGTGGCTGGTGTTGGCCGAGCCGAAGATCGAGTCCGGGCCCCAGTAGTTGCCGTGGATGAACGTGCCCGACGTGGACAGGCGCATGGCGTGCGGCACGTCCTTGATGTCGTACTCGCCCTTGCCGTCGTCGTCGGTGAAGCCGACCGTGGCGCCGTTCATCCGGGTCTCCTTGAACTTCTCGGAGATCACCATCTGACCGTTGTAGGTCGGGTTCTCCGGGGAGCCGGCGGAGATCGGGATGGTCTTGATCGTCTTGCCGTCCTGGGTGACCGTCATGGTCTTGGTGGCGACGTCGACGGTGGAGACCTGGTTGCGGCCGATCTTGAAGGTGACGGTCTTCTGCTGGACGCCGAAGACGCCGTCGGCGCCCTCGACGCCGTCGAGGTCCAGCTTCAGCGTGACGGTCGAGCCCTCGGTCCAGTACTTGTCCGGGCGGAAGTCGAGGCGCTGGGGGTTGAACCAGTGCCCGACGACCTCCTGGCCGGAGCTGGAGGTGACGGTGATGCCGCCCTGGACGGCCGCCTTGTCGGTGATCGCCTTGTTGAAGTTGATCGAGACGGGCATGCCGACGCCGACGGTCGAGCCGTCCTCGGGGGTGAAGTTGCCGATGAAGCTGTTGGCCTTCGAGACCGTCGTGAACGACGAGTTCTCGTGGGCCTCCAGGCCGTCGGCGTCCGTGGCGGTGGCCGCGATCTTGTAGACCGTGGCCCGCTCCAGCTGCACGCTCGGCTTCCAGCTGAGGCCGTCGGCCGCTATCTCGCCCTTGACCGCGGTGCCCTCGGCGGACGTCATGGTGACGGCCGTGAGCTTGCCCTCGGTGACGGTGACCTTCGCGTCGTTGTTGATCGACGCGTTCTGGGTGCCCGTCTTGGGCGCGATGACGATCTGCGCCTTGGAGGTCTTCGCCGCCTCCGCCGCCTCGTCGACCTGGGACTGTGACGGTGGCGTCGGGGAGCCCGAGGCGCTGCCGCCCTGGTCGCCGTCATTGCACGCCGAGAGCACCAATACGCCGCCGAGCACCGCGGCCGCGACCGCCAGGCTCTTGCGGCGCTTGCCGTCCGTCATCACACGCATCTCCATCGTCGCCGAGTCCTGCCAACGCTTGCTTCGCTGCTTACATAAATACCCATGACACCCCGTCCGGTTCCGGAACCGGACAGTTTGTGGGGAACGCCACTGATCGACACGCACGAGTGGTGCGTCCGGTTCCCCTGAGCACGAGAAAGGTCCCGGGACGGCGTCCCGGGACCTGTGATCAGGGCCTTTTCCGGCCTTCCGGCCGGTCCCCGCCCCTACGCCCGCACGTCGTCGTCTTCTTCTTCTGTGTAGCCCGCGTCTCCCTCGTCCTCGTCCTCATCTTCCTCGCCCAGGTCCCACTCCAGGGCATCGGGGTCGTACACGACCTCCTCGGTGCTCCAGGAGGCCTGGACCATCTCGATCCCGGGGACGCCGCGGATCAGGTCGAAGGGCTCGACGAGGTAGGCGAGCGCCTCGGCGCTGTCCTCGCGGGCGGCGGCGCGGGCCTGGACGCGCTCCTCCTCCGGCATGAAGTCGTCGCCGTCGATCCGGCCCTCGGCGGCCTCGGTCAGCTCGGCGGGGCCGTCGATCTCCAGGACGACATCGACCCGAAGCCGTACATAGCGCGCTGTCTCGGAAGTACTCATGTGTCGGAGCGTAGGGTCAGCGGGCTCCCGGCTTTCCCGCGACCCGCTGTGTTCATTAGCATCGACGCACCGACCGATGCGCGGTTTCCGCAAGGGGGATCGATATTTCCGTGTCCGCCGCCCGACGCCCACTCCTGACCGCCACCGCGGCGGGAACGCTGCTGTGCGCCCTGTGGTTCGTTCCGTCCGCCAACGCCACCGACGAGCGGGGCGGTGTGCGGGTCGGGGTCGGGATCGTCGAGGACGACTCGACCGCGAACGACAGCCGCCTCGCGGAGACCGGCAACCTCGACACGACGCCGTACCTGCTGGGCGGGACGGGTTTCCTCGGGGTCGGCGCGGGCTTCGTGGCCCTGGCGATGAGACGACGGGGCCGGGAGTCCTGAACTCCACTCGTCCATCGGACATGGCGAAGGGCCCGACCCCGGATTCCGGGGTCGGGCCCTTCGCATCACACCTGCCGCGTACTACGCCAGCGGCCCGGTGACGGGCTCCACGGCGGCGACCAGCCGGCCCGCGCCCACGAAGGCGTCGGCGGCGGCCAGGTCGGGCGCGAGGAAGCGGTCGGGACCGGGCCCGGCGACACCGGCCGCGCGCAGCGCGTCGATGGCGGCCTGGGAGGCGGGCGCCGGGGTGAGGCCCGCACGGAGCTCGATGCCCCGGGTCGCGGCGTACAGCTCGACCGCGATGATCCGGTTGAGGTTGCCGATCGCCGTGCGCAGCTTGCGGGCGGCGGACCAGCCCATGGAGACGTGGTCCTCCTGCATCGCGGAGGACGGGATGGAGTCGGCGGAGGCCGGGACGGCGAGCCGCTTCATCTCGCTGACCAGGGCGGCCTGCGTGTACTGGGCGATCATGAGGCCCGAGTCGACGCCGGCGTCCTCGGCGAGGAAGGGCGGCAGGCCGTGCGAGCGGTTCTTGTCGAGGAGCCGGTCGGTACGGCGCTCGGCGATCGAGCCGAGGTCGGCGGCGGCGATCGCGAGGAAGTCGAGGACGTACGCGACGGGGGCGCCGTGGAAGTTGCCGTTGGAGGCGACGCGGCCGTCGGAGAGGACGACCGGGTTGTCGACGGCGGCGGCGAGCTCGCGCTCGGCGACGAGCAGGGCGTGGGCCATCGTGTCGCGGCCGGCGCCGGCGACCTGCGGGGCGCAGCGCACCGAGTAGGCGTCCTGGACGCGGGGGGCCTCGCCGGCGAGGGCGTGGCCGGTGAGGCCGGAGCCCTTGAGCACGGCCAGCATGTTGGCGGCGGAGGCGGCCTGGCCGGGGTGCGGGCGGATGGCGTGCAGCTCGGGTTCGAGGACCTTCTCGGTGCCGAGGAGGGCTTCGAGGGAGAGCGCGGCGGTGATGTCGGCCGACTTGTAGAGGGTGTCGAGGTCGGCGAGGGCCATGATCAGCATGCCGAGCATGCCGTCGGTGCCGTTGAGGAGGGCGAGGCCCTCCTTCTCCTTGAGCTCGACGGGCGCGATGCCGTGCGCGGCGAGCAGCTCGCCGGCGGGCTTGAGCTCACCGTCGGGGCCCTCGGCGTCGCCCTCGCCCATGAGCGCGAGGGCGCAGTGGGAGAGCGGGGCGAGGTCGCCGGAGCAGCCGAGGGAGCCGTACTCGTGCACGACGGGGGTGATGCCGGCGTTGAGGACGTCGGCCATGGTCTGCGCGACCTCGGGGCGGACGCCGGTGTGACCGGAGGCGACGGTCTTCAGGCGCAGGAACATCAGCGCGCGGACGACCTCGCGCTCGACGTGCGGGCCCATGCCGGCGGCGTGCGAGCGGACGATGTTGCGCTGGAGCTGGGCACGGAGCTCGTGGCTGATGTGCCGGGTGGCGAGCGCGCCGAAGCCGGTGGAGACGCCGTAGACGGGTTCGGGCTTGGCGGCGAGCGCGTCGATCACGTCCCGGGCGGCGGCGAGGGCGCGCACGGCCTCGGTCGACAGCTCGACGCGGGCGCCGTGGCGGGCGACGTCGATGACGTCCTGCGGGGTCGTGCCGGACGTGCCGAGGACGACTGTCTGCATATCCATATTCAGCACCCTACGGATTGAAGACCGACCTGTCACTAGGTGATTTGTCACCGGCTCGACCGGGGACGACCCCTTACCGGGTGACGACCGTCGGACCGGCGATCACCGGTGGGGGTTCCAGTCTGCCGCTCGACGACCTCGACGGCGCAGGATGCGGCGCGGGAGGGGGCGCCGGAGGGAGTGCCGGAGGGGGCGCCGGGGAGCGCCGGAGGGAGCGGTCGAGCACGCGGGGCGGGGCGGTGCGACCGTCGCCACCAAGGAGCACATGCTGCCGGCCCTCACCATGACCGGCGGGATCGTCGCGGAGGCCCTGGCCGACCACGGCGTCACGTACGCCTCCGTCGACACCGCCGCCTCCCTCCCGCCTGCCGACCGCCGCCCCCTTGAGATGGCCGCGCTATGTCAACACTGTTGACCGGACTGAGCATGGCTTGCCTAGGATCCGGCATACCGCCACGCCAGCCCCGCAACCTTACGGAGTGCCGTGATCGCCCCAGAGCCGCAGACCGCCGTCGAGCCGGGTTTCACCCCCGCCCTCGACTTCGCCTTCGAGGTCCGTGCCTTCCTCGCCCCCTCACTGCACATCGGGCACGGTGCCGGCGAAATTACCGAGTACGTCCCCATCACCGGCGGCACTGTCGACGGCCCCCGTCTGCGCGGCACTGTCCTGGCCGGCGGCGGCGACTGGTGCGACAGACGCGGCGGGGTCTACCAGCTCGATGCCCGATACCTCCTTCAAGCCGATGACGGCGCGGTCATCGACATCACCAACCGCGGTTACTACCACGAGGACGACCCCACCGCCCCCGCCCAGTACGACGGCGCCCTGCAGGTGTCCGAGGCAGGCGTGTACTACCGAACCTCCCCCGTCTTCCGCACCGCCGCCCCCGCCCATCTCTGGCTCGCCCGCACCCTCTTCATCGGCCTCGCCCGCGGCGACGACTCCGAAGTCGCCATCCGCTTCTACTCCGTGACCTGACCGCCGTCGCGACAAGCCGCAAATGGAAGGCCTCCCGGGAGATGGCTTCTAAAGTCCTTCCATGACAAGGACCACGCCGCCACGGCCACTTGACGTCGAGGCGCTCTTCCCGGAACTGTCCGCGCATCGGGGTACGACCACCCGGCTGCATCCGCGACCTGGGCACCCGGGGATGTCGGTGAGCTCCGTCGGCGGGCCGATGCTGTGGCCGGCGGACGAGCCGTGGCCGGTGTGCGACGAGGTCCACGGCCGCGGGCGTGGGCGGCGCCCCGCCGACATCCGCCAGGAGCGGGAACTCCTGGCCTCGGCGTACGCGCGGGAACCGTACGAAGGCCTGACGGAGGAGGAACAGCGGCTCGTGACGGCACTGCGCGGCAACCACCGGGTGCCGGGGGCGAGCGAGACCGACCCGCTGCCCCTCATCGGCCTCGCGCAGCTCTACACGCGGGAGGTCCCGGATCTCCCCGCGGGGCCGGACGGCGCCGATCTGCTCCAGGTGTTCTGGTGCCCCTTCGACGCACACCGACCCACCGGGTACAGCATGTTCCTTCACCTGCGCTGGCGCAGGGCGGCGGAGGTGGGGGAGGTACTGACCTCGCCCCCTCAGCCTGCGGTCGTCGGCTACGAGGGATACGTCCCCGAGCCCTGTGAGCTGCACCCGGAACAGGTGGCCACGTACCCCTTCGCGGGGCTGCTGCCCGAGGAGCTGAGCGAGCGGATCTACACGTGGGAGGAGGCGCTGGAGGAGGAGGCGGCGGACGATGACGAGGACGACCCGGTCTCGTACCAGTTCGACCTGTCGATCCCGCCCGGCTGGCGGGCTGGCGGATACGCGTCCTGGCACGTGACGGACCCGTACGCGATGGACTGCGCGACGTGCGCGACGCCGATGCGCCTCCTGCTGACCGTGGGCACGTCGGAGTGGAACGGCGGATACGAGAGCTGGACCCCGATCGAGGACCAGGGCCTGCGCCCGCACCCGCACGCCGTACCCACCGGGGTCGTCGTGGGCAACCACGGCCGGCTCAACGTCTTCCACTGCCCGTCCGACCCGGACCACCCACCGCGCTGGAGCGTGCAGTAGGGGTCAGACCGCGTACGACCGCGCGAACGCGGTGAAGGCGACCCAGGCGCCGGGGGCGGCGGTGAGCTCGCCCTTGGCGTGGTCCTTGGTGTCGCGGACGCGCACGACGCTGGGGGCGTTGTCGGCTACCTCGACGCAGTTGTCGTTGTTGCCGCTGTACGTGCTCTTGCGCCATATCGGCTCAGTCATCGTGCATCCCCAGTGCGTCACGCATGAACTCTTGTGATTCATCGACCCCGAGGGCGTCGGCGTGCAGCCGATCATAGATCTTCTGGAAGAGATCGACCTCTGCCGGTTCGACCATGTACCGGCCCGTACCGAACCCCTCGGTGTAAGCCGTGCGTTCGCCCGACGGCAAGGTCAGCAAGCTCACCGATCCACGGATGACAGCACGGTCGGTCCGCAGGACCTGCACGTTGATGAACGGCCGCTCGGTGAGTTCGAGCAACCAGGCAACCTGGTCACGCATGACGTGCCTGTCACCCATGACCTTCGTGAGCGCGGACTCATCGAGAACAGCCCACACCCACGGAGGCTCAGGGCCTGCCAACACGGCCTGTCGCTCGCTTCGGCGGTGAACCGAGCCCTCGATGTCGGTCACCCCGTCGGGATCCTCCAGCCTCATGATCGCTCTCGCGTACTGCGGCGTCTGGAGCAGGCCGGGCACGACAAGCGAGAACTCGTAAATGGCCCGCGCCCGCGCTTGGTCCCTGAGGAACCCCTGCGCGTAGTCGCGGAACGCCACCCGGTCGCGAATCATCAGCAGGTTCACCAAGGCATCACCGAGTTCCAGCACTTGGTCCAGCTGGCGTCCGAGCTTCAGGTCCGGCGGGTCCCCGTTCTCGATCTCGGAGATCCGGGTGGTGCTGCTGAACACCTTCCCCGCGAGGTCCTGTTGCCGCCATCCGCGCTGCTTGCGCGCGTCCCGGACCATGTCCGCGATGAAGCTCTCCAAGCTCTCGCTCGGGTCGATCTCCTTCTCCGCCGGCATATGCGTCGTTTCCCCATCCCCTTCGGAAACCCAACTGCTGGTGAGCGTAGGACTGTCCGCGTCATCGTTGAGGTGTTCCGGAGGAGATCCATCAGAAAGTGAGCCCTCCATGCGTACGCCTGCAACCAGCCCCCCGACCCGCCCCGTCACCGAGACCGAAGCCGCCCGCGTCTACCGCGACCTCAAGGCCGCCATGGACACCGCCGGCCTTCCCACCAACGGCCTCTACCGCGACGTGACGCGCGGCCCCGGCGGAGACATCCACCGGTACGGGCTCGGGGTCATCGGCCTCGGCGGGGCCAAGCGGCTCACCGCCCTCCTCCGCACCGCCCGGCCCACCCCGTGATGAGGTACCGCGTCGGCGACGTCGTGACCGACGCGCAGCGGGCGCTCACCGGGCAAGTGCGGGACGTACACGGGAATCTGCTCACGCTGGTACGTCCCAGCGGATACCTCTGGGAAGCGGCGGTCGAACATTGCTGGTCGGCAAGCCCCGAGGAACGCGCGAGCCTGACCCCGCGAGGGGCCGTGCGCATCATCAGCACCTCGCCCGCGCGGCCCTCTTCCTGATCACGGTCGCCGTGGGCGCGCTCTGCGCCGCCCTCTGGCTCCGCACTCCGTAGCCGGACGGACAGAGCACGGCGACGGGAGCAGCGGGGAGGCTCCGGGGGTGGGCCTGCTTCGTGGGCTTCTGGTGCGGCCGCCCTCTTTCCGAGAGTCGCACCTTCCACCGCCGCGTCAAGGGCGCCTTCGGCGTCGCTTCGCGATGGGCTTCGCCCACCCTTGACCCGGCGGCTCCAGGAGCGAAAGACCTCTCGGAGGGCGGCCGGGGGCGTGGCCACGCGGGGGCCCGGGCATCGGTCGGGGTCGGACGGCGCCTGGCAGGCCGGTGGGGTGGGGCTCGGCCAGTGGCTTGGCCAGGTGGGTCCGCTG
This sequence comes from Streptomyces sp. NPDC056169, assembly GCF_042268445.1. NCBI lineage: Bacteria > Bacillati > Actinomycetota > Actinomycetes > Kitasatosporales > Streptomycetaceae > Streptomyces > Streptomyces sp. NPDC056169. The sequence continues at coordinate 145,010 of NZ_JBHJUO010000007.1, read as the reverse complement.
GGGTGGGTTCGGGGTGCGCGGCCGTTGAATGGGGCGGCCCGGCAGGGCTTAGCGGGTCGCGGCCGGTGGGGAGCGGGGATTCAGGCCCCGCTGGTCACTCCCGGTGGATGGCAGGGGTTCGGGGGGGGTGGGTCGTGGCGGTGGGAGGCGGGCCGTGGGTGGTGACTGATGGACGGTGGGTCCTGAATGGTCGGGGCCCTGGATGATCGGGTCGGGGCTGGAGTTGAGGTTGGGGGGGGGCTGGCGGCGAGACATTGGTGCACTTTCTCCGCCCGATAGGGGTGATATACCCCCTTTGGGGGCTATCCCGGGGACTGCTACTCGGAGTAACTGCAGGTTAGTCATCCCTCCACCCACCGGGAGTGACCAGCCGGGCCTGAATCCCAACTCCCCACCGGCCCCGACTCGCTGAGCCGAGCCGGGCCGCCCCGTTCAACGGCCGCGCACCCCGAACCCACCCCAAGGAACCCACCCGCCCCGGCCACTGGCCGAGCCCCACCCCACCGGCCCGCCACCCGCTTACGCGGCCTGAGCGATGCCCGGGCCCCTGGCGTGACCCCGGCCCCCGGACCGCCCTCCGAGAGTTTTTGCGCAGCTTCCGCCGCCGGGTCAAGGGTGGGCGCAGCCCATCGGCGCAGCCGACGCGAAGCGCCCTTGACGCGGTGGCGGAAGCTGCGACTCTCGGAAAGAGGGCGGTCCCACCAGAAGCCCAATGGAAACGCCCCCCCTGAGCCCCACCCCGCGCCCGCCCGCGCCGCGTACAACTGGTGGCGGAACAGCGGAGTCCCAGGGCCGGCCGCCGCGCAGGATGGCTTCATGAGACCGTTCTTCGGTCCTCCCGAGCCCGGTGATGAGGCTCTTTGATTTTCCCCACCCGATACTCATGGTCTGGCCGGACCTGCTCGCGTTGATTCCCCACCTCGACAGGCTGGCATCCGGTACCCGGGAACAGGTTTCCCGTCGAAGGACAGCGCTCCTTGGGGCGTCCGTCGAGGGGAACGAGGTCGGCCGTGACCTGGGTACCGCAATCGTGCACGCTGCCCACCGAGGCGCAGCCGCTGCGCATCGCCGAGTTCGACACGCTGTTCGCCGATGCGCTGATCCGTGTGGAGCGGCCCACAGCGATCCTGGCCCGGCTGGTCCTGGACGCCGTGGCCGAGCCGGCGGCGCAGGAGCTGGCTTCCACCGCGCATCCCGAGCTCGGTCACCCTCTGGCGGTGCGCGCCAGAGGCCGACCGGACTCTACGGGGCCACGGGCTTCACGGGCGTGGCCTTGAGGTCGGCGATGAACTTCCGTGTCTCGTCCACGTCTTTGGGCCGGTACAGGCGCATGCCGAAGTAGTACTCCTGGCCTTCGGTGGTGGCGATGACGTTCGCTTTACCTGCGGTGCGTTCGTCGCCGAACCACACGGTGATCGTGCCGTCGTCGTTGCGGACCAGTTCCTTGTCGGACAGTCCGGGCCGGGCGACGTCGAGCCATCCTTTGCTGTCGTACTTGACGACGGAGAAGTAGCCGTTGTGGTCGAAGTCCAGCGGCGGCACGGGGAACGTCCAGGCGTCGTGCCCGGAGGCGGTGGTGCGGGCTTGGAAGTACTGGGCGTGCTCCGGTGGCAGCCCGCCCCATCCCAGCGCCGCGCCGAGGGTGTGCTGGTCGGGTGTCGTGCTCTCGGGTGTCCCGAACGCCTTGCTGAAATCGGCTTCCGCGGCGCGGGCCTCCAGCGTCGCGCGCACCGCGTCCAGGCTGGCGGTGTCGTAGTCGGCCGGCTCATAGGGGTGGTCGGTGGCGGCGCTGATCCGCCGAGCGTCCTGCAGCTGCTGCGCGTGCTCGAGGCCACCGGTGATCGCGGTGCGGCCCGCGATGTAGACGTGCGTGCCGCTCGACAGGTCGGAGTTGCGCACGGTCAGCGTCTCGCCCGGGTAGACCACGCCGACGGTGTAGTGGTTCTCGTCGATGATCTGATCGACCTGGAATTCCGCCGACTCGGCGACGTGGAAGGTGGCTTCCTTGGTGACGTCGACGACGGCGTAGGAGTAGATCAGGTCGACGTTCGACCGGATGATTACCTGGTTGTCGACGTTCACCGGCTCCCGTTCGTGGAAGTACCGGTTGACCGGTGCCTTCGCCAACTGCTTGAGAAAGTAGTGCGCAGTCTCCGCCTGGGCGAAGTCGTCCAACGTCACGGTCGTCGCGTCGCTCACGTGCACTCCTTGCGGGGACGGGGATCAGGTTCGGTGGCCTGGGCCGGTTCCAGATGTCCGGGAGCGACTGCGAAGGCACGCGGTGCTGCGGTGCGGCTGGCTGCCGTCAACCGCCGGTGCTCGAGCCTCCCGATCGCGTGACCCAGGGCATGTTCCTTAGCCGGTCACGCTACTTCCGTGCGAGACCGCAATTCCCAGTTAAGGGCTGGGGCGGCGCATCCGCATCCCGGCGGGCCGGGCGCGGGGGCGGGCCACGCCTACGCGAGCGCATCGCGGCGTCGGCGCCCGCCGGCGCTGCGTCAGTTATTCTTGGTTCTGATGGGCAAAACCCACCGCGTGGCTGCCCATCGTCGCCTTCGTCCTGGCCGTCGCGGCCATCGTCCTGTTCAGCCCAGGCCCGGCCGCCGTGCAGGATGGCTTCATGAGAGCGTTCTTCGGTCCCCCCGAGCCCGGCCGGATCCTGCTGGGCACGTACCCGCTGTGGGACGAGGCTCTCGCCCTCGTCAACCGGGACCTCGCGGTGACGCTGCCCGAGCAAGGCCCGCTGGCGCTGATGGGACTTCCCCCGTGGGACGGGGACGAGGTCGAGAACGTCTACGTAGCCCTCCCCAACGGCGAATGGCACGGTAATCCGCTGGACCCGACCTCGGTGGACGACCCCGCCGGAGCCCTGGAGGTCGTCGCCGAAGCCGCACAGGACACCGTCATGGAGCTTCTCTGGCAGGCCTGGCCCGTGTGCGGCGAGCACGGCATCGGCATGCATCCGCGCGAAGCCGACGGACAGCTCTCCTGGTGGTGCGCGGGCGGGAGGACCCCGCGCGAACCGGCGCACGTCCGTGCATCCGTGGGAGGCCTCGCCAGCCTCGTACACCCGAGTCGGCCCAACCGTAAGCGTCGGCGGGCGGATTGATCGGTCTCGCTCGTCACCGCGCCGAACGTCGTCTCGGAGACGCGGCCGTCGCGGCGAGCAACTGTGCGAATTCGCGGCGCACTTCACTCGTACGGGCGGTCTTCACTCCGCGTGTCGTTGCGGGCATATGCCGTGCGGTACGTTCGCAACAAAACGGCCCCCGTCGATGGCAGCAACCACCGTCGAGGGCCTGAACCACTAATGGAATGCGACTCCATCGTGATCTATCGCAACCTTATCGCGCCCTCGCGCGACTTCACCCAGCTCGCCAACGACATCATTCGGCATCCGCGCCTCGACTCCGACGCCGCGCGCATCCTCAACTGGCAGCTTTCCCTCCCGCCGCACTCCCGGCAGACCCTCTCCGAAACCGCCAAGCACGCCCGTATCGGGGCCTGTTCCTTCAGCCAGGCCAAGCGGCAGCTCAAGGCCGAGGGGTACGTGCACGAGCGGCGCGTGCAGGGAGAGGGAGGACTCTGGGCCACCCAACAGCTCGTCTCCAGCATCCCGATGCGCCCCGAAGAGGCCGCCAAGATCTTCGGCAGCCTCCCCTTCCGCGCCGGGATCGAGCGGGTGTTTCCGCAGATGGCGCCGAGTGCCAGGGTTCCGGCCGTCGGTCATCCGGTGAGCCCGTCGACCGACGGTCATCCAGAGCAACCACTGAGGGAAGACACTTCCGTCCTTCCGCCCAAGCCGGGTCCGACTCCGGATCCGGACCCGGACCCGGAGTCGGAGTCGGAGTCGGAGTCGGAGTCGGAGTCGGAACCCGAGCCCGAGCCCGAGTCCGTGCCCGAGTCAGTGCCCGTGCCCGAGCCCGTGCCCGGTGGTGAAGCCGACGCCCGGCTCGACGAAGCTCGCGCCCTCGTCGGTGCCCTCCCCCTCCTCTCCCCCGCCCTCCGGCACATCCCTCCCGGCATGCGCGACGAGCTCACACGGCTCACCGCCCGCTGGCTCGCCGCCGGGCACACCTCCGCCGACGTCCACGAGCACGTCCTGCGCGGCCTGCCCGGAGCCGGGACACCCGTACTCCGGCCCGGGGGCCTGGTGAGATACCTCCTCCTCCACGTGCCGCCCCTGCGCGCGACCCCGCCGGCCGCCGGGCCGCCCCGGCTCTCCCCACGGCTCGAAGGCGCGCAGGAGTGCCAGGGCGGACGGCATACACAGCCCATGCTGTTCCGGCCCGTCATCGAGGGCCAGACACTGTGCCCGGAATGCGCGAGGGCCCAGCAAGGCGCACCTCAGGGCTCCTGAGGCGGGCACACGCGTCGGGCACGCGAGACGGGGAGATGCGGCGGCCATCCGGCAGGCCGATGTCAGACCCCGGGTGTGGAATGGAGGCATGGCCATCCACCGCGACCGCGCGAACGTCGACCCCGTGTCCGGCCGGCCGCCGGTCCCCGACGAGGACCGGATCGTCCGGGGCGAGGACTGGTACGGCGTCGAGCTGTCGGCCGAGTCCTTCACACGGACCTCGTTCCTCGACATGGACCTGACCGAGGCGGTCGTCGACGGCGCGACCTTCGACAGCTGCACCTTCGCGAACGTCAAGTTCAACGCGTCCCGGCACACGGCGACGGCCTTCACCAACTGCACGTTCCGCACCTGCACGTTCTTCGACGTGAAGTTCACCGACTGCAAGTTCGTCGGCAGCCACTTCCAGCGGTGCACGTACGCGCTCTTCGAGGTCAGCGGCGGCGACTGGTCCTTCGTGGGACTGCCGGGGGCCGAGCTGAAGGGCGCGTCGTTCGACCGGGTCCGCATGCGCGAGTGCGACCTGACCGGCGCCCGCCTGGAGGATGCCACCCTCACGGGCGTCGACCTGGCGGGGGCGCAGTTCCACGGCGCCAAGCTGAGCGGCGCGGACCTGCGCGGCAGCGACCTGAGCTCGCTGGACCCGCTCACCGTCGAGATGCGCGGCGCCACCGTCAGCCTGGAGCAGGCCGCCGTCATCGCCACCGCGCTGGGGCTGACCGTCGCCTGAGCCCGCCCCGGCCCCGTACTCCGGAACCCCGGCTACGGGGCGAGCCCCGCCGCCTCGCCGCCGCACAGCGCCTGCCCGTACAGCGTCGCCAGCGCGCCGTCGATGGGGTGGGGCTGGGGCTGCCCGGAGGCGTCCGGTGTGTTCCACCGCTGGAGGTTGACCGCGACCGACATCTGGCGCCTGCCGTCGGCCCGCGTCAGGGAGATCGTCCCGGCCCCCCAGACCGTGCCGTCGTGCCCCCAGAACGTGCCGCAGTCCGTGGCGACCTTGTGCAGCCCGAGCCCGTACTCGATCATCGAGCCGTCCAGGGCGCGGACCGGGACCGTGCGCTGCATCTGGGCCAGCGACGACCGGCTGACGATCCGGCCGGCCAGCAGCTCGGCGTAGAAGCGGTCGAGGTCCGCCATGGTCGAGACGAGCGCGGCGCCCGTGCCCGTCCAGGACATGTTGTAGACGCTGTAGTCGCGCGGCGGGTCGATCAGGCCGTAGAAGGCCTCGTACATCCGCGCGTGCGGTCCCTCGATGCGCGTCCCGATCGGGAACCCGGTGTGCCGGAGGCCGGCGCGCTCGATGACGTTCCGGGTGATGTACTCCTCGGCCGGGACGCCGGTCACCTGCTTCAGGAGTTCGCCGAGGAGCAGGTAGTTGCTGTTCGAGTACACCCCCGGAGTGGCTCCGGGCTCGCCGGCGGGAGGCGCCGCGAGCCCCATCGCGATCAGCTCCTCCGGGCGGAACTCCCTGAACCGGTTGTCGTCGAGGCTCTCCGTCGAGACGTCCGGCAGGGACGGGAACGCCCCGAGCGACGGGAACGCGTAGGGGATGTAGTCGGGGATGCCGCTGGTGTTGTTCAGCAGCATCCGGACCGTGATCCTCGTACCGCGCTCCCCCGGCACCAACCGCGGCAGATAGCCGCCGATCGGCGCGTCGAGCCGGATCCGGCCCTGCTCGACCTGCTGCATGACGGCGGCGGCGGTGAAGGTCTTCGTGATGCTGCCGACGCGCTGCCGCATGTCCGCGGTGACGGGACGGCCGGTCCCGACGTCGGCGACGCCGGAAGCACCCCGCCAGGTCCGGCCGGAGTCGCGCACCTCGGCGAACACCCCCGGGACCCCGGCGCGGTGGACACCGTCCAGGGCGGACCGCAGCGCCGCGCGATCGAGGCCGGCCGACGGGCTCGCCGTTCCGGGGGGCGGGGGCACCGCCGCCACCGTGCCCGCGCAGGCGACCAGCGCGGCGACGGTCCCGCACAACACCGTTCGGAGCTTCATGACATGCGTCCTTTCGCTGTGGATCAGTGGATCAAGGGAGGTGAGTGGGTCGCGGGACGGGGTCAGTCGGCCAGCGCGCGGCGCAGGGCCGCCCCGAGTTCGGCGTTCTGCCGCTGCGACACCTCGGCGGAGAGGATCGCCTGCGATCCGTGGAACGTGCCGGGCCACTGGTGGAGTTCGACCGACACACCCGCCTGCATCAGGCGCAGGGCGTAGGCGATGCCCTCGTCGCGGTTCGGGCAGTACTCCGCGGTGGCGATGTAGGCCGGCGGCAGGCCGGACAGATCGGCGGCCCGGGCGGGCGCGGCGTACGGGGTGGCGGGCCGGCCTCCCAGGTAGTGCCCCCACGCCGCGGTGCGCGTGTCGCTGGTGAGCCAGGGCGTGTCGGTGAAGTTCCGTGCCGACCACGTCTCCTGACGGTCGTCGAGGCCCGGCTGGTTGAGCAGCTGGAACCGGATCGCCGGCCCCCGCTCGTCCCGCGCCCGAAGGGCCGTGGCGGCCGCGATGCCCGCACCGGCGCTGTGCCCGCCGACCGCGATCCGCGCCGGATCGGTGCCGAGCGCGTCCGTGTGCCCGGCCGCCCAGGCCAGTACGGCGTAGGCGTCGTCCAGGGCCGCCGGGAACGGGTTCTCGGGCGCGAGCCGGTACCCCACCGAGATCACCACCGCCCCGGAGAGGTCGGCGATCCGGGCGGCCCACGGATGCTCGGTGTCGAGGTCGCCGAAGACACCGCCGCCGCCGTGCAGCCAGACGACGGCGCCCTGCGCCCGGTGCGGGCGGTAGACCCGTACCGGCACGTCGGGTGCGGCGGGCACGGACACGGCGTGGTCCTCGACCTCCATGCGGGAGGTGTCCGGGGCGGGCGCGGCGGTGGCACGGGCGGCGAATTCCTTGCGCCCGGCGACCGGGTCGGTCATGTCCATGAGCGGGAGGAACGGGAGGAACGGTTCGAGTTCGGGATCCATGACGGCCATCCTCACGGCCGCCGCCGCGGGGGGTCATCCGCCGTCCGTCGCGTATCCCGCCCCGGAATCGCGCCGTTCGGCGCACCCGTCTCCTTCTATCCTTCCGGCATGGAGGCATTGGCCGTACGGCTGTCGGGGCTGGATCCGTACGTCGACGGTGCGATCCGCATCATCGCGTTCTACGACACGCTGATGCGGCGGCGCGTGGATCTGGCGGCGCTCGCCCGGGCGTCGGCGGGCCTGGCCGAGTGCACGGCGGGGATCAGGCTGCACGGCACGGGCCGGGTGATCCGCGTCGCGCCCGACGGCAGACCGGCGTCGGGTCCACCACCCTCCGGACCATCGCAGTCCGGACCACCGCAGTCCGGACCGACGCCGTCCTCTCCCCCGCCCTCCGCGTCCTCCACCACCCCGATCACGCTCGACGACGAGGAGATCGGCACGGTGTGGCTGGAACGCCCCGGCCCCCCGAACCCGCTCGACGACGTGCTCCTGGACCGGCTGGCCATCGCCGCCGCCGGGGTCGTCGAACGGCACGGCCCGACGCGCACCACCATGGCCGACCCGGCCCTCGTCGAGCTGGCGATCGGCTCGGAAGGCGACGAGGCGGCCAGGGCCCGGGCGCTGCGTCTGCTGGGGTTCGCCGCCGGCGTGCCGGTCCACGCCGTCGCCGTACGGACCCGGCTCCCGCTCGACCGGCTCGGCGGCCTGATCTGCCCGGGCCGCCCGGTGAAGGCGGCCCCGCTCGCCGACGTGGGCGTCCTCCTGGCCACCGTCCTGGACCCGGCCCGCTTCCCGGCGGGCGTACGCGCGGGCATCGGCACCGCCGGAAGCCCCGACCGGTCCTGGCGGCAGGCGCGCACCGCCCTCCGCTTCACCACCTCGCGCGAACCCGTCGTCCGCCACCGGGACCTGGGCGCGCTGGCCCTCCTGGCCGAGGTCCCCCAGGACACCGCGCGGGACAACACCGACGTGGCCGCCGTCGCCCGGCTCGCCGCCGACCCGGAGGACCTGGAGACCCTGGACACCTACTGCGCCACCGGCTCGCTGCGCCGGGCCGCCGGCCTCCTCCACCTGCACCACAGCAGCATCGCCCGCCGGCTCGAACAGATCTCGAAGACCCTGGGCATCGACGTCACCGAGCCCACCGGCCTGACCCGCGCCCGGCTCGCCCTCACCGCGTGGCGGCTACTCGCCGACTGAACCGGCGACGGGGCCGAGCGACGTCGTCGTGAGGCTGCCGTCCACGAGCTCGTACAGGGTCCGCTCGCCGGCGGCCATGCTCTCCTCCACGATGACGCGGTCGACGTAGGGCCGCTTCTTGGTCTTCTTGTCCATGGTCGTCTTCAGTTCGTCACTGATGTGCCGCACGATCGCCTGTTGCTCCCGGCCGATCTCGTCGGTGACCTGCATGGCGATGGTGCCCATGTGCTGGTGGTCGCCCTGCGACCGTGACCGCAGGGTGAGTTCCCGCTCGGTCTGGGCACTGCCGGCACCGCTGGCGTTCTTCCCTTCGAGCTGGAACGCGGCCGCCTTCAGGTTGGTCTTGAAGTTGCGGGCGACGGTCTGCTTCGCCTGGACGAACTCCCCCGTGTACTTCGTCGGTGTCGGGGCACTGGCGCTCTCGCTCGTGTCCTGGGGGACGGGACGCCAGACCACCCAGTCGGCGCCCGTCTTGCTGCTCTTGGTCCGCGGGTCGGCGACGAACGACGCGATGTGGACGCCCTGGCCGGTCGCTCCGGACGCCCGCCCGAGCGCGTGGTTGATGTCGGCCTGCGTGCACGAGCCGAACTGGACCACGCATTGGGGATCCGCCTTGAGTTCCTTCAGGCCCATCTCCAGCTCGTACAGCCAGCCGTTGCCAGGCCTGGCCTTCGCCGCGAGGGCGGCGATCTCGTCCTGTGGGAAGGCGCGGGCACCCATCGCGGCGAGCTCGGCGGCGACCTCCAGCACGTGCGTGGGGGGACCGGATTCCTGGCCGCCCGCGCCGGCGCCGGACTGCCGGCCGGCGGAGGAAGCGACCACGGGCTTCCCCAACTGGTCCTTCACGAGCTGGGCCAGCAGATCGGCGCTCTTGGCGCTGTACGTCTCTTCGTCGAGAACGAGCTCCTGAAGCTTGGTGAACAGCCTGTTCTGCACCTTCGCCAGGTCGTCGGCATTGCCGGGCCGGATGCTCCACTTGTCCTTGCCGACCTTCTTGCTGAAGGTGAAGAACTCCTTCTCATTGGCCTGCCAGGGAAGGTCGTCGACCGTCTTCCCCTCGGTGCCGTCGTAGACCGTGAGACCGGTGTCGATGGCTCGCTGCACAGCCCCATCCCGGGGCGCCTGGGACTCCCGGGACTCGTCGTGGGCGTCCGGTGCCGTCGGTGCCCGCCCGGGGGCCGGGGCGGCCAGCGCCCGGGCGGCGTTCGCCTCCGCCTCGCGTTCGAAGCGGTCCGAGGGGTCGGAGACCTTGAGGCCGGAGCCGTTGTCGGTCCCGGCCACCGGACCCTGCCGCTGCTGGATGACGTGCGTCAACTCGTGCGCCAGGGTGTGCCGGTCGCTCCCGCCGGCGCCGAGGACGACGTGGCTGCCACTGGTGTAGGCGCGGGCGCCGACCTCCTCGGCGGAGGCCCTGGCCGCGCTGTCGTCGTGGACGCGTACGTCGCCGAAGTCGGCGCCGAGCCGGGCTTCCATGTCGCTGCGGGTCGCCTCGTCCAGGGGGCGGCCGCTCGCGCGCAGGACGTCGGGCACGGTGGAACGCTGCACGGCAGGAGGGTCGTTCGGGTGCCCGCACCCGGCGCCGTGCTGGTGCTGCTCGGGCTGGGCCGGGGCATGGCCGGCCTCGCGGAGCAGTTGGACGACGGCCTCGTTCCCGGCCGTGGCCTGGAGGCCCATGAGGCCGAGCAGCCGCGCGGGCGGAACCGGCCCGGTCCCCCTCCGGGAGGAGGCGCGCCCGCCTCCCGCCTCCGTGGCCTTGGCGTTCTCGTGGTCGTGGCTGTGAGCGTGCAAAAGAAGCTCCCCTCCCGGCGCGGGGTCACCCTGCCCCCCTCCTGGATACACAGCCGGGAGGAGCCGGTGCCAGGTACGGCCGGGCAGCGCGGGCCGTACGAACGGGCAGCGCGGGGGTGGATCCGTACGCCGGAGCCACGTCCCACCGGCCTCCGTGGGACGCGCGCGGCCCGGCGAGGGCCTCCCGGGACCCGGGCGGCAGGAGCGCGGCGAACCCCGCGCCGGGGGGCGCGCCGTCGCCGATCACCGGCCCGAGGCTGTCGCCCCCGCCTACGGACAGCCCGATCTACGACTCCTGCGCCGGCCCTTCCGGCCGGTGCTCCACCGGCAGCAAGCCCTCCCCCGTCGGCTCCACCGGCAGCCCACTCCCCCGCGTCGGCTCCACCGACGACGGACCCTCCCCCATCGGCTCCACCGGCAGCGCGCTCTCCGGCAGCGGCTGCGTCGGCGGCGTACTCCCCGGCATCGGCTCCACCGACGACGGGCCCTCCGGCGGGCCCTCCGGTCGTGGCTCCACCGGTGGGGCGTCCCGGAAGCGGCGGCGGTCGCGGGCGCCCGGCGGGGCGTCGGCGAGGCGGATGACCGTGCCGTCCCGGCCCGCCACGACCGGCTTCGCCGAGCGCGCGGCCTTGGCCTGGTACTGGGCGGCGTCCGCGAGCCGGAAGAGGCGGCGCGCCGACCTGAGCGGGCCGATGGGGTCGCCCGTGGACGCCACCCCGCAGGCCACGCCCTCGCCGAGCTCCAGCTCCGCCGCCCGTACGCACAGCTCCTCGGCGACCGCGACGACCTCGTCCGCCGTCGGGCCGACCGTGAGGAGGCAGAACTCGTCGCCGCCGAGGCGGGCCGCGAGCGCGCCGGGGAGCCGGGCCCCGCACCGGGAGAGCACGGAGCCGAAGCGTTCGAGGAGCCGGTCGCCGACGGCGTGCCCGTGGGTGTCGTTGACGCGCTTGAGGCCGTTGAGGTCGCAGACCAGCAGGCTGACGACGGAGCCGTCGGCCCGGTAGCGCTCGATGGCCTCGTCGAGCCTGGTGTCCACGGCCCGCCGGTTGGCGAGCCCGGTGAGCGGATCGGTGAAGGCCAGTTTGCGGACCTCCTCCAGGCGTTCCGCCTGGGCGATGCCGGCGGCGACGACCGCCGCGAGGACGGTCGCGAAGTCGGCGTCCGCCCGGGTGAAAGGTTTCGCCTCGGGCGGGCGGGCCACGTACAGCTCGCCCCACGCCCGCCCGTGCAGCACGATCGGGGCGACGACGCAGCAGCCGCGCCCCCGCTTGCGGAGACCGGCCACGCGGCCGGTCGGGACCCGGTCGGTGACGGTCTCCACCCAGGCGTCCGGCTCGCCGCCGCCCGCCCATGCCTCGTGCAGGAACTCGGTGATCTCGGGGAACTGGTGCACCGGATACGTCTCCGAGTCCGGGAACTCCTCCTCGCCCACGGCCCGCTCCCCGGCGTTGACCAGGACCTTCAGCCGGCCGTGGTCCCGCTCCCAGACGGAGAGGGCGGCGAAGGTCCCGTCGAGCCCCTCGCAGGACCCGAGCGCCGCCGCCCGCCAGAACTCGCGTGGAGTGTGCGCCGCCGCCATCCCCTGCGCCAGCGCCACTACGGCCCGCAGCCGCACATCCTCACCCATTCCTCCAGCTTAGGGAGTATTAGTCCGTTTTCCCTCGCGAGACGTCACGGAAAGTGACATGGAGTGAAAATCCGGACGGCCGACCCCCCGCCCCGGCCCCGCCCAAGACCCGTCACCCGCCCGCTCACTCGACGGCTCACTCGACGGCTCACTCCCCCGGCCACTCCGGCTTCCGCTTCTCGTTGAAGGCCGCCACGCCCTCCGCCCGGTCCCCCGAGAAGGCCACCGAACGCCACGCCGCGTCCTCGACCTCCAGGCCGGCCCGCAGGTCCAGGCCCTGGCCGAGCCGCATCGCCTTCTTGGCGGCGCGCAGTCCGACCGGCGAGTTGGCCGCGATGCGCCCGGCGAGCTCCAGGGCGCCGGTGCGCGCGTCCTCCTCCAGCAGGTCGACGAGGCCGAGCTCGCGGGCCTCCACCGCCTCGACCCGGCGGGCCGTGAAGACCAGCTCGGCGGCGCGCGCCGCGCCCACCCGGCGCGGGAGCAGCTGCGTACCGCCGCCGCCGGGGATGACGCCGACCGAGACCTCGGGGAGACCGACGACGGCGGTCGCGTCGGCCACGATGACGTCGCAGGCGAGCGCCAGCTCGAAGCCGCCGCCGAGGGCGAAGCCGTGCACGGCGGCGACGGTCGGCATGGGCAGTTCGAGGACGCCGGTGTAGGCGGCGCGGGCGGTCGGGCGCTGGCGGACGAGCTCGGCGTCGGTGAAGGAGTTGCGCTCCTTGAGGTCGGCGCCGACGCAGAAGGCGCGGTCGTTCGAGGAGGTCAGCACGGTGACGCGGACGGCGGCGTCGGCGGCGAGCGCCTCGCAGGCCGCGCCGAGGGAGCGGGCCATCTCGGAGGAGACGGCGTTCATCGCCTTGGGCCGGTCGAGGACGAGCTCGGCGACGTGCCCGCTCCCGTCCTTCCGGACCACCACGAACTCACCAAAACGCTGCTCGGACATGCCGCAGACCCTCCCGACCGGACGGAGCCCGTTAACGACGGTTAACAGGCGTTCACCGTCAGATCCTAGGTGGGGCGGCGGGTCAGGAGCCAGGGCTCGACGACGCCGAGGCCTCGTACGGGCCGCTGCCACATCGGCTGGAGCGCGAAGCGGTACGTGGCGGGCTTGCGGCCCTCCTTCTCCGCGCGGGCCGCCTCCTCGGCCGCCTCGGCCTCCGAGACGGGCGCCTCCCCGGTCCGGGACAGCTCCTCCGCGAGCGCGCCGTCGACGAGCACGGCGTCCTTCGGAGCTATCGAGGTGAGGCGGCTGGCGAGGTTCACGGTGGTGCCGAAGACGTCGCCCATCCGGGTCGTCACGGTGCCGAAGGCGATGCCGACGCGCAGGGCGGGCATCGTCTCGTCGTGGCCGAGGGTCTCGATGAGCCGGAGGGCGATCTCGGCGGCCTTGCCGGGGTCGTCGGCGCAGTAGAGGACCTCGTCGCCGAGGGTCTTGATGAGCCGGCCGCCGTGCGCGGCGACGAGGTCGGCGCAGGTCGTCTCGAAGGCCTCGACGAGTTCGCCGAGCTCCTCCTCCTCCAGGCGGCGGGTGAGCCGGGTGAAGCCGACGAGGTCCGCGAAGCCGACGGCGAGCCGCCGGTCGACCATCTCCTCGTCGTCGGCGGCCTGCACGACCCGGCCGGTGGCGGCCGCGAGCTGCCGCCGCCACACGTAGATCAGGAACTCCTCCAGCTCGGGCAGGAGCAGCTCGACGAGGGGATACGTCACCTCGGTGCGGGTCATGCCGGGCTCGGGCGGCTCGGTGAGGCCCTCCAGGAAGGAGTCGATCTGCCATTCGGCGAGCCGGGCGGTGGTCTGTCCGGTGGAACGGGCGACCTGCACGGCCATGGGCTCGCTGAGCAGTCCGGCCTCGACGAGGCCGGCGAGCCGGCGCAGTGCGAGGACGTCGGCCTCGGTGAGCGCCTTGGCCTGGCCGATGTCGGCGAAGCCCATCGCGCGCCAGAAGCGGGAGGCGAGCTCCATGGAGACGCCGGCGGTGCGGGCGGCCTGGAACGGGGTGTAGCGGCGGTCGGCGCCGAGGATCAGCTGTTCCAGCCGGATGGCGAGCGGGTCGTCGCTCGGCTCGGCCGTGTGGTCGACCTCGTGGTGGGGCGTGGGGTACGCGGAAGGCTCGGGTACGGAAAACGGGGGTGGCTCGGATTCGCCGCCCGCGTTCGCGTCGTCGACGGTCACCGGCCGCCTCCTGCCCGTTCCCTGCCCACTTGTCCTGCCGATCTGTCGCCTGGATCGCGCTCCACGATACGACAGGTGTGGAATGGCTCACGCCTGAACGGCGAGCCATTCCGTCCCGTGGACGGGGTCCGAGCCGCCCGTGGCCGTCCCTGCCCCGTACCCCTCACCATCCGATCGCCCTCGGATCGCCCTCGGGGGCGGTCAGGCCGGGGTCCGCAGGTGGACGATGTCGCCCGCGCCGACCGCCTCCGTGCCGCCGCCCTCCGTGGCCACCACGAGGCGCCCGTCGCCGTCCAGGGCGACCGCCTCGCCCTCCAGCATCCGCTCGCCGGGCAGGTCGGCCCGCACGCGGCGGCCGAGGGTCGCGCAGCCGGCCGTGTAGGCCGCCTGGAGGCCCGAGGACTCGGGATCGCCGGCGGCCCGCACCCAGTCGCCGTACCACTGGGCGAGGGAGCGCAGGACGGCCCGCAGGAGGGTGTCGCGGTCGGTGGAGACGGCGTCCGCGAGGAGGAGGGAACCGGCCGCCGGGACGGGCAGCTCGTTCTCACGGAGCGTGACGTTGATGCCGAGACCGACGACGATGGCGTCCTCGCCGGCGCGCTCGGCGAGGATGCCGCCGGTCTTGCGCTCCTCGCCGCCGACGGAAACCAGCAGGTCGTTCGGCCACTTGAGGGAAAGGTCGGCCCCGGCGGCCTTCGCGAGGCCCGTCGCGGCGGCCACGCCGGTGAGCAGCGGGAGCCAGCCCCAGCGGTGCACGGGCACCTCCGGCTTGAGCAGCACGGAGAGGAAGAGCCCGGAGCGGGCGGGCGCCGTCCAGCTGCGGTCGAGCCGGCCGCGCCCCGAGGTCTGCTCCTCGGCGACGAGCACCGCCCCCTCGGGCAGCTCGTCGGCGCGGGCGGCGAGGTCGCTGTTGGTGGAGCCGGTGCTGCTGACCACGTCGAGCGAGGTCCACAGCCCGCCGGGCTGGACGAGCGCGCGGCGCAGGGCGGGGGCGTTCAGCGGGGGCCGGTCGAGGTCGGACCAGGGCCGGCCGGAGCCTTGAGAGGTCGTCATGCAAGCCAGAGTAGGTGTGGCAAAGACCGCAGTGCCGAACCGTATCCGCGTCGATACGCTACGGGTCAGTAGGCCAGCAGTAGCCCATTCGTAGTCAACGAACCCCCCGTGACCAGGCAGGGAGCCGCATCCCGATGTCCGAGCCGGCAGAGCAGTACGAGATCGACATTCACACGACCGCGGGCAAGATCGCGGACCTCAAGCGCCGTATCGACGAGGCCACGCACGCCGGCTCGGAGCGCGCGGTGGAGAAGCAGCACGCGAAGGGCAAGCTGACCGCGCGCGAGCGGATCGCCCTCCTCATGGACGAAGGCTCGTTCGTGGAGCTGGACGAGCTGGCCCGCCACCGGTCGACCAGCTTCGGCCTGGAGAAGAACCGGCCGTACGGAGACGGTGTCGTCACCGGGTACGGCACGGTCGACGGGCGTCCCGTGGCCGTGTTCTCGCAGGACTTCACGGTCTTCGGCGGTGCGCTCGGCGAGACGTACGGCCAGAAGATCATCAAGGTGATGGACTTCGCGCTGAAGACGGGCTGCCCCGTCATCGGCATCAACGACTCCGGCGGCGCCCGCATCCAGGAGGGTGTGAGCGCGCTCGGCATGTACGGCGAGATCTTCCGCCGCAACACCCACGCCTCCGGGGTGATCCCGCAGATCTCCCTGATCGTCGGCCCGTGCGCGGGCGGCGCGGTGTACTCCCCCGCGATCACCGACTTCACGGTGATGGTGGACCAGACCTCGCACATGTTCATCACAGGACCGGACGTCATCAAGACGGTGACCGGCGAGGACGTGGGCTTCGAGGAGCTGGGCGGCGCCCGGACGCACAACTCGACCTCGGGTGTGGCCCACCACATGGCGGGCGACGAGAAGGACGCCGTCGAGTACGTGAAGTCCCTGCTGTCCTACCTGCCGTCGAACAACCTCTCCGAGCCGCCGGCCTTCCCCGAGGTCGCCGAGACCGAGGTGACGGACGAGGACCGCGAGCTCGACACGCTGATCCCGGACTCGGCGAACCAGCCGTACGACATGCACAAGGTCATCGAGCACGTCCTCGACGACGGCGAGTTCCTGGAGACGCAGGCGCTGTTCGCGCCGAACATCCTGACCGGCTTCGGCCGGGTCGAGGGCTTCCCCGTCGGTGTCGTCGCGAACCAGCCGATGCAGTTCGCCGGCTGCCTCGACATCAACGCGTCGGAGAAGGCGGCGCGGTTCGTCCGGACGTGCGACGCCTTCAACATCCCGGTGCTGACGTTCGTGGACGTGCCCGGCTTCCTGCCGGGCGTGGACCAGGAGTACGGCGGCATCATCCGGCGCGGCGCGAAGCTGATCTACGCGTACGCGGAGGCGACGGTCCCGCTGATCACGGTCATCACCCGGAAGGCCTTCGGCGGCGCGTACGACGTCATGGGCTCCAAGCACCTGGGCGCCGACCTGAACCTGGCGTGGCCGACCGCGCAGATCGCGGTGATGGGCGCGCAGGGCGCGGTGAACATCCTGCACCGCAGGACCATCGCCGAGGCGGAGGACCAGGAGGCGGAGCGGGCGCGGCTCATGCAGGAGTACGAGGACGCCCTACTCAACCCGTACACGGCGGCCGAGCGCGGCTACATCGACGGGGTGGTCATGCCGTCGGACACGCGCCCGCAGATCGTGAAGGGTTTGCGTCAGCTGCGCACGAAGCGGGAATCCCTTCCCCCGAAGAAGCACGGCAACATCCCGCTGTAGCCGCGTACGAGCGTTGAAGGAGCCGTTGTGATCAAGGTCGTACGAGGAAATCCGACGCCCGAGGAGCTGGCCGCCGCACTGGCGGTGGTTCAGGCCCGGGCCGCGGCCACGGCGGCGGCGTCCGCCGAGGGCGGCGGCCCGGCGGTACCGGAGGGGTGGTCCGACCCGTCCCGCATCGCGCGGACGGTGCGCCAGCGTCCGGGCCCGCGGGCCTGGGCCAGGTCGTACTGGCCCGTGTAGTCGTCGTCGGAACGCGAGAAGGCCGGACCCCGTGTGCGGGGGGTCCGGCCTTCCGCATGCCGCCGTCACGCGTCACGTACGGCGGAGGAAGACGCCGGCGAGTACGGCTCCGACGGCGACGATCGCGGCGTTGACGAGGACCGCGAGGCCGATGCCGTCGAGGAGCACGGGCGCGGTGACGACGACGGCGCTCATGATCGGCGTGCCCATGGTGATGCCGACCTGCTGGGTCATGGTCGCGAGCCCGGTCGCCATGCCCTGCTCGCCGTCGGGGATGCCCGAGGTGGCGGTGACCATGAAGCCGACGATGGCGAGCATGTTGCCGACGCCGCCGGCGAAGGTCGCGGCGAGCAGCAGCCCGAGGCTGCCCCGGTCGTCGCCGAGCCCGTACAGGGAGAGGGTGGCGGCGGCCTGGAGGAGTCCGCCGGTGACGAGGGCGGCGCGGGCGCCGAAGCGGCCGATGAAGCGGGAGGCGAGGACGCCGCCGAGGATCGTGCCGGCGCCGAGGACGCCGAAGGAGAGTCCGGCGGCGAGCGGCGAGAAGCCGAGGACGTCCTGGAGGTACAGGGTCATGAGGAAGACCAGCGAGGTCTCGGTGACGAAGGCGACGAGCCCGGCGAGGTTGCCCCAGACGACGGTGCGGCGCTTCAGGACGTGGACGGGGACCAGCGGTGAGGCGGCCCGCCGCTCGACGAGGACGAAGGCGACGAGGAGGGCCGCGCCGGCGGCGAGGGCGGTGAGCGCGGTGGGGTCGGTCCAGCCGTGTTCGCCGGCGACGGTGAGGCCGTAGACGAGGGCGAGGAGCCCGCCGGTGACGGTGATCGCGCCGGGGATGTCGAGGCGGGGGCGGACGGCGGGGCGGCTCTCGCTCAGGACGGCGGGGGCGACGAGGAGGACGGCGAGGGCCACCGGCACGTTGATGAAGAACGCCCAGCGCCAGGAGAGCAGGTCGGTGAGGATGCCGCCGAGGATCGCGCCGGTGGTGAAGCCGGCGGACATGAGGGCGCCGTTGAGTCCGAGCGCCTTGGCGCGCAGCGGGCCCTCCGGGAAGGAGGCGGTGAGCAGGGAGAGCCCGGCGGGGGTGACGGCGGCGGTGGCGAGGCCCTGGGCGACCCGGGCGGCCATGAGCATCTCGGGGCCGGTGGCGAGGCCGCCGACGAGGGAGGAGACGCCGAGGAGCGCCATGCCGCCGAGGAAGAGGCGGCGGCGGCCGACGAGGTCGGCGACGCGCCCGAAGAGGAGGGTGAATCCGGCGGCGGCGAGGGCGAAGGCGGTGGCGATCCACTGGAGGCCGCCGAGGGTGAAGCCGAGTCCCTGGCCGATGACGGGCAGTGCGACGTTCAGGATCGAGAAGTCGACGGCGAGCATGAACTGGGCGACGAGGAGGACGACGAGGACGAGCCGCATCCGTCCGGTCATGCGGGCTTCGGCGTGTTCCGTGGGCGTGGGGGTGGGTGTGGGGAGATCCAGGGCGACCATGCTGACGACTCCTTAATGGGAAGCGAGTTCCGTTAAGATGTCCCGTACCGTAGCAGAGTCGAAGGCCTTAATGGAACAGGAGACCCGTTTGACTGAGAGCCGACCGGCCTCGCCCGGCACCCTTCGCCCCGGCGGCCGCACCGCGAAGGTCCGCGGGGCCGTCCTCGACGCCACCCGGGACGCCCTCGCGGAGAGCGGCTTCCACGCCCTGAACATGGACCGGATCGCCGCGAGCGCGGGCGTCGGCAAGACCACCGTCTACCGCCGCTGGGGCTCCCCCGTCGGCCTCGTCACCGACCTCCTGCACGACATGGCGGAGCAGTCCCTGCCCGCCGCCGACACGGGTGGCCTCGCGGGCGACCTGCGGGCCAACGCCGAACTCGTACGGGACACCCTGACCGACCCCCGGATGGGCGCCGTCTTCCACGCGGTCATCGCCGCGGCGGCCTGCGACGAGGAGTGCGCCCGCGCACTCGCCGGCTTCTACCGGACCCGGCTCGCCGAATGGGCCCCGGTCGTCACCCGGGGCGTGGCCCGCGGCGAGATCCCCGCGGGCACGGACCCGGTGGAGCTGCTCCGCGCCGTCTCCGCGCCGCTCTACTACCGCTTCGCCGTCACCCACGAGGAGCTCACCGGGGAGGTGGCCGAACGGGCCGCCGCGGCGGCGCTCGCGGCCGCGCGCGCCGGAGTGTTCCCCACCCCCTAGGGGGATGCCGGCGCCACGAATAGTCCTTCGGTACGGGGGCGCTTGAGTATCCGTACTCAGGCGCCCCGCGCGCCCCGGCCGCAGGATCGGAGCATGCTGTGGTCCGACCCGAAGAACGAGCC
Source organism: Streptomyces sp. NPDC056169 (assembly GCF_042268445.1). Taxonomy (NCBI): domain Bacteria; kingdom Bacillati; phylum Actinomycetota; class Actinomycetes; order Kitasatosporales; family Streptomycetaceae; genus Streptomyces; species Streptomyces sp. NPDC056169. The sequence goes on along the minus strand of NZ_JBHJUO010000007.1, from coordinate 125,570 downwards.
GCCGAGGTTCATGCGCGAGATGCAGGCGATGCTCCGCCGCGCGGGCATCATCCTCGCGCTGGCGATGGTGGTGGAGATGATCGTGGTCAGCGCGCGCTAGCCGTGTCCGGACACGACCCAGGAGGTGCCCGGACGCGGCTCAGCGGCGTCCCGGGCCACCGCACTGACTACGCTGGCCCCATGACTGCTGATCCGCGCCGTGTCGTCCTCGCCTCCGCATCCCCCGCCCGGCTCGGGCTGCTCCGGCAGGCCGGGCTCGCCCCCGAGGTGATCGTGAGCGGCGTCGACGAGGACAAGGTCCACGCCCCGACCCCGGCGGAGCTCGCGCTCGCCCTCGCGGAGGCCAAGGCCGCCCATGTCGCCGCCCGGCCCGAGGTGTTCGGGGCGCTCGTCATCGGCTGCGACTCGGTCCTGGAGCTCGACAAGCAGGCCCTCGGCAAGCCGGCCGACGCCGAGGAGGCCACGGCCCGCTGGAAGGCGATGCGCGGCCGCGTCGGCATCCTCCAGACCGGTCACTGCGTGTACGACACGGCCGCGAAGCGGTACGAGTCGGCGACGGCCTCCACCGTGGTCCGCTTCGGCGAGCCGACGGACGCGGAGATCGCCGCGTACGTGGCGAGCGGCGAACCGCTGCACGTGGCGGGCGCGTTCACCCTGGACGGGCGCTCGGCGCCGTTCATCGACGGCATCGACGGGGACCCGGGCAATGTGATCGGCCTGTCGCTGCCGCTGCTGCGCACGCTGCTCAGGAAGCTGGACGTCGAGATCACCGACCTCTGGGCCTGACGGTCAGACGGCTGCCGCCGCCTGCTCGGGGGCGTCGACGCCCTTCCCGTACGCCACCAGGGTGAGGACGACGAGTCCGACCACGGCCATCAGGAAGGCGAACACGCCCCAGCCGAGCAGGCCGACGGCGACCGCGCCGAGGAGGCCGTGCACGACCGCGCAGCCGATGAGCAGGCCCCGGCCCACGCGGCCCGGGCGGCGGTCGCGGATGCCCGCGACGAGGGCGACGAGGCCGCAGAGGACGAGGGCGACCCCGGAGCCGATGCCGAGGCCCCAGGTCCCGGCGACCATGGCGTCGGGGTCCATGCCGTCGAGGGACATCGACTGGACCTCCACGAAGCTCGCCATGACGCCGTTGATCACGACGATGCCGGGTGCTTCGAGGAAGAGCACCGCCGCCGTCACGAGAGCTATCGGTCTGCGGGCCACCTCGGCCACCCCCTGGATTCGCCTGTTACCGACAGTACGGTCGACAGCGCGAAGGCTACTGGCCGGTAAACCCCCGGACAAGAGTTCGCACACGAACGGCGGCGGCCCGCCGCTCGGCAAAGAATCACCGGGCCATTCGTAGAGACCCGACAAAGAAACCCGAATGGCGACTGGCCGGACGAACAGAGACCTGCGCCACACCTCGGAGCTACTGTGCCGTAAAGGAACCCTGCGTACCGTGGTGCGACAAGGGAATTCACGACCCGAGCAGGCCCGGGGTCACGCTCCGTGTGGGCAAGCTCACCACTGGGGACGGGTCGAAAGGCCGTGTCGGCAGTCCCTAAACTCAGCTTGTTTCAAGGAGGGAGCCATCGTGCGCAAGGTGCTCATCGCCAACCGTGGCGAAATCGCTGTCCGTGTGGCCCGGGCGTGCCGGGACGCCGGCATCGGCAGCGTGGCCGTGTACGCCGATCCGGACCGGGACGCTCTGCACGTCCGGGCGGCTGACGAGGCGTTCGCCCTGGGCGGTGACACTCCCGCGACCAGTTATCTGGACATGGCCAAGGTCTTGCAGGCCGCCAAGGACTCGGACGCGGACGCCGTCCACCCCGGCTACGGATTCCTCTCCGAGAACGCCGAGTTCGCTCAGGCCGTCCTGGACGCGGGTCTGATCTGGATCGGCCCGCCGCCGCAGGCGATCCGCGACCTGGGCGACAAGGTGGCGGCCCGTCACATCGCGCAGCGCGCGGGCGCCCCGCTGGTCGCCGGCACCCCCGACCCGGTCTCGGGTGCGGACGAGGTCGTGGCGTTCGCGGAGGAGCACGGCCTGCCGATCGCGATCAAGGCCGCCTTCGGTGGCGGCGGTCGCGGTCTGAAGGTCGCGCGGACCCTCGAAGAGGTCCCCGAGCTGTACGACTCCGCCGTCCGCGAGGCCGTCGCGGCCTTCGGTCGCGGCGAGTGCTTCGTCGAGCGCTACCTCGACAAGCCCCGCCACGTCGAGACCCAGTGCCTCGCCGACTCCCACGGCAACGTGGTCGTCGTCTCGACCCGTGACTGCTCGCTCCAGCGCCGCCACCAGAAGCTGGTCGAGGAGGCGCCCGCGCCGTTCCTGACGGAGGCGCAGAACGCCGAGCTGTACGCGGCGTCGAAGGCGATCCTGAAGGAGGCCGGCTACGTCGGCGCCGGCACGGTCGAGTTCCTCGTCGGCACGGACGGCACGATCTCCTTCCTGGAGGTCAACACCCGCCTCCAGGTCGAACACCCGGTCACCGAAGAGGTCACCGGCCTCGACCTGGTCCGCGAGATGTTCCGCATCGCCGACGGCGAGGAGCTCGGTTACGGCGACCCGGCGGTCCGCGGTCACTCGTTCGAGTTCCGCATCAACGGCGAGGACCCGGGCCGCGGCTTCCTGCCCGCCCCCGGCACGGTCACCGTCTTCGACGCCCCCTCGGGCCCGGGTGTCCGCCTGGACGCGGGCGTCGAGTCCGGCTCCGTCATCGGCCCGGCCTGGGACTCGCTCCTGGCCAAGCTGATCGTCACCGGCGCGACCCGCGAGCAGGCGCTCCAGCGCGCCGCCCGCGCCCTGGCCGAGTTCAAGGTGGAGGGCATGGCCACGGCCATCCCGTTCCACCAGGCCGTCGTCGTCGACCCGGCGTTCACCTCGGACCCGTTCCGCATCCACACCCGGTGGATCGAGACGGAGTTCGTCAACGAGATCAAGCCCTTCGCGCCGGCCGGTGCCGACGCGGACGAGGACGAGTCGGGCCGCGAGACGATCGTCGTCGAGGTCGGCGGCAAGCGCCTCGAGGTCTCCCTGCCGTCCTCCCTCGGCATGACGCTGGCCCGCACCGGGCTCGCGGCGGGTGCGAAGCCGAAGCGCCGGGCGGCGAAGAAGTCCGGCCCGACGGCCTCGGGCGACACCCTCGCCTCCCCGATGCAGGGCACGATCGTGAAGGTCGCGGTCGAGGAGGGCCAGGAGGTCAAGGAGGGCGACCTGATCGTCGTCCTTGAGGCCATGAAGATGGAGCAGCCCCTCAACGCCCACCGCTCCGGCACCGTCAAGGGCCTGAGCGCCGAGGTCGGCGCCTCGGTCACGTCCGGCGCCACCATCTGCGACATCAAGGACTGACCGCTTCACCACGTACGGTACGAAGGGCCCGCAGGCAGCAGCCTGCGGGCCCTTCCGCCGAGGGGAGGGCTCCATGCGGGCCGACGCGCGCCGCAACCACGAGCGGCTGCTCACCGAGGCCAGGGCCGCCTTCGCCGAACAGGGCACGGACGCGCCCCTTGAGGAGGTCGCCCGCCGCGCGGGCGTCGGGATCGGCACCCTCTACCGCCACTTCCCCACCCGGGCCGATCTGCTGAACGCCGTCTTCCAGGAGGCCCTGACGGCGCTCCTGCACCGCTCGCACGAGCTGGCGGGGGCGGCGGAGCCGTGCCGGGCGCTGGTGGAGTGGCTGCGGACCCTGATCGCCCACGCGGGCGCGTACCGGGGGCTCGCGCACGCGCTGATGTCCGCCTCGTACGACAGGAGTTCGGCACTCGCCCCGTGCAGCGTGCCGCTGCGCGACGCGGGCGAGACGCTGCTCGGGCGCGCCCAGGAGGCGGGGCAGGTGCGCGCCGACGTGTCGATCGGCGACCTGATGCAGCTCACCAACGCGATCGCGCTGGCGGCGGAACAGTGCCCGGAGGACGCGGAGTTGGCGGACCGCCTGCTCGCGCTGACGCTGCGGGGACTCAAGGACTAGCGGTACCCAAGGGCTGGCGGTACTCAAGGACTAGCGACACTCAAGGACTATCGGTACTCAAGGACTGGCGGTACTCAAGGACTGAGAGACCGGGCGCGGTCGCAGGACCCCTGGGGGAGGGCCCCTCGCGACTCGGCTCAGCGGCGGCGCATGTCCGCGACCCGGGCCGTGCGCTCCAGCGTCTCCGCCGCCATCCCCCCGCCGGGACCCCGGAACTGACCGGCCGCCATCCGTCCGCGCTGGACGGGGAGCGGCATGTCACGGCGGGGCCGGACGCCCGGGGGGTGCTGCTCACCGCCGACCGCGCCGGGCCCCGCGCCCGTACCCGCGACGGCGATCTGCACGCCCTGGTCGGCGAGGGCCTGGAGCTCGGAGGCGGCCCGCTCGTCGTGGGCCGGGGGCTCGTCGGTGACCAGCCGGGTGATGACGTCCGTCGGCACCGTCTGGAACATGGTGTCGGCGCCGAGCTTGGTGTGGTCCGCGAGGACCACGACCTCCGCCGCCGCCTGCACCAGGGCCCGGTCCACGCTCGCGGAGAGCATGTTGGACGTGGAGAGCCCGCGCTCGGCCGTGAGCCCGCTCCCGGAGAGGAAGGCCCGGGAGACCCGCAGCCCCTGGAGCGACTGCTCGGCCCCACTGCCCACGAGGGCGTAGTTGGAGCCGCGCAGGGTGCCGCCGGTCATGACGACCTCGACCCGGTTGGCATGGGCGAGGGCCTGGGCGACGAGCAGGGAGTTGGTGACGACGGTCAGACCGGGCACGCGGGCGAGCCGGCGGGCCAGCTCCTGCGTGGTCGTCCCGGCGCCGACGACGATGGCCTCGCCTTCTTCGACGAGGCTCGCGGCGACGTCGGCGATGGCCGTCTTCTCCGCCGTGGCGAGATGGGATTTCTGCGGGAAGCCGGATTCTCGCGTGAATCCACCCGGCAACACCGCACCGCCGTGGCGGCGGTCGAGGAGTCCTTCTGCCTCAAGTGCCCGTACGTCCCTCCGTACGGTCACCTCCGAGGTCTGGACGACACGTGCGAGCTCGCGGAGCGAGACGGCCCCATTGGCGCGCACCATTTCGAGGATCAACTGGCGACGTTCTGCAGCGAACACGAAACTGACAGTAACGTGACCGGCCGATAGTTTTCAGCACTATGCGCCGAATTGCAGAAGATGCGCACAGGCGGGGCCCCCAAGTGGTATGGGAGACCCCGCCTTTGATCCGCCGTATGTCAGGGCTATGCCCCGCCTTGCCGGGGGTTGTCCGAGTCGGCGAACCGTTCCCGCAGGCCGGAGCGCCCCTGGAGCACCCCCCGGGCCGGGTGTTACGCCTCGCCCGCCAGCTTTCGGGTGTGCAACTGCCGTGCCACTTCTGCGATCGAGCCCGACAGGGAGGGGTACACGGTGAAAGCATTTGCGATCTGTTCGACGGTCAGATTGTTGTCGACCGCGATCGAGATCGGGTGAATCAGTTCGCTCGCCTTCGGGGCGACGATGCAGCCGCCGACCACGATGCCGGTGCCCGGACGGCAGAAGATCTTGACGAAGCCGTCCCGGATGCCCTGCATCTTCGCGCGGGGGTTGCGGAGCAGCGGCAGCTTCACGACCTTGGCGTCGATCTTGCCCGCGTCCACGTCGGCCTGCGTGTAGCCGACGGTGGCGATCTCGGGGTCCGTGAAGACGTTCGAGGAGACCGTCTTCAGATTGAGCGGGGCCACCGCGTCGCCGAGGAAGTGGTACATCGCGATGCGGCCCTGCATGGCGGCGACCGAGGCGAGCGCGAAGACGCCGGTGACGTCTCCGGCCGCGTAGACGCCGGGGGCGCTCGTACGGGAGACCTTGTCGGTCCAGATGTGACCGGAGTCCTTCAGCCTGACGCCGGCCTCCTCCAGTCCCATTCCGGCCGAGTTCGGGATCGCGCCGACCGCCATGAGGCAGTGGGTGCCGGAGATGACGCGGCCGTCCGCGAGGGTGACCTCGACGCGGTCGCCGACCCGCTTGGCGGACTCGGCGCGGGAGCGGGCCATGACGTTCATGCCGCGGCGGCGGAACACGTCCTCCAGGACGGCGGCGGCGTCCGGGTCCTCACCCGGCAGCACCCGGTCGCGGGAGGAGACCAGGGTGACGCGGGAGCCGAGCGCCTGGTAGGCGCCGGCGAACTCGGCGCCGGTGACGCCGGAGCCGACCACGATGAGCTCCTCGGGGAGCTCCTTGAGGTCGTAGACCTGCGTCCAGTTCAGGATGCGCTCGCCGTCCGGCTTGGCGTCCGGGACCTCGCGCGGGTGACCGCCGGTCGCGATCAGCACGGCGTCCGCGGTGAGCGTCTCCTCCGTGCCGTCGGCGGCGGTGACGATCACCTGGCGGGAGCCGTCCGCGGTCTGCCGGCCGGAGAGCCGGCCGCGGCCGCGCAGCACCCGGGCGCCCGCCCGGGTGACGGAGGCGGTGATGTCGTGCGACTGGGCGAGCGCGAGGCGCTTCACCCGTCGGTTGACCTTGCCGAGGTCCACGCCGACGACGCGGGCGGCCTGCTCCACGTGCGGGGTGTCGTCGGCGACGATGATGCCGAGTTCCTCGTAGGAGGAGTCGAAGGTGGTCATCACCTCCGCCGTGGCGATGAGCGTCTTCGAGGGAACACAGTCGGTCAGGACGGAAGCGCCGCCGAGGCCGTCGCAGTCGACGACGGTCACCTCCGCGCCGAGTTGGGCGCCCACCAGGGCCGCCTCGTATCCGCCGGGTCCGCCACCGATGATCACGATCCGGGTCACTGGGATCTACGCCTCGCGTCTCGTTCTGCCGGGGGGTCCCCCCCTGGGGTGCAGTGCGTACGCCATTGTCCCGCACGCTTCAAGTGCGTACCCCATTCTCCCGCACGCCCGGCGCGGCCTCGCGCCGGGGCTCCGTACGCGCCGCGCCGGAGTTCGGCGGAGCCCGCCCACGGCCGCCACCTCGGAGTTCGCCGGACACCCCGCCCGCTCCCGTACTCTCGGTCCCATGTCGCTCTACGCCGCTTTCGCCGGCAACCTCGACGCGCGGCTGATGAGCCGCCGCGCACCCCACTCCCCGCTGCGCGGCACCGGCTGGCTGAACGGCTGGCGGCTGACCTTCGGCGGCGAGCAGATGGGCTGGGAGGGGGCGCTGGCCACCATCGTGGAGGCCCCTCGCTCGCAGGTCTTCGTGGCGCTGTACGACATCGCGCCCATGGACGAGGAGTCCATGGACCGGTGGGAGGGCGTCGGGCTCGACATCTATCGGCGGATGCGGGTGCGGGTCGACACGCTCGACGGCGAGGAGCCGGCCTGGGTGTACGTCCTCAACGGCTACGAGGGCGGGCTGCCGTCCGCGCGGTACCTGGGCGAGGTCGCCGACGCGGCCGAGTCGGCGGGCGCGCCGCACGACTACGTGATGGAGTTGCGCAAGCGGCCCTGTTGATCCGGGTGCGGGCCGGGCGGGCCGGGAAAGCCGTTCGATCGGTCCGGGGCGGAGGATTCCCCCGTTCGTCGGAAACGACAAGACAACGATCGCATGTCCGTCAGCATCGTCATCTACGCGCGTAGGGATTCTCCGGCTACGCTTCTGCGCGTACCAAATCCGTCCGGGGCTCCCCTCGGACCCCCCTCCCCGAGGCGAGAGAGTCAGTGAACGCAACTGCCACCCCGTACGAGGCCGCCGAGGCCGCTGCCGCACGTCTTCGCGAGCTGACCGGAGTCGAGAACCACGACGTCGCCCTGGTCATGGGCTCGGGCTGGGCGCCCGCCGTCGACGCGCTCGGTGCCCCCGAGGCCGAGTTCCCGGTGACCGAGCTCCCCGGCTTCCCGCCGCCGGCCGTCGAGGGCCACGGCGGCACGGTCCGCTCGTACAAGATCGGTGAGAAGCGCGCGCTGGTCTTCCTCGGCCGCACCCACTTCTACGAGGGCCGCGGCGTCGCCTCCGTCGCCCACGGCGTCCGCACCGCCGTCGCCGCCGGCTGCAAGACCGTCGTCCTGACCAACGGCTGCGGCGGCCTCCGCGAGGGCATGCGCCCCGGCCAGCCGGTCCTGATCAGCGACCACATCAACCTGACGGCGGCCTCCCCGATCGTCGGCGCGAACTTCGTGGACCTCACCGACCTGTACTCGCCGCGGCTGCGCGCGCTGTGCAAGGAGGTCGACGAGACCCTGGAGGAGGGCGTCTACGTCCAGTTCCCCGGGCCGCACTACGAGACCCCGGCCGAGATCAACATGGTCCGCACCATGGGCGGCGACCTCGTCGGCATGTCCACCACCCTGGAGGCGATCGCGGCCCGCGAGGCCGGCGCCGAGGTCCTGGGCATCTCCCTCGTCACGAACCTGGCGGCGGGCCTCTCCGGCGAGCCGCTGAACCACGAGGAGGTGCTCCAGGCGGGGCGCGACTCGGCGGCCCGGATGGGCGAGCTCCTGACCCGGGTCCTGGACCGGATCTGAGTTTTTCCGGCGCTCCTCGCACCGCTCGGCCCGAGGGGGCCGAGCGGGCTTCGGAGCCCTGCGGCGGCCTCCGACCGCCGGGTGCTCCCGCCGCACGCACGCCCTGCGCGACGCCCGGCCCGCCGGTGCCGCCGCGCGGGGCCTCCCCCTCACCGCGCCCCCGCTTTCAGCCCCGCCGGCGTTTGAGGCGCGGGGGTCCGGGGGCAGGGCCCCCGGTTACGGGAAGGGGCGGGGTGGGGAAAGGCTCCGCGCAGCGGCACCCACCCCGCAGGCATCCGCGCCCTCCCGCCCCGCACTCCCCGAAAGGCACACCGTGACGCAGGACGACCTCCTCGCCCGGGCCCAGGCCTGGCTCGCCGAGGACCCCGACGCCGAGACCCGCGAGGAGCTCGCGAAGCTCATCGAGACGGGTGACACCGCCGAGCTCGCCGCCCGCTTCGCCGGCACCCTCCAGTTCGGCACCGCCGGCCTCCGCGGCGAGCTCGGCGCCGGCCCCATGCGGATGAACCGTTCCGTCGTCATCCGCGCGGCCGCCGGCCTCGCCGCGTACCTCAAGGCCAAGGGCGAGACCGGCGGTCTCGTCGTGATCGGCTACGACGCCCGCTACAAGTCGGCCGACTTCGCCCGCGACACCGCCGCCGTGATGATCGGCGCCGGACTCCGCGCGGCCGTGCTCCCCCGCCCGCTGCCGACGCCCGTCCTCGCGTTCGCCATAAGGCATCTGGGCGCCGTCGCCGGTGTCGAGGTGACCGCGAGCCACAACCCGCCGCGCGACAACGGCTACAAGGTCTACCTGGGCGACGGCTCACAGATCGTGCCGCCCGCGGACGCGGAGATCGCCGCCGAGATCGACGCGGTGCGCTCCCTCGCGGACGTGCCCCGCCCGGAGGCCGGCTGGGAGACCCTCGGCGACGAGGTCCTGGAGGCCTACCTGGCGCGTACGGACGCCGTCCTGACCCCCGGGTCCCCCCGGACCGCGCGGACCGTCTACACGGCCATGCACGGCGTCGGCAAGGACGTCCTGACGGCGGCCTTCGCCCGCGCCGGCTTCCCGCCGCCCGCGCTCGTCGCCGCGCAGGCCGAGCCCGACCCGGCGTTCCCGACGGTCGCCTTCCCGAACCCGGAGGAGCCGGGTGCCATGGACCTCGCCTTCGAGGCGGCCCGGGCCGTGGACCCCGACCTGATCATCGCCAACGACCCGGACGCCGACCGCTGCGCGGTGGCCGTCCCGGACGCCGCCGTCGAGGGCGGCTGGCGGATGCTCCGCGGCGACGAGGTGGGCGCGCTGCTCGCCGCGCACCTGGTGCACAAGGGCGCGACGGGCGTGTTCGCCGAGTCGATCGTGTCGTCGTCGCTGCTCGGCCGGATCGCCGAGGCGGCCGGTGTCGGGTACGAGGAGACGCTGACCGGCTTCAAGTGGATCGCCCGCGTCGAGGGGCTGCGGTACGGCTACGAGGAGGCGCTCGGCTACTGCGTCGACCCGGAGGGCGTCCGCGACAAGGACGGCATCACGGCCGCGCTGCTCGTCGTCGAGCTGGCCTCGGTGCTCAAGGAGCAGGACCGCACCCTGCTCGGTCTGCTCGACGACCTGGCGGTGGCCCACGGGCTGCACGCCACGGACCAGCTGTCGGTGCGGGTCGAGGACCTGGGGATCATCGCGAACGCGATGGCCGCGCTGCGCGAGCGCCCGCCGGTCTCGCTGGCCGGTCTGACGGTCGTCTCGGCCGAGGACCTGTCGAAGGGCACGGAGTCGCTGCCGCCGACGGACGGGCTGCGCTACCACCTGGAGGGCGACTACAAGGCCCGGGTGATCGTCCGCCCGAGCGGCACCGAGCCCAAGCTCAAGTGCTACCTGGAGGTCGTCGTCCCGGTCGCCGACGCGAGCGAGCTGGCGCCGGCGCGGGCGAAGGGCGCGGAGCTGCTGGCCGCGATCAAGCGCGACCTGAGCACGGCCGCGGGGCTCTGACCCGGGGACGTCTCGACGAGCGAAGGGCGGAGGGCCGGTGCGGGAGTGATTCCGTACCGGCCCTTTCCTCTGTACGGGTGAAATCCGCTGTACGGGTGAAATCCGCGCCGCCCGTCGGTGACGGCTCGCCGGGGTCGGCTCGCCCGGGTCGCTCGCCCGGGTCAGCCGAAGCGGCCGTTGACGTAGTCGGCGGTGCGCGGGTCCCGCGGCGAGCCGAACATCGTGGCGGTCGGGCCGTGCTCGACGATCACGCCGGGGGTGCCCTGCTCGGCGAGGAAGAACGCGCAGGAGTCGGAGACCCGGGCCGCCTGCTGCATGTTGTGGGTGACGATCACGACGGTGACCTCCGCCTTCAGCTCGGCGATGGTCTCCTCGACGCGCCGGGTGGAGGTCGGGTCGAGCGCCGAGCAGGGCTCGTCCATGAGCAGGACGCGCGGGCGGACGGCGAGCGAGCGCGCGATGCAGAGGCGCTGCTGCTGGCCGCCGGAGAGCGCGCCGCCGGGCTGCCGCAGCCGGTCCCTGACCTCGTTCCAGAGCCCGGCCCGGGTCAGGCACTCCTCCACCAGGTCGTCCTTCGCCTCCTTGCCCGCCCGGATGCCGCCCAGCTTCAGGCCGGCGAGGACGTTCTCGTACAGGGACATCGCAGGGAACGGGTTGGGCTTCTGGAAGACCATGCCGATCTCGCGGCGGGCGTGGGTGATGCGGCGGCCCCGGTCGTAGATGTCGGAGCCGTCGAGGAGGACCCGGCCGGCGAGCGAGGCGGTGCCGGTGAGTTCGTGCATCCGGTTGAGGATGCGCAGGAAGGTCGACTTGCCGCAGCCCGAGGGGCCGATGAGGGCGGTGACCTCGCGGGCGGGCATGGCGAGCGAGACCCGGTCCAGGACCTTCCGGTCGCCGAACCACGCGGAGACGGCGTCGGCTTCGAGCGCGGCGGCGCGGGACGGGACCGGCGCGTCCCCCGGCACGGGCGACACGGGCGGCACGGGGGGCAGGGTGACGGTGTCGGCGAGATCGGTCACGGGCGGTGACTCCCTTGCGGTCAGAGGAGGTTGGGGAGGAGCCGGGTCAGCTGCCCGGACACGAGGACGCCGAGGGCGACGAGGACCGGGACGGCGGCGACCCAGGTCTGTCGGGCGCCCCAGCGGCGCCGGGCGAGGACGGTGAGGAGGGCGGCGGCGAGCAGGCCCTGGACGCCGAGGAAGATCCCGGGCCAGACGTCGGACTCGCCGGCGAGCGGCCTCTCCGCGGCGGTGATCCAGCCGGGGCGCAGCGGCCTGGCGGGGCTGGGCTGCGCGTCGCCGATCAGTTCGGCGTCGACCCGGAGCACGTCCTCGGGGGTGTACGCGCCGCCGCTCGCCGTCATCAGCGTGAGCCGTCCTTCGCCCGCGCCGAGGGGGGCGGGGTTCGGGTCGCCGGGGCGGCGGACGGCCGTCACCTCGTACCGCGCCGTGCCCTGACCGGTCGTCACCTCGATGCGGGCGCCGCCCGGCAGGCGGTGCACGTCGTTGAAGGGGCTGCCGTACCCCCACTGGCGGCCCATGATCACGCTGGCCCCGGCCTGGCCGGGGAGCGCCGTGTCGCGGCGGTGGCCGGGCCCGGACATGAGGACGCCGGAGGTGGTGCCCTCGGCGACGACCTCGCGGATCCCGAGCGCGGGGATGCGGAGGAGGGCGACGGGCGCGCCGAGGGCGAGGGGCTTGCCGTCGTACGTCGACTGGCCCACGGGCGCGGTGCCGAGGGCGAGTTGCTCGCGCAGGTCGTCGTAGGCGGTGGACTGGTCGCGGGCGTGCTGGAGGTGGCCGACGACGGTCAGGTTGGCGGCGAAGCCGATGAGGAGCGCGGCGAGGACGCACAGCGCCGCCCCGGCCAGGGCGAACCCGGCTCGGGGGGCGGCGACGGGGGGCGTCGCGGTGGTCACGGGCGCGGGGCCTTCGCCTTGCGGCGGCGGTTCTGGAGAACGGCCGCGGCGCCGAGCAGGCAGAGCGCGAGCGAGCCGAGCGCGGCGGATGCGGCGGAGGAGGCGCCGGTGGCGGCGAGGGAGCCGTTGCCGCCGTTGGTGGTGGTGTTGTTGCCGGAGGAGCCGGACCCGGAGGAACCGGAATCGCCGGAGCCTCCGCTCGTGCCGGAGCCCCCGGTCGTCCCGTCACCGGAACCGCCGGCGTCACCGCCGGAAGAGCCGCCCGCGCTGTCGCCGTCGGCGGTGCCCGACGGGGACGGCGTGCCGGTGCCGGTCGGGCTCTCGGTGCCGGACGGGGTCTCGCTCGGGGTCTCGCCGGGCGTCTCGGACGGCGTCCCGGTCGGCTCGTCCGTGGGGGTCTCCGAGGGCGTGCCCGTGGGGGTGCCGGTCGGGGTGGGCGTCCCGGTGCCGGTGGGGGTGCCGGTCGGCGTACCGGTGGGGGTGGGGGTGGTGGCCGGGCCCGCGATGAACGTGACGACGGAGGTCGAGGCGGTGTACGCGGTGGGGTCGGCGGGCGTGTACTGGGCCAGGACGGGGAAGTTGGCGTTGATCTCGGCGGCCATGGTGGCGGTGATCTCCGCCTTGCCGTCGGCCAGGTCCTTCGTGCCGAGCTCGACGAGCTCCTCGTTGACGAGGGTGGAGAAGGTGACCGTGCCCGCGGCCGTGGCCGGCTGGACCTCGGCCCGGATCGGGAAGGGGCGGCCGGCGGGCGGGAGCGCGCTGTCCGTGGTGACGGACAGGTTGGTCGCCTGCTGGCTGACCGTCGCCCAGTTGTCGCCCGTGACCTCGATCAGCTGGGAGAAGTACTCGGCGCGCGCCTCGGAGTCGGCCGTCTCGCAGGAGAGCCGCAGCTCGTAGCGGCCGTCGAGGGGCCCGGAGGGGACGAGCTCGCGCAGCCGGTCCTGGAGCGTGGCGTAGCCGGCGCCGGAGCCGGTGAGCGGACCGGATATCGGGGTGGTGCCGAGCGGGCCGCCGGGGACGACCTCGGCGATCGGCGCGCTGACGGTCGGGTCGCCGGGGTCGACGAGGGCGAGGACGCCCTTGACGTACGGCGTGGCCGGAGCTGTCGGCGCGGGGCAGGCCGCCGCCGCGGTGACGGAGGCCGGGCCGGCGGCGAGGGCACCCGAGCTCGGGGTGAGGGCGAGGGTGCCGTGCCGGGTGACGGCGGCGGCGGACGTGGACAGGGCCAGGACGATCGCCAGTGTGCCGCAGAGGAGGGCGAGTGCCGTGAGCAGGGCCACGGGCGATCTGAGGGGTACGACGCGGTTCATGGGGTGGGGTTCCTCCGAGGCGGATGGTGAGTGGTCGGCGGTCGGCGGTCGGCGGTTCGGGACGGGTTCAGGACGGTTCGGGTACGCCGTGGGGCCGGGCACCCTGGGGTGCCCGGCCGTCGCGCGGTTACGGGAGCGTGGTGATCAGCGCTCGCCCGTGAGGGTCGTGGCGCCGCAGGCGGCACCGAGGGTGCCGAAGCCGTAGTTGGTGATCGTGGTGCCGGCGGCGCAGACCTTGGAGGTCGAGCCGACGAAGGTGGAGGCGATCGTGGCGTTGGTCAGCTTCGCCGTCGGGACGACGTTGTAGACGTCACGGGTGAAGGGGAAGGTCAGGTTGAGCGTCTTGTCGGCGTTGCGCGGCGCGACGGTGCCGACGGAACCGAGCACGGCGGCGCCGCGGCGGTCCGTGACGACGGCCTTCTCCTGCGCGGTGTACTGCGCGACGGAGTAGGGCGCGATGTCACCGGCGGTGTCGAGGACGGTGCCGTCGTTCTCCTGGACGCCCTGCTGGACGCAGGCGCCCGGGGTGGCCACACCGATGGAGGAGAGGAAGAACTGGCGCGTGCCGGAGCTGGCCTGCGGCAGGATCGGGGTGATCGCCACACCGTTGAGGGAGGTGAGGTTGCAGTCGTAGATGTCCTTCAGCTGGGCCACCGTCAGGTCGGCCGGCAGGGCGCTGTCGGAGCGCTTCACCCAGGTCACCGCGTCCTTGGCGAACGGGATCCAGGTCAGGTCCGTGGAGGTGATGTCGGCCGGGCCGCGCGAGGAGCGGGCGAAGTCGAGGCAGCCGGAGTTGGTGTCCACGGCGTTGCGCAGGGCGTCGATGCCGGCCGAGGAGCCGTTGGGCCGGTTGATGACACAACCGGTCGCCTTGGTCTTGACGGTGGTGGTGCCGGTGGCGTTCCAGGAGGCGATGATCTTCTGGCCCAGGGCGTTCTTGACGACGTCACCGAGGCCGTTCACGACGTCCTGGGTCGTGTCGGAGCCGACACCGGCGAGGGTGCGGTACTGGGTGATCGGGCTGGGGTCGGCCTGCGCGGCCGGGGCGAGGGCGACACCGAGACCGAGGGCGGCCACACCGAGGGCGGCACCGATACGAGCGCGGGACTTGACGTTCACTTCTGATCTCCTCCGTGGAAACGGATGTCATGGAATGGACGCACAAGAAAATCCGGATTGTTTTTCCGACCGACCCGTCGACCGGCCGGGAACAACAATTCCGTACGGGCGGTTCCGGGAACCACCACGTTCAGTCGCTCTTCAGGTGACGAATTCCTGTCCTAGGTGAATCCAAGGGAATTCGGCGGCGGCCTGCGAATGCGAGGACGGCCGGTCCCGCGAGGCCGGCGATTCCGCCGGCGAGGAGGACCGCGAGGAGGACCCAGCGGATGACGCCGAGGACCTGGGAGGGGGTGCTGCCGGTGTCGGCGAGCTTCTCCCCCGGCGCGCCTCCGGAGCCGTTCCCGCCCCCACCGGACGCCGGCGGCGGCGCGGAGGACGGCGGGTCGGTGGCGGTCGTAGGCGCTCCCGCGCCGCCGCCCGTACCGCCGCCGCTCGCGCTCCCGCCGCCCGCACCCGAGCCGGATCCGGTGTCCGAGCCGGAGGAGCCCGTCGTACCGCCAGAGCCCGAGCCCGCGCCGGAGCCGGATGCCGAGCCCGACGAGCCCGTACCGGCGGAGCCCGAGTCCGTTCCACCGTCGGAGCCGGAACCGGATCCCGAACCGGAACCCGAGGCGGATCCGGAGCCCGTACCTCCCGCCGTGGTGCCCGGGCCCGCCGGGACCCCGCGCTCCAGACGGCCGGCCGCGGCCTCCGCCTGGAGCTTCAGCTTCGCGGGCAGCGGCGCGTACCCGAGGGGCAGCTCACCGGGGGCGGTGCCTTGTTTCTGCCCCGCTCCCGCCGCGTACCGCAGCACGCGCGCGTAGTCCTTGCGGGCGTCGGCCGGGAGCTTCGTGGAAGCGGCCGCGTAGGTCACCATCGTCAGCGGGTAGGCGCCGTGCGCGGCGCGCGCCGGGTCCGGGGCGAGGACGCCCGGCACCGCCGAGTCCTTGAACTGTTCGACGGCCTTGAGCATGGACGCGGTCGTGGGCCGGACGTACGTGCCGTCGGCGTCGGGCAGGGCGGCGATCTGGAGCTGGTAGCGGGACGCCGATGCCGCGTCGGTGATGCCGTAGGCCCGCCGGTCGCCGGGGAGGACGTCGACGCCGACGAGCTTCGGCCCGCTGGTCGCCGAGTCCTCGGCCACCTGGTCCTTCGCGTTGTTGGTGCCGCGCCGGACCCAGCGGGCTGCGTCGTGCAGGTCGATCGCGTAGGGGGAGCGCTCGGTCACGCCGTACGTGATGCGCTTCTCGCCCAGCGAGAGCTCCGTCTCCGTGGGATCGGCCTTCGGGAATTCGTCGGACCCGGCCGTGGCGAGCCCCAGGTCCTTGAAGTAGGGGTTGATCCGCATGC
Source organism: Streptomyces sp. NPDC056169 (assembly GCF_042268445.1). Lineage (NCBI taxonomy): Bacteria > Bacillati > Actinomycetota > Actinomycetes > Kitasatosporales > Streptomycetaceae > Streptomyces > Streptomyces sp. NPDC056169. Next base: position 109,537 of record NZ_JBHJUO010000007.1, on the reverse strand, counting down.
CCCAGGGGTCCGGCTTCCCTTCGAGGAAGGCGCGCGCTTCCGCATTGCTTCGGAGATAGCTCCAGACGACCCTCGTGGTGTCCGAGCGCTCGGCGGAGAGCAGAATTCCGCCGGGGTATTTCTGGGGCGCCTGCAAGGAGTTCTCGAATTCCGGATTGAGCTTCAGGAACTCCGGGTCCCGGACGATGGACTGCGGGTTGTCCTTCAGGTGGTCGGGCGCCGGCGCGGTGTAGCTGAGGGCCCTGACGTCGTACGGATAGGAGTACGTGAGCAGCTTGGCCAGGAGCCGGGCGCTGAGCTTCAGGTCCTTGACGCGGCCGATCTTGTCCGCCTCCCAGTAGAGGCCCACCGCGAGCGCGTTGACGGCGACCGGCGCGTGGACGAATCCCGCCTTCTCCCCGCCGTCCACCGGCTCGACGGTGAAGGCGAGGCCGGGCGAGGTGGAGGTCGGGTTGAGCAGGTTGCCCCGGGCCAGGTCCTCGCCGCGCTGGGTGAAGGTGAAGCGGGTGGCGCCGTCCGCGCAGAGCGCCGCCTGCCAGGAGGTGAGGGCGTCCGTGACGAGTTCGGAACCGGTCATGCGGCGTTCGGCCTTGTCGGCGGGGCACGCCTCGCGGACCGGCAGGAAGTCGAGCGGGAAGACCATCCGCTGGTTCCAGTTGGTGGTGGAGAACGGCGAGCTGTGCAGGCGCTGGTTGTTGCCGGTCGAGCCGTCCGGCTCGTGGGAGCCGCGCGGGACGACGACGAGCCAGCAGTTCCTGCCGCGCACGTTCCCGCCCGTGCCGATCGGGTCGCCGCAGCCGAGGTGGGGGGCCTCCCGGGTCGACTGGAGGTTGACGGCCGCCTCGCCCGTGCCGTCGGGCTGGGTGGCGGCGAAGTACTCCTCGTTGGTGTCGCCGGGACTGAAGTAGGTCCAGTCGGTGACCTTGGTCGTCGGCGGGCCGGAGACCGGGGTGAAGGGGACGAACGGGTCGGTCATCTGCCCGGGAGCGTCCGGGTAGGGGATCTGCTTGTCGTACTGCTTCTCCAGCGGGTCGCTGCCGACGGGGATCAGCCGGCGGCCGATGAAGGCGCCGAAGTCGGAGCCGCTGACGCCGGCGCCGAACTGGCACTGTTCCCGCTTCGGCCCGGCCGGGTCGTCCCCCCAGCACTGCATGATCTGGAGGTAGTCGCCGTTGCGTCCCCGGGTCGGCTTCCCGCCCCTCCACGTGACCTTCAGGCCCTGCGCGCGCAGGTTCCTCGTCTGGTGGACGGTCACCTCCAGGCCGGAGAAGTCGTCGTACGGGCCCTTCGTGCCGCGCTTGGTCACCGCCGAGCTCTCCGCGTCGGCGGCGACCGCGACGGTGTCCCGGGGCAGCGGGACCAGGGCGAGCACGACGGCGGCGAGCAGCGCGCCGAGCCCCGCGGTACGGCGTCGGGTGCCGGACCTCCGGCGCTGTACGGGCCTCATCGGGTGCCGCCTTCGCGCCGGGCGCGGGCCGCGAGGGCGCGGGCGACGAGCGGGGGTGCGACGACCGTGGCGAGCAGCAGGACGGCGGACAGGGCCATGAGCAGGCCGCGCAGTCCGGCGCCCGTGTCGGCGGCGAGGGTGACGGGGGTGCCGACGATCATGCCGCCGCCGGAGTCCTGTCCGGTGCCGGTGCCGCCGCCGCCCGTGGCGCCTCCGTCGGAGCCACCGGCGAGGAGCTCGCCGGTGTCGGGGTCGACGGCCGCGCCGCCGGTCCCGCCCGTGGCGCCCCCGCCGGTCGAGGACCCGCCGCCCGCGCCCGTACCGCTGCCGCCGGTGGCGGAGCCCGGGCCCGAGCCCGTACCGCCGCCGGTCGAGGCGCCCGAGCCCGAGGCCGTACCGCTGCCGCCGGTGGAGCCGGTGCCGGAGCCCGTGCCGCCCCCGCCGGTCGAGGAACCGGAGCCCGAGCCCGTACCGCCGGTCGAAGAACCGGAGCCGGACCCCGACCCGGACCCGGACCCGCCCGTCCCGTTCCCGCTCGCCCCTCCGCTCCCGCTCCCGCTTCCGTTCCCTCCCGAACCGCCGTTGTTCACCGGGGTGGCCGTGCCGCGCGCGCCGCCCGTGCCGTCGGCGCACTGCGTCGTCCCGCGCTTGTCGCACTCCTTCGGCCTCGGGGCGTTCTTGGCGAGGGTGTTGGTGCCGTCCGCCGAGAAGGTGGGGTTGCGGCAGTCGGAGAGGTCGACGGCGCCCGTGGGCGCCCCGGGTATCCGGCGGACCTGTTCGAAGCCGGCCTGGACGAGGTTCCTGGGCAGCGGCGAGTAGCCGAGCTCCTCGGCCTGCTGCTGGCCCTCGCAGAGGAAGTAGCGGGCGAAGGTGCCGAGCGAGCGGCCCTTGTCCCTGGTGTGCGGGGCGGTCTCGGTGGTGGGGACGACCATGTAGCTGTAGCTGGAGAGCGGGTAACTGCGCGAGTCCCTCGACCGGTAGACGCCGTCGAGGATCTGGGTCAGGTAGTCGGTCGAGGACTTGTTCTCGTTGATGCGGGCGTCGAGCAGGGCCACGGCGACACTGGAGGCGGTCGGCTCGACGTAGTACCCGGCGGAGTTGAGGATCTTGGCGACCGGGAAGTGGGCGTTCACGGCGTACGAGTACTCGACGTAGGTGATGGCGCCCTCGCCCTGCGGCTGGCGGACGTGCGCGGAGACGCCGAGCGAACCGGACTTGGCGACGGCCGTGGCACCGGGCGCGACGGGGAAGTACGAGGTCATGCCGCAGGGCGTCTGGCGGCCCGCGCGCCGGCAGTAGTCGTCCCAGACGCCGCCGTGCTCCTTGGCGAGCCAGGTCGTGAACTGGGCGGTCGTGCCCGAGCCGTCGGAGCGCACGACGGGGACGATGCGCCGGGCCGGGAGGGTGAGGCCGGGGTTGTCGGCCTTGATCTCGGGCGCGTTCCACATGGTCAGCTGCCCGGTGAACATACGGGCCAGGACGGGGCCGGAGAGCCGCAGGTTGGTGACCTGCCGGCCGCCGATGCGGAGGTTGTACATGAAGGCGGTGCCGCCCGCGACGATCGGCATGTACGCGTAGCCGCGGCCCGGCGGCACGTCGGTGGCGTTGCCGTCCTTGAGGCCGTACGGGATCTCGGAGACGGCGAAGTCGACGGTGCCGTTCTTGAACTGCTCGCGGCCCTGTGAGGAGCCGTTGGCGTTGAAGTTGACGGTCAGGCCGATGTTGGCGCCGATGTTGCGGCGCCACTGCTCGACGGCGTTGGAGCTCCAGGTCGAGCCGGAGCCGGTGATCTTGGTGAATCCGGCGGCCTGGGCGGCGGGCGGGTGGACGAGGAGGGCGAGCAGCGCGCACAGGGCGGCGCCGAGGCCCAGGAGACTGCGGGTGACGGGGACGGGTCTCACGGCGTACTCCTGGAAGGTACGGATCGCTCCGGACGCGCGGCGGCCTGCCGGGCCGCGTCCTTCCGGGACGCCTCGGCCCGGCGCCGCTCCTGGCGCTTCGTCAGCTGCCCCGGGCCGCGGCCGCCCGCGATCCGGGCGAGGACGAAGAGCAGCAGGACGAGCAGCATGAGGACGGCGGCGGTGCCGAAACCGCGGGCGATCATGTTCGGTTCGGGTGACTTGACGAGCTCGAAGGTGGCGAGCGGCAGGGAGACCTGGGCGCCGGAGGTCGGCAGCGCGTTCAGCTCGGCGGTGAAGCCGGCGGTCAGCAGCACCGGCGAGGTCTCCCCCACCCCGCGCGCGGTGCCGAGGATGACTGCGGTGGTCAGACCGGAGCGGGCGGTCGGCAGGACGACGTGCCAGACCGTGCGCCAGCGCGAGGACCCCATGGCGTACGAGGCCTCCCGCAGCGTGCCGGGGACGAGCCGGATGACGACGTCGGCGGCGCGGATGATGATCGGGAGCATCATCACGGAGAGGGCGAGCGAGGCGGCGAAGCCGGACCGCTCGGTGCCGAGGGCCAGGATGACGGTCGCGTAGATGAAGAGGCCGGCGACGATCGACGGCAGCGCCGTCATGGCCTCGACGATCGTGCGGACCAGCCGGGCGAAGGGGCCGGGGACCTCGTTGAGGAAGACCGCGCAGACGATCCCGGAGGGCACGGTGAGCGCGAGCGCGATGCCGACCTGTTCGAGGGTGCCGACGACGGCGTGCAGGATGCCGCCGACGTCGAGCGGTTCGAGGGGGCCGGCGAGGCTCATGTCCTCGGTGAAGAAGTTGAGGTGGACGAGGGCCCTGCGGCCCTCCCACAGGGTGAAGGCGACGACGAAGACGAGCACGGCGAGCAGCACGAGCCCCAGGCTGCGGACGACGACCCCGGCGATCCGGTCGCGGACGGCGGGCCCGTCCTCGTCGAAGGAGACGAGGAGCGCGTAGAGCCCGAGGAAGAGGGCGTACGCGACGAGGACGAAGCCGACGGCGCCGCTGAAGGGCAGCAGGCGGGCGAAGAGCAGCCAGGTGAGGGCGAGCGAGGCGGCCGCGGCGCCGAGTACGGCGTACACGTCGGTGGAGCGCAGGCTGCCGGTACTGCGCCGCCGCTCGGGTCCGGGAGAGGAGGCGGGCGAGGGCGGGGGCGGCGCGGCGGGCGGGCTCACCCCGGGCCGCTCGGGGGCGATGGTCATGGGTTCGGGTCCCCCTTGGGCGTGGTCCTAGGCATCGCTGGTGGCGCCGGAGCGGCTGCGGGCGACGATGGACGAGGCGGCGAAGTTGACGATCAGGGTCATGACGAAGAGCGCGAAGCCGGCGGCCATGAGCGCGGACATGCCGAAGGGGGTGGCCTCGCCGTAGCGCAGGGCGATGAGGGAGGACACCGAGCTGGTGCCGGTCTGCAGGACGTGCCACTGGATGGTGAAGACCTGCGAGATGACCATGTAGACGGCGATGGTCTCGCCGAGGGCGCGGCCGAGGCCGAGCATGGTGCCGCCGATCATGCCGCCCCTGCCGAAGGGCAGGACGACGCTGCGGATCATGCCCCAGCGGGTGGCGCCGAGCGCGTAGGCGCCCTCGCGTTCGCCGGCCGGTGCCTGCGAGAAGACCTCGCGCATGATCGAGCAGATGATCGGCGCGACCATCATCGCGACGACGAGACCGGCGACGAAGGTGGACGAGGTGTAGACGGTGGGCGGGGCGAGCGGGTCGTCCGGGTCGGCGCCGTCGACCCGGAGGAACGGGATCCAGCCCAGGTAGGCGGAGATCCAGCGGGCGATCGGGAGGATCGATTCCTCCAGCCAGAAGACGCCCCACAGGCCGTAGACGACGGAGGGCACGGCGGCCATGAGGTCGACGGTGGAGACGAGCGTGCGGCGCAGCCGGGGCGCGGCGTACTCGGAGATGTAGAGCGCGGCCCCGGTGGCGAGCGGGACGGCGACGACGATCGCGACGAGCGCGATGAGGACGGTGCCGAGGAGGACGGCGGCGATCCCGAAGCGTCCGGCGTCCGGTTCCCAGCTCTCCGTGGTGAGGAACGAGGGTCCGGCGCGGTCGAGGGCCTGCCAGGCGCGGAGCAGCAGGAAGCCGCCGACGAGGAGCATGACCGCGAGGACGAGGCCGCCGCCGGTGCGGGCGACGGCGCGGAAGACCCGGTCGGGAAGGCCGGGGTCGGCGTGGAGCCGGCGCGGCGTGTCGGGCGGCGGGTCCGCCGGTGTGCCGGACGGCGGTCCGGGCAGCGGGTCAAGGGTCTCGGTCGTCACGGGAAGGACGTAAGTCCGGCCCGGTGGACGCGTGCGCCACGCGACGTGAACGAGGGGCGTGCGCGGGGCAACTTCCGTTCACCATAAGGCCGTTGCCGTCCATCTCTGACCTTCGGCGGCGAGCAGGGCCCGGAACCGCTGGTAGGCGGTACGGCAGGTGGAGTGCCGCTCGTAGGAGCGCCCGGAGAGGGCGGCGGTCCGGCCCTCGGCGTCGCGGAGCAGCCACACCCAGCCGTTGCCTCCGGCGGTGTGCTGGACGCCGCCGGCCATGGCGGCGTGTCCGGCGCACAGGGCGAGGAAGGCGTCCCTGCACCCGTCGTGGTCGTCGTAGCAGCCCCCCGACCGCGCGACGACCCTCCCGTTCTGGGCGACGAGCCGCCACCCGTACCGCCCGTCGGTCCCCAGATCGACCAGACAGCGCGTCGTGGACACACCGGTGTCCTTGGTCATCGCCCCCACCCCCACAGTCTCGGCAAGCGCAATCTATTGAGACGGGGGTGAAAGTTGGGTGCTAAACCAATTGCCGGTGGCACGCTTCACCGGACCGTTGCCCCTTGGACACCGGCCGGGACGGAGGGGGGAAGGGACGGAGGAGGGAAGGGACGGAGCCGGGGCGCGTCAGCCCGTCGCGAGGAGGATGACGAGGAGCAGGAACCCGGCGATGGCGGGGCCGACGATCTCGTACGCCCAGCGCACCTGCGGCTCGCCCTGCGCGCCCGGGTCCCCGACGTGGAGCTCGGCGAGGTCCCGCAGATCGGCGACGGTCTGGTCGGTGGGCGCGGTCCGGGAGGAGGCGTCCCGCACGTCGGCGGTGACGGAGGTACGGCCGTGGGGATCGTCCTGCGAGGCGCGGGCGGCCTTCCGTGCGGCCCTCTTCCGCTGCCGCAGCGAGACGGGGACGGCCCACAGCTGGTACTTCGCGCCCTCCTGGGTGAAGACCTCGCTGGAGTAGCCGGCGCGGACGTCGGCGACCGAGGCCCAGGGCAGCGTGATCGACCGGAACGGGTTGCGGATCCGGAGCCGCTGGTCGTTGGCGTACACGGCGGGCCGGATGGTGAAGGCGACGATCAGCGGGAGGGCGAGGACGAGCCCCGCGAGCGCGACCCAGGGAGTCCGGCCCTCGCCGCGGATCAGCGCGTCGCCGCCGAAGAGGACCGCGAGGACCAGCAGGAACACGCCGCTCGCGATGCCGAGGGGCGAGCGGAAGACACGGTCGGCGTACTGCGGCTCGACAGCCTTGGGCGTCGACTCGGGCGTCGGCTCGGGCGTCGGCCGAGGGGTCGACTCAGGGGTCGGCTGAGGGGTCGGCTGAGGGGTCGACTCGGGGGTCGGCTCGGAGCTCGACGCAGGGGTCGGCTCGGGGGTCGGCTCGGGGGTCGGCTCCGGGGTCGTCATGCCGCCGATTCTGCCTCAGCGGGCCGGTGACGGCTCAGGCGGCCCGCGTGGCCACGAGATCCGCGTACAGAATGATGTTGTCGGGGCGGTGGCCGTCGACGAGCTCCCCACCGCAGGTGACGACGCGCAACTCGGGGCGCGTGGTGTCGCCGTACACCTTGGCCGTCGGGAACGCGTCCTTGTCGACCTGCTCCAGCTCCCTTACGCGGAAGACGGCGACCTTGCCGTCCGCCCTGGTCACGGCGATCTCGTCGCCCACCCGGACCCGCGAGACGTCTTTCAGGACGGCCGGGCCGCGGGCGGTGTCGAAGTGGCCGATGAGGACGGCGGGGCCGGTCTCGCCGGGCGTGACGCCCTTGCCGTACCAGCCGATGCGGTCGGCGTCCTCGACCGAGGGCACCTCGACGGTGCCGTCGGCGGCGAGCCCCAGCTCCAGGACGGGACCGGTGGCGCCGGTGTCGACCCCGGCGGCGGGGAGCCGGACCCGGACGGGCAGGGACCGGCCGAGCGCCCGGACGGACGCGGCGCCCGCGGTGGGCGCGGGGGCGGCCGTGGCCTCGGAGACCCCCGCGGGCGGGGTGGTGGGCGGCGTGGTCCCGGCCGAGCAGCCGGTGAGGGCGGCGAGGACGGCCACGAGGAGGAGAGGGGCGGTACGGACACGGCGAGGGCGGCGGCTCACGGGCGGGCTCCGGGCAGACGGGCAGACGGGCAGACGGGCAGACGGGCAGACGGGCAGACGGCGAAGGGGTCCGGCCGGCCGCCGCGCGGGACGCGGCGACCGGCCGGGGGTGGGGTATGGGGTGTGCTCCCGCTCGGGTCAAGGGGCAGGGATCGGACGGGTCAGGCGCGGGAGGCGGCGGTCCGGCGGCGCAGGACGACGAAACCCAGGCCGGCGGCGGCGAGCGAGGCCCCGGCACCGGTGGCGAGCAGGGTGGTGCTGCCGTCCTCGGAGCCGAGCTCGGTGCCGAGTTCGGCACCGGCGGCGACTCCGCCCTGCGGGATGACGGAGGTCTGCCCCGCGTGGGTGGTGATGCCCTTGCCGGAGCTGCCGGTACCGGTGGTGCCGGTGGTGCCGGTGGTGCCGGTGGTGCCGGTGGTGCCGGTGGTGCCGGTGGTGCCGGTGGTGCCGGTGGTGCCGGTGGTGCCGTTCGCCGTGTTGCCCGGGGCCGTCTCCAGCGTGCAGCCCTTCGGCAGCTCCGGGAAGGCGTGGGTGGCGCCCTTGACCCCGGGGCCGCCCTCGACCTTGGTGTAGAGCGACGGCGTGGCGCTGTTCGGGGCGACGATCCGCGCGGTGATGCCGACGCTCTTCGGGAGCGAGGGGTGCGCCCGGTCGACCATCGCGAAGACCCGGTCCTCACCGGCGGCGGAGAACTCGGCCACCGGGCCCTGCCGGGTCATGAACAGCTCGGCCGCGGTGCCCGCGCCGATGCCGACGGTCGTGCTGACCGTGCAGGGGCCGAGCTTGGTGACGACCGGGGTGGACTCGCCCTGGCCGCCGCCGCCCATCCCGTACGGCTGCGGAGCGGCCTGCTTCGCCGCGCCGGGGACGTAGGCGGCGAACTGGCCGTCCTGCTCCAGGACGACGACGGCCTTGCCGAAGAAGGAGACCTTGCGGCCGCTGTGCACGTAGACGTAGCCGCTGCCCTTGTCGGTGGCGGGGTCGATGCGCTGGAGCCCGAAGGAACCGTCCTTCTTGCCGAGCTGCAGGACGGTGCCGTCGACGAGGCGGTAGATGCCGGGGGTGCCGGGCGCGATGTTGCCGACCCAGTTGTAGGTGGTGCCGTCCGGGTTGAGGACGAAGAACTCGCCGTTGTCCTGACCGGCGACGGAGCGGGTGACCGCCTCCAGGACGCCGACCGGGTGACCCTCGCGGAAAAGCTCGGCACGGTAGTTCTGCACCGTGACCTTGTAGATCTTGGCGACGGTGCCGCCGAGGAGCGTCTGGGTACGGACGAGGGTGCCCTGCGGGGTGGCGACGGCGGTCACCTTGCCCTCGAAGTCCAGGGTCACCGCGTACCCGACGAAGATCTTGGTGTCCTTCTGGGCGTAGCCGCCGCCCGCCTTCAGCTCACCGAGCACGGTGCCGTCCCGCACGACGGTGGCGGTGAAGTACGGGTGCTGGTCGCCCTTCGCGTACACCTTGGCCGACAGCCCACCGGCGAGCCGGACGGTGCGGACCGGGGCGTCCGCCGAGGCGGCGGGCGTGGCGGCGGTCGCGGTCGCGGCGGCCTTCGGCGCCGGGGCCGGGGCCGTACCGGCGGCGAAAGCGGCACCCGCCGCGAGGGCCGGGGCGGTGATCGCGACACCCGCGACGAGAGCGGTGGCGATGGCGGTGCGAAGGGCGGTGCGCATAACGACTCCTGTGATTCGGGTACGTGGTCGATGGGAGAGCCGCATGCCGCTTTTTCTCGGTCCGACTGTGTCCGGTGAGGTCTGGCTGGCTGCTGTCAAAAATCTATTGATCTTGTATTCAGGACTCGTCCACTCCACGTCACGGCCGTGTGACAGGCGTCACCACGCCGTCGGACCCCCTGTGACCTCGGGCTCCGTGAAGGGCGTCCCCTGTACAGGTCGCTACGCGCGTAGATATGCTCGACTGGTGACCATGCCCACCACTGCATCCGCAGCTTCCGCTTTCGCCGACGTGACCGCGTCCGACAGTGCGCTGCGCCGCTTCCTCCACGGGCTGCCCGGCGTCGACGCCGTAGGCCTGGAGGCGCGCGCCGCGTCCCTCGGGACCCGCTCGATCAAGACCACGGCCAAGGCCTACGCCATCGACCTGGCCATTTCCATGATCGACCTGACGACGCTCGAAGGCGCGGACACCCCGGGCAAGGTCCGGGCGCTCGCCGCCAAGGCCGTCAACCCCGATCCGACCGACCGTACGACCCCGACGACCGCCGCCGTCTGCGTCTATCCCGACATGGTGGCCACCGCCAAGGCCGCCGTCGCCGGCTCCGGCGTCAAGGTCGCCTCGGTCGCCACCGCCTTCCCGGCCGGGCGCGCCGCGCTTCCCGTGAAGCTCGCCGACACGGCCGACGCCATCGCCGCGGGCGCCGACGAGATCGACATGGTCATCGACCGTGGCGCGTTCCTCTCCGGCCACTACCTGAAGGTCTACGAGCAGATCGCCGCGATCAAGGCGGAGTGCGGCGACCGCGCCCGCCTCAAGGTGATCTTCGAGACCGGCGAGCTGTCCACGTACGACAACATCCGCCGCGCCTCCTGGCTCGGCATGATGGCCGGCGCGGACTTCATCAAGACCTCGACCGGCAAGGTCGCGGTCAACGCCACCCCCGCCAACACCCTGCTCATGCTGGAGGCCGTGCGCGACTTCCGCGCGCAGACCGGTGTGCAGATCGGTGTGAAGCCGGCCGGCGGCATCCGCAACACCAAGGAAGCGATCAAGTTCCTCGTCCTCGTCAACGAGACCGTCGGTGAGGACTGGCTGGACAACCACTGGTTCCGCTTCGGCGCCTCCAGCCTGCTCAACGACCTGCTGATGCAGCGCCAGAAGCTGGCTACCGGCCGCTACTCCGGCCCCGATTACGTGACGGTGGACTGATCAACATGGTCAACATGGCATCTGCATTCGAATACGCCCCGGCACCCGAGTCCCGGTCCGTCGTCGACATCGCCCCCTCCTACGGCCTGTTCATCGACGGCGAGTTCGTCGAGGCGGCCGACGGCAAGGTCTTCAAGACCGTCTCCCCCTCCTCCGAGGAGGTCCTGTCCGAGGTCGCCCAGGCGGGCTCCGAGGACGTCGACCGCGCGGTGAAGGCGGCACGGAAGGCCTTCGAGAAGTGGTCGGCGCTGCCCGGCTCCGAGCGCGCGAAGTACCTCTTCCGGATCGCCCGGATCATCCAGGAGCGCAGCCGCGAGCTGGCCGTCCTGGAGACCCTGGACAACGGCAAGCCGATCAAGGAGACCCGCGACGCGGACCTCCCCCTGGTCGCCGCGCACTTCTTCTACTACGCGGGCTGGGCCGACAAGCTCGACCACGCGGGCTACGGCGCGAACCCGCGCCCGCTGGGCGTGGCCGGCCAGGTCATCCCGTGGAACTTCCCGCTGCTCATGCTGGCGTGGAAGATCGCCCCGGCGCTCGCGACGGGCAACACCGTCGTCCTGAAGCCGGCCGAGACGACCCCGCTCTCCGCCCTGTTCTTCGCGGACATCTGCCGCCAGGCCGGGCTGCCGAAGGGCGTCGTCAACATCCTTCCCGGTTACGGGGACACGGGCGCCGCGCTGGTCGAGCACCCGGACGTCAACAAGGTCGCGTTCACCGGTTCGACGGCGGTCGGCAAGTCGATCGCGCGCTCCATCGCCGGTACGCACAAGAAGGTCACCCTCGAACTGGGCGGCAAGGGCGCCAACATCGTCTTCGACGACGCCCCCATCGACCAGGCCGTCGAGGGCATCGTCACGGGCATCTTCTTCAACCAGGGCCAGGTCTGCTGCGCGGGCTCGCGCCTGCTGGTCCAGGAGTCGATCCAGGACGAGCTGCTCGACAGCCTGAAGCGCCGCCTGTCCACGCTCCGCCTCGGCGACCCGCTGGACAAGAACACCGACATCGGCGCCATCAACTCCTCCGAGCAGCTGGCCCGCATCACCTCCCTCGTGGAGCGGGGCGAGGCGGAGGGCGCCGAGCGCTGGACCGCCCCGTGCGAGCTCCCGTCGGCCGGTTACTGGTTCGCCCCGACGCTCTTCACGGGCGTCACGCAGGCGCACACGGTGGCCCGCGACGAGATCTTCGGCCCGGTCCTGTCGGTGCTGACGTTCCGTACGCCGGACGAGGCCGTGGCGAAGGCCAACAACAGCCAGTACGGCCTGTCCGCCGGCATCTGGACGGAGAAGGGCTCCCGCATCCTGGCGGTCGCGTCCAAGCTCCGCGCCGGTGTCGTCTGGGCCAACACGTTCAACAAGTTCGACCCGACCTCGCCCTTCGGCGGATACAAGGAGTCGGGCTTCGGCCGCGAAGGCGGCCGTCACGGTCTGGAGGCCTACCTCGATGTCTGAGCAGCAGACCCGTCTGAACGTCTTCAAGACCTACAAGCTGTACGTCGGGGGCAAGTTCCCCCGCTCCGAGAGCGGCCGGGTGTACGAGGTGACGGACTCGAAGGGCAAGTGGCTGGCGAACGTGCCGCTCTCCTCCCGCAAGGACGCCCGTGACGCGGTCGTCGCCGCCCGCAAGGCCTTCGGCGGCTGGGCCGGCGCGACCGCGTACAACCGCGGCCAGATCCTCTACCGCGTCGCCGAGATGCTGGAGGGCCGCCGGGAGCAGTTCGTCCGTGAGGTCGCGGACGCGGAGGGCCTGTCGAAGTCGAAGGCGGCCGCGGTCGTCGACGCGGCCATCGACCGCTGGGTCTGGTACGCGGGCTGGACCGACAAGATCGCCCAGGTCGTGGGCGGCGCGAACCCGGTGGCGGGGCCGTACTTCAACCTCTCCTCCCCGGAGCCCACGGGCGTCGTCACCGTCGTCGCCCCCCAGGACTCGTCCTTCCTGGGCCTGGTCTCGGTGATCGCCCCGGTGATCGCCACGGGCAACACGGCCGTGGTGATCGCGTCCGAGAGGTCCCCGCTCCCGGCGCTCTCCCTGGGCGAGGTGCTCGCCACCTCCGACCTCCCGGGCGGCGTGGTCAACATCCTCTCCGGCAAGGCCTCCGAGATGGGCCCGCACCTCGCGGCCCACCAGGACGTCAACGCGATCGACCTGACGGGCGCGACCGAGGGCGACCTGGCCCGCGACCTGGAGATCGCGGCGGCGGACAACCTCAAGCGCGTCCTGCGCCCGCGCGCGGAGGACTTCGCGGAGTCCCCGGGCACGGACCGCATGACCGCCTTCCTGGAGACGAAGACGGTCTGGCACCCCACGGGCTCCCTGGGAGCCTCGGGCTCCTCGTACTAGAGCCACGCGACGACGGCCCCCCAGGTGTACGCACCCGGGGGGCCGTTGCGCGTTCCCGCCGCTTCTCGCGGGTCTTGCCCCACGGGTCCCCCCAAGCGCAAGATCCGGTCATGATGCGGGTATTGATCAAGGGGGACAACGCCTTCGTCCCGACGGTGCCGCTGCGCGTCGCCGTACGGAACGGGGTCGACGTCGCGGCGCTGCTGCTGACCGAGCGGGGCAGGGTCCGGGGGGACGCGGACATCGTGTTCCACGGCGCACCGGTCCATCCGTCGGGCGCGGTACGGCTGACCGACGGCGAGGACGGCACGGTGTGGCTGGAGACCGACTTCACGGCGGTCGAGGAGGAGATCACCCGCGTCCTCGTCGTCGCGTCGACGGAGGACGGCGCGCTGCGGGACGTGGCCGGTCTTTCCGTGGAGGCCTTCGCACCGGACGGCACGGCGGTCGCGCGGTACGAGGTGACCGACGCCGGCGGCGAGACGGCGATGGTCCTCGCGGAGCTGTACCGGCGGGCGGGAGGCTGGAAGTTCCGCGCGGTGGGCCAGGGCTACCTGGACGGCCTCGTCGGCCTGGCGGCGGACCACGGCGTGGACGTGGCGGAGGAGTCCCAGGAGGCCCCGGCCCCGGAGGCCCCGGCCTTCGCGCCGCCCACGACGGTGGCGCCCGTGCCCGTACCTGCGCCCGTACCTGCGCCTGCGCCCGCGCCGGAGCTGTACCCGCCGGACTGGACGTTCGGAGCCGTCTTCGATGCGCGCGTACGAACCGGCCCGGGGAACGACGTGATCACGGAGGAAGACCTCCCGCCGGGTCCGCTCATGGTCGAGCTCTCCGTCAAGAGCGACGGATACACCGGCCTGTGGCCCCTCGACGAGCGCAACAAGGAAGGACGCACCCTCGTCAACAGCACGGAGGAGAACTTCCGGGGCCGCCTGCTCGCCTTCGTCCCCACGAACGGGCGGCTGCGGCTGAAGCTCAGGGCCGACGGCCCCTGGCAGATGCGGATCCTGCCGCTGGCGGCGGCGAAACGCCTGACGGAGGACGCCGTGGAGCGCTGGGGCCCGGACGTCCTGCTCCACACGGGAGGCACGGCCGACGCCGCCTTCCACTACCGCGGCAGCAGCAACTTCATCGTCGACGTCTACGAGCTGGCGGGGCACGACGACCCCACCACCCTCCCCAGGGCCAGGGGGCCGCACGTCAACGAGATCGGCAGGCGCCGGGAGACCCTGCCGCTGCCCGAGGGGCCGCTCCTCATCCATCTGGTGCGGGCGGACGGTCCCTGGCGCGCGCGTCTGAAGCAGCCGAGCGCGGCGACGGCCTGGCTGCGACGCACCAGACGCTGAGCCGCCCGCCCCCGACTACGGGAGCAGCCCCTGCGTCAGCGGACCGGCCACCGGCAGGTCGGCGACCGCCCCGCCCTTCGTCACGTGGTCGGTCACCAGGTTGGTGCCCACCGGCTTGAAGTCGGCGACCTGGGTGCCGAGCCCGTTGGCGAGCGGGTCGACGCCCGTGTTGGCCAGCGGGTCGAGCTGGAGCCGGGTCAGCGGGCCCAGGCCGTGGGTGACGCCGCCCAGCGCGCCCGCGCCGGCCGCGGCGGCGTCCGTCCGGGTCAGCGAGTCGACGGGCAGCGGCACCGGGGCCACCGCCTGGGCCGCCGCGCCCGCGCCGAGTACCGCGGCACCCGCCGCCGTGACGGTGAGCCCGGCCTTGAGCAGGGCGCTGCGGCGGGGGGTCCGGGGTTCTGCGTGACGCGCCATGAGAGTCCTTCCGAGACCGTCAGGAGGTAATCAATCGGGCACCGAGAGTAGTTGAGGTGTGATGCTCGATACCAACGGCCTTCCTCGGGGGTCCACCGCACGGGGGAATGGTTCACACTGGTGTCCCGTGAGTTCCCTACCGATTCCGACCCGCGTCGTCCTGCTCGCCGGCCCTTCCGGCTCGGGCAAGTCGTCCCTCGCCGCCGTCACCGGCCTCCCGGTCCTGCGCCTCGACGACTTCTACAAGGAGCACGACGACCCGACGCTCCCGCTCGTCGACGGCAGTTCGGACATCGACTGGGACTCCCCGCGGTCCTGGGACGCGGACGCCGCCGTCGCCGCCATCGTCGAGCTGTGCCGTACGGGACGGACCGACGTCCCCGTGTACGACATCGCCACCAGCTCCCGGGTGGACCACGAGCGGCTCGACATCGAGCGGACCCCGCTCTTCGTGGCGGAGGGGATCTTCGCGGCCGAGATCGTCACCCGCTGCCGTGAGCTCGACGTCCTCGCCGACGCGCTCTGCCTCCGCGGCCGCCCGTCGACGACCTTCCGCCGCCGGCTGGCCCGGGACCTCAAGGAGGGCCGGAAGTCCGTGCCGTTCCTGCTGCGCCGCGGCTGGCGCCTGATGCGCACCGAGCGGGCGATCGTGGCCCGCCAGACGGAGCTGGGCGCCCACCCCTGCGCCAAGGACGAGGCCCTCGGCCGTCTCGCCGCCGCGGCGGCGGGCCGCCACCGCAGCCCGGCAGCCGGCTGACCAGGGCACACCCCCACCACGCACAGCACGAAGCGCACCGCGCACAGCACGAAGCGGGTCGTACGAGCCCCCCAGCTCGTACGACCCGCTTCGCTTTTTCCCCCGTACCCCGTACCCCCGTACGGTCTCCCCCGCAAGCCCCGTTTCCCCCGTGGGCCCCCGTGGGTCGTTCCCCCCGACCTTCAGGCCACCAGCTCGCCGAAGGACTCCTCCTCGTCACGGCCGAAGCTCAGCACCTCGTCCTCGCGCAGTCGCCGCAGCGAGCGCCAGATGCTCGACTTCACCGTGCCGACACTGATGTCCAGGATCTCCGCGATCTCCGGATCGGTGCGGCCCTCGTAGTAACGCAGCACCAGCATCGTCCGCTGGAGCTCGGGCAGCCGGGCCAGCGCCTGCCACAGCACCGCGCGCAGCTCCGTGCCACGCATCGCGTCCGTCTCGCCCACCGTCTCGGGGAGCTCCTCGGTCGGGTACTCGTTGAGCTTGCGCCGGCGCCACGCGCTGATGTGCAGATTCGTCATCGTCCGGCGGAGGTAACCGCCGACCGCGGCCTTGTCGCTGATCCGGTCCCAGGCGCGGTACGTGGAGAACAGCGCGCTCTGGAGCAGGTCTTCGGCCTCGAAACGGTCACCGGTCAGGTGGTAGGCGGTGGCGTACAGGGAGGCACGACGCTCCTGGACGTAGGCCGTGAACTCGGCCTCCGAACAGGAACGCTCCCCCGTGACCTCCCCGTACGCCGCTCCCCCGTCAGCAATGGCCACCATGTACGGCGCCTTGCGCTGACGCCCGACGCTGCGAACGCACCCCCGCCCGTTCACCGCGCCGGACTTCTCGGTGCTCCGCACGACGTCGTGGAGACGCGTGACAACTGCGCTTGAAGTGGTGCTGTGCAGTGCGTTCATCGTGCGCCCCCCGTCGGCTGGAGTGTGTTTCGGTCCGTGTGCCAAGAAGCTTGCCCATCGGACTTCATGGCGGTGTCCGCCGACTGTCACAGCCGTGTCACAGGGGACGGAACAGAAGCGAGTCCGCGAGCGGTCGTCCTCGGACGGCCGCATGCGACAGAATGACGGCGTGCCTTTTCTGCTGCTGATCGAGGACGACGACGCCATCCGCACGGCCCTCGAACTCTCCCTGTCCCGGCAGGGCCACCGGGTGGCCACCGCCGCGACGGGTGAGGACGGCCTCCAGCTGCTGCGCGAGCAGCGGCCGGACCTGGTCGTGCTCGACGTCATGCTGCCCGGCATCGACGGTTTCGAGGTCTGCCGGCGCATCCGCCGCACCGACCAGTTGCCGATCATCCTGCTGACCGCGCGCAGCGACGACATCGACGTGGTCGTGGGCCTGGAGTCCGGGGCCGACGACTACGTCGTGAAGCCGGTGCAGGGCCGCGTCCTCGACGCCCGCATCCGGGCCGTACTGCGGCGCGGCGAGCGGGAGTCGACGGACTCCGCGACCTACGGCTCGCTCGTCATCGACCGGTCCGCGATGACCGTCACCAAGAACGGCGAGGACCTCCAGCTCACCCCGACCGAGCTGCGGCTGCTCCTGGAGCTGAGCCGGCGGCCCGGCCAGGCGCTGTCGCGCCAGCAGTTGCTGCGGCTCGTGTGGGAGCACGACTACCTGGGCGACTCGCGGCTCGTCGACGCCTGTGTGCAGCGGCTGCGCGCCAAGGTGGAGGACGTGCCGTCCTCGCCGACCCTGATCCGCACCGTCCGCGGCGTCGGCTACCGGCTGGACGTTCCTGCGTGAGCAAGGGGATCTTCGCGCGGCTGCGGCTCTCCAGCCTGCGGCTGCGGCTCGTGGTCGTCTTCGCCCTGGTCGCGCTGACCGCGGCCGTCGCCGCCTCCGGCATCGCGTACTGGCTCAACCGCGAGGCGGTGCTCACCCGTACCCAGGACGGGGCGCTCAACGACTTCCGGCAGGAGATGCAGAACCGGGCGGCGACGCTGCCGCTGCGGCCCACCCAGGACGATCTGCGGCGGACCGCCGAGCAGATGGCGAGCGGCAGCGCCGGCTACCAGGTGCTGCTGCTCGGCGAGCGGGACGCGGGCAAGCCGATCGTCGGCGCCTCCGACCCGGACGACTTCACGCTCGCCGACGTGCCGCGCCCGCTGCGGGACGCCGTGGACACCAAGCGGCCGGTGACGGAGGCCAACCCGTATCCGTACCACCTGTTCTGGCAGCGTACGGAGCGGGACGGGACGCCGTTCCTGGTCGGCGGGACGCGGATCGACGGCGGCGGGCCCGCCGGGTACATGTTCAAGTCGCTGGCGGCCGAGAAGGCCGATCTGAACTCGCTCGCCTGGTCGTTGGGGATCGCGACCGCGCTCGCCGTGGCCGGGTCCGTGCTGCTCGCGCAGGTCGCGGCGACGACCGTGCTGCGCCCGGTGCACCGGCTCGGCGAGGCGGCGAAGCAGCTCGGCGAGGGGAAGCTCGACACCCGGCTGCGGGTCACCGGCGCGGACGAACTGGCCGATCTGACCCGGACGTTCAACAGCGCGGCGGAGTCGCTGCAGAAGAAGGTCGCGGACATGAGCGCGCGGGAGGAGTCCAGCCGGCGCTTCGTGGCCGACATGTCGCACGAGCTGCGGACCCCGCTGACCGCGCTGACCGCCGTCACCGAGGTCCTGGAGGACGAGCAGGACTCGCTCGACCCGATGATCGCCCCGGCGGTGGCGCTGGTCGTGAGCGAGACCCATCGCCTCAACAACCTGGTGGAGAACCTGATGGAGGTGACCCGCTTCGACGCGGGCACCGCCCGGCTCGTCCTCGACGAGGTGGACATCGCCGACCAGATCACCGCGTGCATCGACGCGCGGGCCTGGCTCGACGCGGTCGACCTCGACGCCGAGCGCGGGATCGTGGCGCCGCTCGACCCGCGCCGCCTCGACGTGATCCTGGCGAACCTCATCGGGAACGCGCTGAAGCACGGCGGTTCGCCGGTCCGGGTCTCGGTCCGCACGGAGGACGACGAGCTGGTCATCGCGGTACGCGACCACGGCCCCGGCATCCCCGAGGAAGTGCTGCCGCACGTCTTCGACCGCTTCTACAAGGCGAGCGCGTCCCGGCCGCGGTCGGACGGCAGCGGGCTCGGCCTGTCGATCGCCATGGAGAACGCGCTGATCCACGGCGGTTCGATCACGGCCGCGAACTCGGTCGGCGAGGACGGGACGGTGGACGGCGCGGTGTTCGTGCTGCGGCTGCCCCTGGACGCGTCGGGCATCACGCGCGAGGTGCAGACCCGCAGCAGCCAGGGCGAGGTGGAGGAAGCGTGAGGCGCCGCACCTTCGGCCGCACGGCCGGTGGCCGGACACTGCGTACGGGCGCGCTGATGGCGGTCGCGCTCACCGCGCTCGTCACCGGCTGCGGCATCAGGACCACGTCCGTCCCCGTGGACGCGGGCGCGGCCCCGTCCCGGGTGCCGTGCAGCGTGACCGGGGAGAGCTCCTCGGCGACGGCCGCGCAGGGGGTGCCCGTCCGGGTGTTCCTGGTGTGCGGCTCGCAGCTGGAGGCCGTGGACCGCAGGACGCCGCTGCCGGAGGAGAAGGCGGGCGGCAATCCGGTGGCGACGGCCACGGGGCTGCTCGCGCAGCTCCTCGCCGAGCCCTCCGACGACGAGCGCCGGGCCGGTTTCACGACCGCGGTGCGCGGTCCGCTCGTGGTCGGCGCCGGGCACAAGGGCGACCCGGCGGGCACGCTGCGGCTGAGCCGGCAGCCGGAGGACCTGACGCCGGTCGCGCTCTCGCAGATCGTCTGCACCTTCTCGGCGAGCTCGGCGGGCGCGGGCGACCACACGGTCCTCCTCGGCGGCCCCGGCCCGTACGCGCCGAAGCGCTACCGGTGCACGACCGAGCTGAAGGAACGCCCGGAGTCCACCCCGCCGACGACCGCGCCTCGCGCGGGGGCGACGGTCACAGCGCCCGGGACGCCGCCCGCGGGCTGAGCCCACCCGGGTGACTCCGAGGCCGCGACCTGCCCGGCGGAACCGATTCCGCCGCGGTGGGCGTCTTGGGGGGCGTGCAGCGTCAAGGTTCGGGCGGCAGTGCCGCCGTGGTCGTCCGCGTGGTGGGGTTCGCTCTCCTCCTCGCGCATCTGCTGCTCGTCGCCTGGGTCAGCCTGCGGCCACGGGACGTGGCCTGGGTGACCGCGCCGAACACGATCCCGCTGGCCGGCCTCAGGGCCGATCTGGCCCTCGGCGGCGCCGAGGCGGCCCGTCTGATCGCCGAGGGGCTGCTGCTCCTGGCCCCGCTCGGGGTGCTGCTCCCGATGGCCGACGGGCGGCTCGACGTCTCCCGCTGGGCCTCCCTGGCCCGGACGACCGCCGCCGGCGCGCTGGTGTCGCTGGCCGTGGAGCTGCTGCAGACCGCCGTGCCGGGCCAGGTCGTGGACGTGGACTCCGTACTCCTGAACACGGCCGGGGTGGCGCTCGCCCATGTCCTCCTCGTGCCGCTCGGCCGGGCGCGGCTGCGCCGCAGGTCGGAGGCGGCCCTGGCGGAGTCCTCCGCGGGGACCGGGGCGAGTCAGGGTTCCCCCCTCCTGCGGAACGAGACGCCTCAGGGTCAGACCCCGACGATTCCCAGGGTCCCGATCGCCCGGTAGACCGACGCCTCGACCCCCCTCCCGGCAGCAGTATGGAGTCATCGGGAGCCCGACGGAGCGGCTCCCGGAAACGACTCCGAAGGAGCCCACCATGGCCGCTCTCTCCCGCCCCCGGAACGGACGGATGATCGGTGGAGTGTGCGCGGCGCTGGCCCGGCGCTTCGGCATCTCCGCGGCGACGATGCGCCTGATCTTCCTGGCCTCGTGCCTGCTGCCCGGCCCGCAGTTCCTGCTCTACCTGGCGCTGTGGGTGTTCCTGCCGGCGGAGAAGAGCGCGACCACGGCCTGGTAGTCCTCCGGACACCGGTGACAGGCCGCACGCACGCCGAAGGGGCGCGTACCCGGGATTCCGGGTGCGCGCCCCTTCGGCGTGTACGGCTGGGGTCAGCCGAGGGCGCCGCCCACCGGCAGGCCGCCGAGCAGGCCCACGACCGGGCCGAGCGGGGTGGCGCCGAGGCCGCCGGCCGCAGCGTCGAGCGGAAGGTTCTTGGTGACCTGGGTGGCCTGGCCGGCGGCGACCGGGAGGGTCTTCACGCCCTGGTCGACACCCTGGCCGAGGGCGCCCTGGCCGGCACCGAGGGATTCGGCGGCGCCGTCAGGGAGCGTGGTGAGGCCGTCCCCCAGCGGGACGGCCTGGGTCACCGTGCCCAGCGCGTCGGCGCCGACGGGCAGGGACGGTGCTGCGGAGGCCGTGCCGGCGGCGGCGGCGAAAGCGGCACCGAGGGCGGCGACACCGAGCTTCTTGGCGGCAGACTGCTTCATCTGAACATCTTCCTTGGGGAATCCGGGGGCTTCGAGGAAAGCCGGGAGGGGAAATCCTGGGAATGCAGAGCGGCTCTGCAACCTAACCAGTGGAAGACTCCTCCGCAAACACCGGAAAGCGACCGGGTGTCGCGTCGACCCGGTCGCTCCGAACCCTTGTACGGGGGTACTTCTCAGCCGCCCGAACGTGAACCTTCGCTGGTCGCGGCGGTCTGCTGGAACAGCCATTCGGACTTGAGCTCGGCATATCCGGGCTTGATCACATCGTTGATCATGGCCAGGCGTTCATCGAAAGGAATGAACGCTGATTTCATCGCATTGACGGTGAACCACTGCATGTCGTCGAGCGTGTATCCGAATGCCTCGGTCAGCAGCTCGAATTCCCGGCTCATGCTCGTACCGCTCATCAACCGGTTGTCGGTGTTGACCGTGGCGCGGAAGTGCAGCTTGCGGAGCAGGCCGATCGGGTGCGCGGCGTACGAGTCGGCGGCGCCGGTCTGGAGGTTGGACGTGGGGCACATCTCCAGGGGGATCCGCTTGTCGCGCACATAGGCGGCGAGCCGGCCGAGGTGGACCGAGCCGTCCTCGGCGACCTCGATGTCGTCGATGATCCGGACGCCGTGCCCGAGCCGGTCGGCGCCGCACCATTGGAGCGCCTGCCAGATGGAGGGCAGTCCGAAGGCCTCGCCGGCGTGGATCGTGAAGTGGTTGTTCTCCCGCTTGAGGTACTCGAAGGCGTCGAGGTGGCGGGTGGGCGGGTAGCCGGCCTCGGCGCCCGCGATGTCGAAGCCGACGACGCCGGTGTCGCGGTAGCGGTTGGCGAGTTCGGCGATCTCCAGGGCGCGGGCCGCGTGCCGCATGGCGGTGAGCAGGGCGCCGACCCGGATGCGGTGGCCGTTGGCCCTGGCCGTGCGCTCGCCCTCCCGGAAGCCCTCGTTGACGGCCTCCACGACCTCTTCGAGGGTGAGACCGCCCTCCAGGTGCTGCTCGGGGGCGTAGCGCACCTCCGCGTACACGACCCCGTCCTCGGCGAGGTCGACCGCGCACTCGGCGGCGACGCGGACCAGGGCGTCACGGGTCTGCATGACGGCGCAGGTGTGCGCGAAGGTCTCCAGGTACCGCTCCAGGGAGCCGGAGTCGGCGGCCTCGCGGAACCAGATGCCGAGCTTGTCGGGCTCGGTCTCGGGGAGCTGTTCGTAGCCTTGCTCGCGGGCGAGTTCGATGACCGTGCCGGGGCGCAGGCCGCCGTCGAGGTGGTCGTGGAGCAGCACCTTCGGGGCACGGCGGATCTGGTCCGCGGTGGGGACGTTGGGGGTCTGGCTCGTCATTGCCGCACTCTAGCCCCTACGCGCGTAGAGCGCGCCTCGTGGCGCCGTATCCGGGCCCGGATTTCTCGCGTGCGGAGCGGCGGCGGCCCCGCCTAGGCTGCCCGCATGACTTCCCTGGCTGCCGAATCCGAACTGCCGCGCGTCCACGGCTTCCTGTCCGACTTCCGGCGCCGGCAGGCGGCCCGTACGGTCGACTTCCCCGGCGGCTTCGCGGTCTTCGACGACGCGTACGCGCTGTCCCGGGGGAACAACCACCTGCTCGTCGACGGGCGGACCGACCCCGAGGCGCTGGCGGGGCTCGCGGACGAGATCCAGGGCTCGCTCCCGTACCGCCATGTGTACGTCCTCGACGAGGAGGTCGCCGCGGACTGCCGGGAGCCGCTGGAGCGGGCCGGCTACCGGCACTCGACCTCCCTCCTCATGTGCCACCGGGGCCCGGTGCCCGCCCACGGCGGGGCGCGGGAGGTGGGCCTGGACGAGCTGTGGGAGCCCGCCGTCGCGTCCTGGAGCCGCTTCGCGCCGGACGCGCCGCCGGAGTACGTCCGCGACATGGTGGGACGGCGGGCGGCCCGGCGGCGGGGCGCCGAGGTCGTACGGTTCCTCGCCTCGTACTCCGCCGACGGCGAGGTGGCGGCCTGGGCCGACCTCTACATGGACCCGGCGGCCGGGATCGCCCAGATCGAGGACCTGGTCACGGCCGAGGCCCACCTCGGCCGGGGCCACGCCGGCGCCGTCCTGGACACGGCCCTCCACCTGGCCGCCGACGCCGGCTGCACCACCCGCTTCCTCACCGCCCGCCCCACGGACTGGCCCCACCGCTGGTACGGCCGCAAGGGCTTCGCCGCCGCCGGAAGCGCGTCCCGCTTCGAACGGGCTTAGCAGCGGCGGGCGTTCGCTCCCCTGGCGATACGTAACAGTGACCGCGTGTACGGGTGGCGTACACCTCGGCTTCTGAGACTGTTCCACCATGGCGCACTACGCACTCGTGGGGCCGTCCGAGACCCGGAGACCCCGGCTCGGTCGTCCCGTTGGAGGTTCCCGGTCGGCGGCGGTGGGCGGCGTGGTGCTGCTTCTGCCGGACGGCGAGCCGATGTCGGGACGGCGCGCTTCGGCGTGGGCGCACCTGGGGGTGCTGCCGCTCGGGCGGTCGCTCGTCAGGGCCGGGCGGGCGGAGGGGCTCGTCGGGCACGTGGTGCGCTATCGGGGGCGCGGCTGGAACGGGACGGACGCGGAGCTCGCGGCGGACGCGTCCTGGGCGGTCGCGGAGGCGGTGCGCCGGTACGGCGACGTCCCCGTCTGCCTCGTCGGCCACGGGATGGGGGCGCGGGCGGCGCTGCGGGCCGCCGGGCACGACGCGGTCGGCGCGGTCCTCGCGCTGGCGCCGTGGCTGCCGGAGGACGACGTGGCGGCGGAGCCGGAGCCGGTGCGGCAGCTGGTGGGGCGCCGGGTGCTGATCGTGCACGGGACGAACGACGCCCGTACGGACCCGGAGTTGTCGTTCCGGTTCGCGGCGCGCGCGAAGAAGGCCAACCGCGACACCTGCCGCTTCGAGGTCCACTCGGACGGCCACGCGCTGCGCCAGTACGCGGCCGAGGTGCAGGCCCTCGCCGCGGACTTCGCCCTCGGCGCGCTCTTCGCCCGGCCGGTGGCCCGGCCCGTGACGGACGCGCTGGCGGCTCCCCCGCCGCTGGGCCTGCGGATGCCGCTCGCGGCGGGGTTCGGGGGGTCGTACCGGCGGGGCTGAGCCGCGGCAGCCTGGTGGGTCAGAGCCGTACATGCGTCACGGCCCGTGCGTCACGACAGCAGGTGGCCCCGCCTGCTCAGGAGGAACTTCTTGAAGGCGGCCACCGGGGCCGTGTCCGGGTGGCCGTCGAGCCAGGCGACGCCGATCTCGCGGACCGCGCGCGGCGCGGTGACGGTGAGTTCGACGACGCCGGGGCGCGGGACGGCGGGCGGGGGCAGCAGGGCGACGCCGAGGCCCGCGGCGACCAGGCCGCGCAGGGTCTCGGTCTCCTCGCCCTCGAAGGCGACGCGGGGCTTGAAGCCGGCCTCGGCGCACAGGTCGTCGGTGATGCGGCGGAGCCCGTATCCCGGTTCCAGGGTCACGAAGGTCTCGTCGGCGGCCTCGGCGAGGCGGACGCGGCGGCGGCCCGCGAGCCGGTGGTCGTCGGGGACGACGAGCCGCAGCCGCTGCTCGTCGAGGCGCCGGGCCACCAGGTCGGGGGCGTCCGGCACCGGTGAGGTCAGGCAGAGGTCGAGGTCGCCCGCCCTGAGCCGCTCGATCATGGCCTCGCCGTAGTTCTGGACGAGGGAGAAGCGGACGCGCGGGTGGTCGACGCGGAAGGCGCGGATGAGGCCGGGGACGGTCTCGGAGCCCATGGTGTGGAGGAAGCCGAAGGCGACGCGGCCCGCGGCGGGGTCGGCGTCGGCCCGTACGGTGTCGGCGGCCCGCTCGACCTCGGCGAGCGCCTTCTCGGCGGCGGTGAGGAAGCGGCGGCCGGCCGGGGTGAGGGAGACCGTGCGGCCGCGGCGGGCGAAGAGGGCGACCCCGAGGTCCTGTTCGAGCCGGACCATGGCCCGGGAGAGCGTGGACTGCGGCACGCCCATCTCGGCCGCGGCCCGGGTCACGTGCTCGTGCCGGGCGACGGCGGCGAAGTACGCGAGCCGCGGGGCGAGCAGCAGTCCCATGTCTTCTTCGTTACTGTTCGGTGACAGCCGAGGCTGTGACCTGTACTCATGCGCCATGGGAACGATTACAGCAGTTCCGTGCATTGGACGCATGAAACGGACCGTCCTACGTTCGTGACATGCCTCCCGCCAGTACCAAGGCGGCCGCCACCCACGCGCCCGCCGACACCCGCCTTTCCCCCGGAGCCCCCGGCTACCGCCGCACGAGCCTCGCGCTCTTCGCCGCCGGACTGGCGACCTTCGCCCTCCTCTACTCCACACAGGCCCTCCTCCCGGCCATCTCGGCCGAGTTCGGCGCCACCGCGTCGGCCGCCTCCTGGACGGTCTCCGCCGCGACCGGCGCCCTCGCCCTGTGTGTCCTGCCGCTCAGCGCCGTCTCGGAGCGCTTCGGGCGGCGCGCGATGATGACCGCCTCCCTGACGGTCGCGGTCGCCGTCGCGCTCCTGGTGCCGCTCGCCCCGAACCTGGAGTCCCTGATCGCCCTCCGCGCCCTCCAGGGCGCCGCGCTCGCCGGGCTCCCGGCCTCCGCGATGGCGTACCTCGCCGAGGAGGTCCGCCCCAAGGCGCTGATCGCCGCGATCGGCCTCTTCGTCGCGGGCAACTCGATCGGCGGCATGAGCGGCCGCCTCGTGACCGGCTGGGTCGCCCAGATGTGGGGCTGGCGCGCGGGTCTGGCCGCCGTCGGCCTGACCTCGCTGCTCTGCGCGATCGCCTTCCGGGCGCTGCTCCCGAGGGCGCGGCACTTCACGCCGGGCCCGCTGAACCCCAAGGCGCTCGTGAGCGCCGTGCGGACGCACCTGTCCGATCCGCTGCTCGTCCGGCTGTACGTGATCGGCGCGCTGTTCATGACGGTCTTCGGCGCGGTGTACACCGTGATCGGCTACCGCCTCGTCGAGGCGCCGTTCTCGCTCCCGCAGGGCGTGATCGGCTCGATCTTCCTGGTCTACCTGGTCGGTACGGTCGCCTCGGCCGCCGCAGGGAAGCTCGTCGGGCGGCTCGGCCGGCGCGGGGCGCTCTACCTGGCGGTCTCCACGACCGCCGCGGGTCTGCTGCTGTCGCTCTCCGACTCGCTCGCCGCGGTCCTGGCGGGTCTGGTCCTCATCACGGCCGGCTTCTTCGCGGGCCACGCGGTCGCCTCCTCCTCGGTGAGCCGTACGGCGAAGACGGCCCGCGCGCAGGCCTCGGCGCTGTACCAGTCCGCGTACTACCTCGGCAGCAGCGCGGGCGGCACGCTCGGTGCGATCGCCTTCCACGCGGGCGGCTGGGCCGGCACGGTCCTGATCGGTCTCGTCGCGGTCCTCGGCGTCGTCTCCGTGACCCTGTACGGGAGCCACAGCGCCCGGGTCGCGGCGCGCCGGCCGCAACTCGCCGCCGCCTGCAACTGACTCGCTCCCCCGGGCGTCCTAAGCAGCAGGACCCAAGGGGGAGTTGGCGATCATGAAACAAATCGCGAGGCGGATAGGCAAGAGAGCGGGAGTCGCGACCGGTCTCACGGCACTGGTGGTGCCGATGACGATCGCGCTCGGTACGGCCCCGGCGCAGGCGGCGTCCTGCAACGTGACGACGGGGCCGTACCAGAAGCAGGTGGAGAAGTTCCTCGGGCGGACGGTCGACGGGCGCCAGTCGCTCGCCGACTGCAAGGCCATCCAGGCGTTCCAGGGGAAGCACGGCATCACGCCGACGGCGGGGTACGCGGGGACGATCACCTGGCGCACGATGAACACGATGCTCCAGCAGAAGGCGGCCGGGACCAACCCCAACAAGGACCGCAAGTGTCCGACGAACCGGGGCCGGATCGCCTGCGTCGACCTGACGCGGCAGCTGACCTGGATCCAGGACGGCTCGCGCCTCAAGTACGGTCCCGTGCCGGTGCGTACGGGCAAGGACGGCACCGAGACGCGCACCGGTTCGAAGAAGATCTACTGGCGGAACATCAACCACTGGTCGACGCTCTACCACGTCTCCATGCCGTACTCGCAGTTCTTCGACGGCGGCCAGGCGTTCCACTCGACGACCAAGTCCATGTGGAACCCGCCGGGTTCGGGCGGCTGCGTCAACATGCGCTCCGCCGACGCCAAGGCGTACTGGAACCTGCTCAGGAACGGCGACGACGTCTTCGTCTACGGGCGCAAGCCGGGAACCTGACCCCGGCTGTCAGTCCGCTGCGGTAGCTTCCCTCTCACCGGCACCGAACGGGTGCCGGTGAGGGGTGAGTGGGGTGTGGACCCGATGAGTGACGCCGCGACCGCGACGACCGACGAACTCGACAAGTACCGCAGGGAGCTGACCGGTTACTGCTACCGGATGCTCGGATCCTCCTTCGAGGCGGAGGACGCGGTGCAGGACACGATGGTGCGGGCCTGGAAGGCCATCGACACCTTCGAGGGCCGCTCCTCGCTGCGGTCCTGGCTCTACCGGATCGCGACCAACGTGTGCCTGGACGCGCTGAACGCGGGCAACAAGAGAGCGCGGCCGATGGATCTGACCTCTCCGACGCCGGTCGCCCAGGCGCAGCTCGTCAAGCAGCCGGAGATCACCTGGCTGGAGCCGGTCCCGGACGGGCGGGTCCTGCCGTCGGTCGCCGACCCGGCGGAGACCGCCGTGCACCGCGAGACCGTGCGGCTCGCCTTCGTCGCCGCCCTCCAGCACCTGCCGCCGAAGCAGCGGGCGGTCCTCATCCTCCGCGAGGTGCTCGCCTGGAAGGCGAGCGAGGTCGCGGAGCTCCTCGACACCTCCGTCGCCTCGGTCAACAGCGCGCTCCAGCGGGCCCGGGCGACCCTGGCCGAGCAGGCGCCGGCCACCTCCGATCCGGCGAACCCGCTGGACGAGGAGCAGAAGGCGCTCCTGGAGCGGTACGTCGCCGCCTTCGAGGGCTACGACATGAAGGCGCTGACCGCGCTCCTCCACGAGGACGCGACCATGTCCATGCCGCCGTACGACCTGTGGCTCCAGGGCCACGACGACATCGTGGGCTGGATGCTGGGCGTGGGCGAGGTCTGCTCGGGCTCGAAGCTGGTGCCGACCGTGGCGAACGGCTCGCCGGCGTTCGCGCAGTACCACCCGGACCCGGCGGGCGGCTTCGCGCCGTGGGCGCTGATCGTCCTGGAGCTGCGGGACGGCAAGGTCGCCGGGATGGACTTCTTCCTGGACACCGAGCGCTGGTTCCCGCTCTTCGACCTGCCGGCGCGGCTAGACGCCTAGGGTCCCGTCGAGGCCGGTCAGCAGGAGCAGGGTCCTCAGCTCGGGTCCTGCTCCGTGGAAGCGGATGCGGTGGCCCCGGCGGCCGGCCGCGAGTTTCAGGCGGGCGAGGGCGTCGACGGCCTGGAGGTCGGCGTGCGCGAGGGCGCCGACCTCGCAGACGACGTCGCCGGGCGGGGCGGCGCCGAGCTCCGCGCAGAGGAGCGCCACCTCGTCCCGGGTGGGGCGGGCGGGCAGGGTCACGACAAGGGGCTGACTGGTGTCCACATGCCTTGAGACCGGTCCGAGGCGCGGAACTCATCGGCGGCGGTCCCCCGCGTACCTCTACGCTGTGGATCATGACTCACGAGCCTGTCGAACTGGTGATCTTCGACTGTGACGGTGTTCTGGTGGACAGTGAGCGGCTCTACTGCCGCGTGGACCGGGAGGTGTTCGCCTCTCTCGGGGCGGAGTTCACCGAGGCGGAGATCGTCGAGCACTTCGTCGGTTCCTCCCACGAGATGCTCACGGCGATCGTGGAGGAGCGGCGCGGGCACCCGCTGGAGCCCGGCTGGCAGGAACCCTTCAAGCAGCAGTACGACGACGTGCTGGACGCCGAGCTGACGGCCGTGGAGGGCATCACGGACGTCCTGGACGCCCTGCCGCTTCCGTACTGCCTCGCCTCCAACAGCAGCCACGCCGGCATCCGGAAGAACCTGGGCAGGGCCGGGCTGCTCGACCGCTTCGAGGGCCGGATGTTCAGCGCCCGCGACGTCGCACGCGGCAAGCCCGCCCCGGATCTCTTCCTGCACGCGGCGGCCACGATGGGCGTCCCGCCGGAGCGCTGCGCGGTCGTCGAGGACAGCCCGTACGGCGTCCAGGCCGCCCGCGCGGCCGGCATGCGCGCCTTCGGCTACTGCGGCGGGCTGACCCGGGCGGACCGCCTGATGGGACCCCGGACGGTGGTCTTCGACGACATGCGGGAACTCCCGGGGCTGCTCGTCAGGTGACGGGGAACTCGGCGGTGTCGAGGGTGAGGTCGAAGGGGGCGGGGAGGTGGATCTGCTCGCCGAACGGGACCGCGCTCAGCACACGGTAGACGTCGGCCTTCGGCTCGCCATAGAGGGTGACGGTGGGGCCGCCTGGGGCGAATGAGTCGATGAGGAGATAGAGCGGAATACCGGCAGCAGCGTATCCAGCGGCTTTGCTGATGCGGTCGTGGTTTCCGTTCGACGGTGAGGTGATCTCAGCGACCAGGTCGACATCACCTGCCTCAACGTACTGCCCCGGCTGGTCGAGGGTCGCTAGCGGAAGTACGGCCAAGTCCGGAATGTACATACCCCTGCGCGCGGGAACGGCGATCGCCTGAGTCTGCACCACTGCCCAGTCCTCCGGAATCGCGAGGATCAGGCGGCGATGCACGAGCGATGCAATGAGGTTGTGCCGGCGGGCCGGTGACGGTGACACGGTGATGATTCCCTCGATGATCTCCACCTTGCAGCCCTCGGGTGCGTCCGTCTCCTCCCAGATCCGGACCAGGTCGTCCCACCCGTAGTCATCAGACGAGTGATCGACGGTGAGTGCGCTCATGGCGGTCTCCTCTATCGGTGCGTCACCGATCCCAGCATGCCGAACGGGACCGGCGGAGGTCCACCGGTCCCGTTCACCCGAAGGTGTCAGAGGTATATGCCTCGGGCGATCGTCAGGCGATGCGGTCCAGGACGATCGGGTTCGCGGTGAAGGACGTGCCCGGGGCCGCGATGTCCCACGAGTCGTTCAGGGACTTCAGGGCGTACTCGAACTTCTCCGGGGTGTCCGTGTGGAGGGTCAGCAGGGGCTGGCCCGCCGTCACCGTGTCGCCCGGCTTCGCGTGGAGCTCGACGCCCGCGCCCGCCTGCACCGGGTCCTCCTTGCGGGCGCGGCCCGCGCCCAGGCGCCAGGCGGCGATGCCGATGTCGTAGGCGTCGAGGCGGGTGAGGACGCCGGTCGAGGGGGCCGTGACGACGTGCTGCTCGCGGGCGACCGGGAGGGTGGCGTCCGGGTCGCCGCCCTGGGCGGAGATCATCCGGCGCCAGACGTCCATCGCCGAGCCGTCGGCGAGCGCCTTCGCCGGGTCCGCGTCCTTGATGCCGGCCGCGGCCAGCATCTCGCGGGCGAGGGCGATCGTCAGGTCGACGACGTCCTGGGGGCCGCCGCCGGCGAGGACCTCGACGGACTCGCGGACCTCCAGGGCGTTGCCCGCGGTCAGGCCGAGCGGGGTCGACATGTCGGTGAGGAGCGCGACCGTCTTCACGCCGCTGTCGGTGCCGAGCTGGACCATGGTGGAGGCCAGCTCGCGGGCGTCCTCGATGGTCTTCATGAAGGCGCCGGTGCCGACCTTGACGTCCAGGACGAGCGAGCCGGTGCCCTCGGCGATCTTCTTGGACATGATGGAGCTGGCGATCAGCGGGATCGCCTCGACGGTGCCCGTGACGTCGCGGAGCGCGTAGAGCTTCTTGTCGGCGGGGGCCAGTCCGTCGCCGGCCGCGCAGATCACCGCGCCGGTGGTGTCGAGGACGTGCAGCATCTCCTCGTTGGAGAGCAGCGCGCGCCAGCCCGGGATCGACTCCAGCTTGTCGAGCGTGCCGCCGGTGTGGCCGAGGCCGCGGCCGGAGAGCTGCGGGACGGCCGCGCCGCAGGCGGCGACGAGCGGGGCGAGCGGGAGGGTGATCTTGTCGCCGACGCCACCGGTGGAGTGCTTGTCGGAGGTCGGACGGGAGAGCGCGTCGAAGTTCATGCGCTCGCCGCTGGCGATCATCGCGGCGGTCCAGCGGGCGATCTCCGCGCGGTTCATGCCGTTCAGCAGGATCGCCATGGCCAGGGCGGACATCTGCTCGTCGGCGACCACGCCGCGGGTGTACGCGTCGATGACCCAGTCGATCTGCTCCGGGCTCAGCTCGCCCTTGTCCCGCTTCGTGCGGATGACGGAGATGACGTCCATGAGGTGCTTCCTCTTTCTACGCGCATAGAGGGGAAAAGGCGGAGCGACCCTTCCATCGTGCCGGAAGGGCCGCTCCGAGGCGTTACTTGCGAAGGTGGTCCGGGCCGAATGCCTGCGGCAGCATGTCGGCCAGGGTCAGGAACCCGGCGGGCGTCTCCAGGACGAGGTCGGGGCCCCCGAACTCGAACAGGAGTTGCCTGCACCGGCCGCACGGGACGAGGGACTCGCCCCGGCCGTCCACGCACACGAAGTGCGTCAGACGGCCGCCGCCGGTCGCCTGGAGCTGGGAGACCAGACCGCACTCGGCGCACAGGCCCAGGCCGAAGGAGGCGTTCTCCACGTTGCAGCCGGAGACCGTCCGCCCGTCGTCGACGCGGGCCGCCGCGCCGACCGGGTAGCCCGAGTACGGGGCGTACGCGCGGGACATCGCCTCGCGCGCCGTGACCCGCAGGGCCTCCCAGTCGGCTTCGGTGAGGGCCGTCGTCACTTGCCCTGGCCCTTGCGGTAGCGCATGCCGTCGGCCTTCGGCATCCGCAGCCGCTGCGCGGAGAGCGAGAGGACCAGCAGGGTGACCACGTACGGGGTCGCGCTGACGAACTCGACCGGGACGGTGTCCGTGCCGAGGTACCAGATGAAGACGCCGACGCCGATGACGACGGCGATCGAGGAGGTGATCCAGCGCTTCTGGTACGCCTTCCAGGCCGCGATGGCCACGAGGACGGCGAAGAGCAGCAGGAGCAGCGCGTGCACGGACTGGCCGCCGCTGCGCAGCTGGAGCGCGTCGGCGTAGCCGAACAGGCCGGCGCCCATGGCGAGGCCGCCGGGCCGCCAGTTACCGAAGATCATCGCCGCGAGGCCGATGTAGCCGCGGCCGCCGGTCTGGCCCTCGTTGTAGATGTGCGAGGTGACGAGCGACAGGAACGCGCCGCCGAGACCGGCGAGACCGCCGGAGACGATCACGGCGATGTACTTGTACTTGTACACGTTGACGCCGAGCGACTCGGCCGCGATCGGGTTCTCGCCGCAGGAGCGCAGGCGCAGACCGAACGAGGTCTTCCACAGCACGAAGAACGTGCCGATGATCAGCAGCACGGCGAGGATCGTGACCAGCGAGAGGTTGGTGACCAGACCGCCGAGGATGCCGGCGACGTCCGAGACCACGAACCACTCGTGCTTCTCGATGTCGGCCAGCCAGTCTGAGAGACCCGGGACCGTGATCGAGGTGATCTCGTCGGCCGGCGGGGACTGCTTGGGGCTGCCGCCCCTGGCCGCGGCCTCGCCGGAGTTGAACCACAGCTTGGCGAAGTAGGTGGTGAAACCGAGCGCCAGGATGTTGATCGCGATGCCGGAGATGATGTGGTCGACGCCGAAGGTGACCGTGGCGACCGCGTGCAGCAGACCGCCCAACATGCCGCCCAGGATGCCGGCGAGGATGCCGATCCAGGGGCTGGTCTGCCAGCCGGCCCAGGCACCGAAGAAGGTGCCGAGGATCATCATGCCTTCGAGGCCGATGTTGACCACGCCCGCGCGCTCGGACCACAGACCGCCGAGACCGGCGAGGCCGATCGGCACCGCGAGCGAGAGGGCGGCGCCGACCTGGCCGGCCGAGGTGAGGTCCTGCGCGCCGGTGATGACGCGGACGGCGGAGAGCGCGATGAGCGCGCCCGCGACGATCAGCAGGATCACGGGAAGGGAGAGCCGAGTCCGGCCGCCCTTGCCACCGGCCACCTTGGGGGCGGCGGGCGGCGGGGTGGAAGTCGCCGTGGCGCTCACGCCGACACCTCCGTCTTGTCGGAGTTACGGGCCTGGGCGGCGAGCTTCTCGCCGACCTGTCGCTGCTGGCGCTTGAGGCCGTAGCGGCGGACGACTTCGTAGGCGATGACGACGCAGAGGACGATGACGCCCTGCATGACGCCGACGATCTCCTTGTCGTAACCCTCGAATTCGAGCTTGCCGCTGCCGCGCTCCAGGAAGCCCCAGAGGATCGCGCCGAGCGCGATGCCGACCGGGCTGTTGCGGCCGAGCAGGGCGATGGCGATGCCGGTGAAGCCGATGCCGACCGGGAAGTCGCCGCTGTACTCGTACGAGTCGTTGAGCAGGGTCGGCATGCCGATCAGGCCGGCCATGCCGCCGGAGATCAGCATCGACGTCACGACCATCTTCTTGACGTTGACGCCGCTCGCCGAGGCCGCCGAGTCGGACTGGCCGACGGTCCGCAGGTCGAAGCCGAAGCGGGTGCGGGAGAGCGTGAACCAGTACCCGACGCCCGCGATGATCGCGACGATCAGGAAGCCCCAGACGGGGTCCGGCGCGGTCGGGAAGTCGAAGAAGCGGGAGGACTCGGGCAGCGGGGTCGTGGAGACCTTGGTGCCCGCCT
The DNA here is from genome assembly GCF_042268445.1 of Streptomyces sp. NPDC056169. NCBI lineage: Bacteria > Bacillati > Actinomycetota > Actinomycetes > Kitasatosporales > Streptomycetaceae > Streptomyces > Streptomyces sp. NPDC056169. Next base: position 76,173 of record NZ_JBHJUO010000007.1, on the reverse strand, counting down.
CGTCCAGGTGACCGAGGCGGCCGGGCTGGAGGAGGTAGCCGATGATCGCGGTGGCGATGAAGTTCAGCATGATCGTCGCGACGACCTCGCTGACGCCCCGGGTGACCTTGAGGACACCGGCGATGCCGGCCCACATGCCGCCGACGATCATCGCGGTGAGGATGATCAGCGGGATCTGGACGATGCCCGGCAGGGTCAGCGCGCCACCGACGGCGGCGGCGAAGAAGGCCGCGAGACGGTACTGGCCGTCGACACCGATGTTGAACAGGTTCATGCGGAAGCCGATGGCCACCGCGAGACCCGCCAGGTAGTACGTCGTCGCCTTGTTGATGATGTAGACCTGGCTGTCCGACTTCACGCCGTACTCGAACATGATGCCGAAGGCGCTGAACGGTTCCTTGCCTGTCAGGGCAAGCACCAGGGCGGTGATCAGGAAGGCCGCGACCACCGCGAGAAGCGGTGCCGCGATGCCCAGGAGCAGCCGCTCCTTGTCGATCTTCTTCATCGGGCCTCGTCCTCCGGGCCGTCGGTGCCCTGAGGACCGGCTTCGGTCTCGGGGCTCTCTTCGTGCTCAAGGTGACCGGTGGCGGCACCGGTCATGGCCGAGCCCAGCTCCTCCGGGGTGATCGTGGCGGGATCGGCGTCCGCGACCAGCCGGCCGCGGTACATCACGCGCATGGTGTCGGAGAGGCCGATCAGCTCGTCCAGGTCCGCGGAGATCAGCAGGACGGCGAGGCCGTCGCGGCGCGCCTCGCGGATCTGGTCCCAGATCTGCGCCTGCGCGCCGACGTCCACGCCCCGGGTGGGGTGCGCGGCGATCAGCAGCTTGGGGTTGTGGCTCATCTCGCGGCCGACGATCAGCTTCTGCTGGTTGCCGCCGGAGAGCGAGGCCGCCGTGACCTCGATGCCGGGCGTGCGGACGTCGTATTCCTTGACGATCCGCTCGGTGTCCTTGCGGGCACCCTTCAGGTCGAGCAGGACGCCCTTGGAGTTGGGCCGCTCGGTGACGTGGCCGAGGATCCGGTTCTCCCAGAGCGGGGCCTCCAGGAGGAGACCGTGCCGGTGGCGGTCCTCGGGGATGCAGCCGATGCCTTCCTCGCGCCGCTTCCGGGTCGGGGCGGTGGAGATGTCGGCGCCGTCGAGGGTCAGCACGCCCGAGTCGGGGTTGCGCATGCCCATGATCGCGTCGACGAGCTCGGACTGGCCGTTGCCCTCGACACCGGCGATGCCGAGGACCTCGCCCTTGTGGATGGTGAGGCTGATGCCGTCGAGGACGGAGCGGACGACGCCGTCCGGGTCGACGGCGCTGAGCGACAGGTCCTGGACCGTCAGCATCGGTACGTCCGTCACGGTCGACTCGCGGGTCTCCGGGGACGGCAGCTCGCTGCCGACCATCAGCTCGGCGAGCTGCTTGGTCGTGGTGTTGGCCGGGTCGGCGGTGCCGACGGTCGTGCCGCGCCGGATGACGGTGATGTCGTCGGCGACGGCGAGGACCTCGCCCAGCTTGTGCGAGATGAAGATGACGGTGAGGCCCTCGGCCTTGAGCTCGCGCAGGTTGTCGAAGAGCGCGTCGACCTCCTGCGGGACGAGCACGGCGGTCGGCTCGTCGAGGATCAGGGTGCGGGCGCCGCGGAAGAGGACCTTGAGGATCTCCACGCGCTGGCGGTCGGCCACGCCGAGGTCCTCGACGAGGACGTTCGGACGGACGCCGAGGCCGTACGCGTCGGAGATCTCCTTGATCTTGGCGCGGGCCTTGTCTCCGATGCCGTAGAGCTTCTCGGAGCCGAGGACGACGTTCTCGAGGACGGTGAGGTTGTCCGCGAGCATGAAGTGCTGGTGCACCATGCCGACGCCGCGGGCGATGGCGTCACCGGGGTTGTTGAACGACACCTGCTCGCCGTCGATCGCGATGGTGCCCTCGTCCGGCTTCTGCATGCCGTAGAGGATCTTCATCAGGGTCGACTTGCCCGCGCCGTTCTCGCCCACGAGGGCGTGGACGGTGCCGCGGCGCACGGTGATGTCGATGTCGTGGTTGGCCACGACTCCGGGGAATCGCTTGGTGATGCCGCGGAGTTCTACGGCGTTGGGGCTGGAGGCTTTGATGACGCACTCTCCAAGGCAGGGAGCGTGGGAGCGGAAGGCTGGGACAGGGAGCAGACCGGAACACGGCCGCGGGCGGGGCTCGGTGGCGAAAAATACCCGCACCGGGCGATAGCTACGCGCGTAGCGTCGCCAAAATGTTCAACTGCCCGCGGGCACAGGTGTGAAAGGGGGCCCGGAGTGTCGGCCGAAGCCGCTCTCCGGGCCCCCTTCGCGACGTGTGTCAGAGGGTCGTGGCGACCTTGATCTGACCGTCGACGATCTTCTTCTTGGCCGCGTCCAGCTTGGCCTGGATGTCCTTGAGGTGGTCACCCGTGGTGGTCAGGGAGACGCCGTCCTCGGCGAGCGAGTAGGTGTGCGTGCCGGTCAGCGGCTTGCCGTCCTTCTCGGACTTGATGAGCTCGTAGACACCGGTGTCGACGTTCTTGACGACCGAGGTGAGGATCGAGCCGGCGTACTTCGACAGGGCCGGGTCCTTGGCCTGGTCCGAGTCGACGCCGATCGCCCAGGCGCCCGGCTTCGCGGCGACGGCCTCGATGGAGCCGGCGCCGGAGCCGCCCGCGGCGGCGAAGATGACGTCGATGCCCTTGTCGAGCATGCCCTTGGCAGCGGCCTTGCCCTTGTCCGGGGCACCGAAGCCGGACAGGTCCGTACCGGTGGAGAGGTACTGGATCTGGACCGTGGCGTCCGGGTTGGTCTCCTTGACGCCCTGCTGGAAGCCGGCGGCGAACTTCTTGATCAGCGGGAGGTCGACACCACCGATGAAGCCGATCTTGCCGTCCTTCGACTTCTCCGCGGCCGCGACACCGGCGAGGTACGAGCCCTGCTCCTCGGTGAAGACGATCGAGTCGACGTTCTTCTGCTCGGAGACCGAGTCGATGAGGCCGAAGGTGGTCTTCGGGAACTTCGCCGCGGTCTTGTCGATCGCGTCCTTGTAGGCGAAGCCGACACCGATGACCGGGTTGTAGCCGCCCTCGGCGAGGGAGGCGAGGCGCTGCTCGCGGTCGGCCGGGGTCTCACCGTTCTTCGCGGTGAGCTCCTTGGTCTCGACACCGAGGTCGGCCTTGGCCTTGTCGAGACCGCGCGCGGCGGAGTCGTTGAAGGAGTTGTCGCCACGACCACCCACGTCGTAGGCCATGCCGACCTTGATGGTGCCCGAGTCGGAGCCCGAGTCCCCGGTGGAGGACTCCCCGCAGGCGGTGGCAGTGAGAGCGAGAGCCGCAGTGACAGCACACGCGGCGGTGATCTTGGATACCCGGCGCACGAGGAGGTCCCTTCAAGACTGACCGAAAGCGCCTCTTCCGGCGCTGGTTTCGGGCGATCGTAACGCGCGTAGATGTCAGTTAAAGACCCGTTCATGAGTCGTTACCGGATCGACGCCCACGAGTCGTACCAGACGGTAGCGGCACGGAGACGGTCCGACACCCCGAGACCCGACGCGGGCGGCGGGACCGCGATGTGACGCTCCGACCACCCTACGGTCGGCGGGACCGCCGGATGGTGGACGACACCCCGCGCTCCCGCCCCGTCCCCGGCCGCCCGGGGCGACCGGATCAGGCCTTGCGGTCGAGCAGGGCCGCGGCGGTGAAGAGTTCCACGGCCGTCTCGATGCAGCGTTCGTCCACGTCGAAGTCGCCCGCGTGCAGGTCGCGGACGCGGGTGTCGCCGGGGGTGCGGACGCCGAGGCGGGCCATGGCGCCGGGGACGTGCTCCAGGTACCAGGAGAAGTCCTCGCCGCCGAGGCTCTGCTCGGTGTCCTCGATCGCATACGGTCCGCGGCGGGCGGTCATCGCGTCGGCGAGCAGGTCGGTGACGACCGCGTCGTTCACGACCGGGGGGACGCCCCGGACGTAGTTCACCGTCGACTTCGCGCGGTGCAGGGTCGCGATCTCGTCGATCGCCGCGTGGACCAGGTCGGGCGCGTCGCGCCAGGTCGGCAGGTCGAGGCAGCGGACGGTGCCGGAGAGCTCGGCGTGCTGCGGGATGACGTTGCAGGCGTGGCCGGCCTCGATGCGGCCCCAGGTGACCGAGAGGCCCGAGCGGGCGTCGACTCGGCGGGCGAGGACGGCCGGGACGTCGGTGGCGACGCGGGCGGCGGCGGTGACGAGGTCGGTGGTGAGGTGCGGGCGGGCGGTGTGGCCGCCGGGGCCGTCGAGGGTGACTTCCAGCCGGTCGCAGGCCGAGGTGATGGGGCCGGAACGGAGTCCGATCTTCCCCGCGTCCACCCTGGGGTCGCAGTGGACGGCGATGATGCGGCCGACGCCGTCGAGCACTCCGGCCTCGATCGCGTCGGCGGCGCCGCCGGGCAGCACTTCCTCGGCGGGCTGGAAGAGGAGCCGTACCGCGTTCGGGAGGAGGCCCTGCCGGTCGAGCTCGGCGAGGACGAGCCCGGCGCCCAGGACGGTGGTGGTGTGGACGTCGTGTCCGCAGGCGTGCGCGCGGTTGGCCACGGTGGAGCGGTAGGCGACGGTCTTCACGTCGGGGATGGGCAGCGCGTCGAGGTCGGCGCGGATCGCGAGCATGGGGCGGTGACGGTCCGGGGTGCCGATGTCACAGATGAGCCCGGTGCCGCCCGGCAGGACCTTCGGCGCGAGGCCGGCCGCCTCCAGGCGGGCCTTGAGCGCGGCGGTCGTACGGAACTCCTGGTTGCCCAGCTCGGGGTGCATGTGCAAGTCCCTGCGGAAGGCGATCAGTTCGGCGCGCAGGGGTGCGGACAGCGTTCCGGGCAGGGTGGCGGAGCCTGGCTCACGGGACTTCAACTGGTTCACCTTGTGAAGGGTAGGCCCCTTGAGTGGTCAACTGCCCGTTGATCACCAAAAGTTCAGCCCGTTAGGGGAAAGAATCTCGGTTTGGCAGGCATGAAGGCCCTTCGGTGTGGGTACGCTCGGCCGAATTCGGCCCGATTGATCCGTCAGGCCGTTCCTGCGGCCCCTGTGGCTCCCGTGGCCCCTGTGACCCGTGCGGTGAGCCGGTCGACCTCGTGGGCCGCCGTGCCCGCCACTCCGGACAGGAAGCCCTGGGCGCGCGGCGAGGCGGTGGCCCGCAGCCACTCGGGCGCGACCTCGATGACCGCGACCTTCACCCCCGTACCGGCGAGGGCCAGCGGCAGGGTGTGGACGACCGTGGACGGGAAGCTGACGACCGTCCGGCCGATCGGGCCGCGGCGGGCGATCAGCTCCAGGGGCAGGTCCGGCCGGACCACCTGGAGGCCGGTCTCGACCGCTATGCGGTGCAGCTTCTCGGCGCTCTCGCGGCGGTGCGCGAAGTAGCGGGTCGCGCCGTGGGCGCGGGCCAGTTCCGCGACCACGCGCGCGTAGTGATCGGCGTCGACCACGCCCGTCTCGACCAGCGAGGTGCCCACCAGGTCCGCGCCGCCGGTCAGCAGCGGGGGGCCGAAGCGGGACCGGGTCCAGGCGTAGGAGTTCTCCGTGACCTCGATGCCGGCCGGGGCCTCGACGGGCAGCGACGTGAAGATCTCGACCGTACGGCCGCGGGCCGGGGCCAGTCGCCGCCGGGCCAGCGAGGTCACCGGGGCGAGGACCAGCTCGCGCGGGCCCAGGCTGCCCTTGCGGTGCCAGCGCACCAGGCGCTCGCCGCGGCCGAGCTGGGCGGCGAACTCCATGGTGGCGGTGCCGTCGTCGACCACCGTCAGGTGCCGGGGCGAGAAGAGCGACAGGAGCAGCTGGACGTAGCGGGAGAACGGGTCGCCGATGATGACCCGCTCCGCCCGGCGCAGCGGCGGGGCGAGCTGCCGCAGGGTGCGGACGAGCGCGCCCCGGCCGCCGCGGGCCTCCTGCCAGTGGACGGTGAAGCCCTCGTCGCGGGCCAGCTGGGCCATGCGGCGCAGCTGGCCCCGCGACATGGGGTCGGTCGGCGAGAGGACGACGACCGTGAGGGCGGGCGCGGAAGCCGGGGCGGCCGCCGGAGTGGGGGCGGGCGTCGCGTGCGTCGCCCCCGGGGTGGGGGCGGGTGCCGCCCCCGGGGTGAGGGCGTCCGTGGTGCGGGACGCCGCGGCTGACGTGCCGACGGGCTCGTCCGGAGCGGACGCTCCGGGGGCGGGTGCCGCGCCGGGCGCCCGGTCGGGCGCCTGCGTGTGCGCCCATTCCAGGACGTTGAGGAGCTGGACCGGGCTCTCGACGAACGCCAGCTGCCCGGTCATGCGGCGACGAGCCCCTGGACCCGGCGGAGCTTCTTCATCGGGCCGAGCTCCGACTCGTAGACCTTCTTGACGCCGTCGCCGAGGGCGGTCTCGATGGTGCGGATGTCGCGGACGAGGCGCTGGAGGCCCTGCGGCTCGACGGAGGCGGCCTGGTCGGAGCCCCACATGGCGCGGTCGAGGGTGATGTGGCGCTCGACGAAGGTGGCGCCGAGGGCGACGGCGGCGAGGGTGGTCTGCAGGCCGGTCTCGTGGCCGGAGTAGCCGATCGGGACGTTCGGGTACTCGTCCTTCAGCGTGTTGATCACACGGAGGTTGAGCTCCTCGGCCTTGGCCGGGTACGTCGAGGTGGCGTGGCAGAGCAGGATGTTGTCCGAGCCGAGGACCTCGACCGCGTGGCGGATCTGCTTCGGGGTGGACATGCCCGTGGAGAGGATGACCGTACGGCCGGTGGCGCGCAGGGCGCGGAGCAGCTCGTCGTCGGTGAGGGAGGCGGAGGCGACCTTGTGGGCCGGGACGTCGAACTTCTCCAGGAAGGCGACGGCCTCGGTGTCCCACGGGGAGGCGAACCAGTCGATGCCGCGCTTCTTGCAGTGCTCGTCGATGGCGCGGTACTCGTCCTCGCCGAACTCCACGCGGTGGCGGTAGTCGATGTACGTCATGCGGCCCCAGGGGGTGTCGCGCTCGATGTCCCACTGGTCGCGCGGGGTGCAGATCTCCGGGGTGCGCTTCTGGAACTTGACGGCGTCACAGCCGGCCTCGGCGGCGACGTCGACGAGGGCGAGGGCGTTCTCGAGGTCGCCGTTGTGGTTGATGCCGATCTCGCCGGTGATGTAGACGGGCTGGCCGGGGCCGGCGGTCTTCGAACCGAAGGTGCGCAGACGGGTGCTCATGGTGCTGTTCCTTACGAGTTGGGGATGCGGGGTGCGGGGGTGTCGAGCTCGGGTCCGAGGAGCCAGGCCGCGATCTCGCGGATCGCTCCGAAGCCACCGGGGGTGGCGGTGACCGCGCGGGCCGCGGCCCGTACGGAGTCGTGGGCGCTGCTCACCGCGACGGGCCAGCCGACGAGGTGGAAGCAGGGCAGGTCGTTGACGTCGTTGCCGGCGTAGAGCACGCGCTGGGGGTCGATGCCCTCGGCGTCGCACCACTCCTTGAGGGCCCGGTCCTTGCGGTCGATGCCGTGCAGGACGGGGATCTTGAGCTTGCGGGCGCGGGCGGCGACGACGGCGTTCTGTTCGGTGGAGAGGATGAGGACGGGGAGGCCGGCGCGGCGCAGGGCCGCGATGCCGAGGCCGTCGCCGCGGTGCGCGGAGACGAACTCGCGTCCCTCGGCGTCGAGGTGGACCCGGTCGTCGGTCTGGGTGCCGTCGAAGTCGAGGACGACCGCGTCGATGTCGCCGAAGCCGGGGGTGGCGGGCTCGTCGAGGAGCGGCGCGAGGGCCTTGGCGCGGGCGAGGTCGTGCGGGTCGTCGATCTCCAGGACCCGGGAGGGGTCGGTGACGACGAGCGCGGTACGGCCGAAGAAGCGGTGTCCGTGGGTACGGAAGCCGGCCGCGTCCATCGCGTAGACGGCGCCGGTCTCCAGGTACTCGGGCTCCCGGTCCTGGCGGCGCGGGCGGTGCGCCTTGTCGTGGTTGACGCCCTCGGCGCCGTCGGCAGCGTCGGGGCCGGAGGCCGCCCGCCAGAGGAAGCCGTGGGACGGCGCGGCCGTGAAGGCCGTGTCGGCGGCGCCCGAGGCGACGCGCTCGACGGTCTCCGCGACCTCTGCCGAGGTGAGGAAGGGGCTGGTGCACTGGACCAGGAGGACGACGTCGGCCGGGCGGCCGTGGGTGGCCTCGAAGGCGTCCATCGCGTGCAGGACGGCGGCCTCGCTGGTCGCGGTGTCGCCCGCGATCTCGGCGGGGCGGTGCACGGCCTCGGCTCCGGCGGTGCGGGCCGCCGCCGCGATGGCGGCGTCGTCGGTGGAGACCACGACGTGGGTGACCGGGCGGGCGCCGAGGCAGGCGCGGACGGCGCGGGCCACGAGCGGGACACCGGCCACCGGGGCGAGGTTCTTGGCGGGGACGCCCTTGGAGCCGCCCCGGGCGGGGATCACGGCGAGCACGGTGGCGGTGTGCCGCGGGGGCGGCGTGGCGGCGGTCGTCATCAGAGTTCTCCCAGCCGGCGGATGACGGGGGCCACGCGCTGCACTCCGTGCCGGTACGCGCCCCGCGCCGCCTCCCGGACGACCCGGCGGAGGCCGCTCTCGCGGGGCTCCTGCGCGGTGACGTCCAGGCGGTGGCGGGCGAGGATCCCGGGCAGGTAGCCGGGGGCCGTCTCCGCTGTGTAGTAGGGGGTGATCGGGGGCAGCGCGGGGAGCGCCAGGAGTGCGGCGACCCGGTCGCGAGCGGCGTCGAAGGCCGCTTCGTACGGGCTGTCGGAGGCCACGCCCTGCCGGGCGAGCCAGGTGTCGTCCGGTATGGGGACGTGTCCCTTGTCGAGTCCGTCGAAGGAGGTCAGCAGGCCGGAGCCGACGAAGTGGTGGTTGCCGAGCGCCTCGCGGACCCCGAGGTCGGTGAGGATCGCGGTGGGGACGCGGCGGTGGAGGGCTTCGAGCGCGGCCGTGGAGGAGACGGTGACCAGGAGGTCGGTGCGGTCGAGGACCTCGCCCATGTGTCCGTACACGAGGCGGAAGTTGGCGGGCGGGTCGAGGTCGCGGACCAGCTTCTGGAAGGGGAACTCCTCCAGGTGCGTGGTGTGTTCGCCCGGCTTGGAGCGGAGCTTGAGGAGCACCTCGCGGCCCGGGTGGAGGCGGGCGTGGTCGATCAGCCGCCGCAGGACGTAGCTCCGCTCGGCCCGGGTGGCGGGCACGGACGGCTGGGCGGCGAAGACGAGGGTGTCGCGGCCGGCCTCGGGGGTGTGCGGGGCGCCGCCGAGGAAGGGCAGCGCGGCCTCGACGACCGAGTCGGAGCCGGCGCCCACGCCCTCGTACACGGCGCGGAACCGCTCGGCGTCGTGCCGGGAGTTGGCGAGGACGACGTCGGCGCCGTGGCGCAGGAGGAGCCCGTCGGTGAGCTTCTCGTAGACGACGCCGACGTAGCCGGTGACGATCACCGGGCGCCGGTCCAGGGCCAGATCGGCCAGGCCCTGGAGGACGGCCCGGACGGTGCCGCCGACCAGCGCGAGGACGACGACGTCGTATCCCTCGCCGCGCTCCGCCGCGTCCCGTACGGCACGGAGGAACTCCGCGCCCGTCACCTCGCCCGGGGTGGTCGTGGACACCCCGGTCTCGGCGAGCTGGCGGGGGGTGGGTGTGGCCCGGCCCCGTAGGACGAATCCGGTGGGTTCGGCTGTCGCCGTGGTGAGGCGGCGCGCCGTGAGGGCGCCCCATTTCCACCGGGTGTCGGAGTCGGCGAGTACGGCTACTCGTACTGCCTCGTTGGTACTTGCTGGCACGTCGAGGACGCTAGAAGGGCATTCCGCTTTCCGGCCCAACTGAGTCACAACAACGGGTGAACAGCGCCTCTCCGACGTGTTAAACGGGTCGGATTCCGGCCGGAATCGCTGCGGGGCGGGGCCGGATTTCCTTGTAGGTAAAGGCGGTTAAGCGGCCCGCCGCTTGGTGTTCACCGAATATCCCCCCACCGGTCGGGGGGCGTGCCGGGTCGGCGCCTAGCGTCGGCCACGTGGTCAAGCTCTCCGTGGTCGTGCCGTTCTTCAACGTGCAGACATATGCCCCCGACACCCTCACCAGCCTGCGTGCCAACGCCCGCGAGGACTTCGAGTTCCTCCTTGTCGACGACTGCTCGTCCGACGGGACTCCCGAACTCCTCGAACGGGCCGTACACGACGTCCCGGGTGCCGTCCTGCTCAGGCACGAACGCAACGAAGGACTCGCCACGGCCCGCAACACCGGCCTCGACGCGGCCCGCGGCGAGTACGTGACCTTCCTCGACGGGGACGACTGGCTCTCACCCGGCTACTACGGGCGGCTCGTCGCCGCCATGGACGAGCTGGGCTGCGACTTCCTGCGCACCGGCCACGTCTCCGTCTCGGGCCGCAGCCGCTCGGTCCGCGGGGTGCCGGTCCCGCGCCGCGACGAGGTGCTCGACCCGCGCGACGCGATACTGCCGGCCCACCGGACGACCTCCGTCGACTACCCGTACGCGTGGGCCGGGATCTACCACCGACGGCTCCTGGAGCGCGGGCTCCTCCACTTCCCGCACGGCCTGCGGACGGCCGAGGACCGGCCCTGGATCTGGAAGCTGCACCGCGAGGCGGAATCGTTCGCGGCGATCGGGGAGCTCGGCGTCTTCTACCGGCGCGGAGTCGCGACCTCGCTCACCCAGATCGGCGATGTCCGGCAATTGGATTTCATCCGTGCATTCGACCTGGTGATCGAGGAAACGGCGAAGGACCGGGACGCTGATCTCCTTCTCCCCAAAGCGGTGCGGACGTATTGCGCACTGATTTCCCATCACATCGGCGGGATCGGACGATTCGAACCCGAGGTGGCACGCCAGTTGAAGGCGATGAGCGCGGGAGCGCTGCGCCGGATGCCGCAGGCGGTCCTCGACGAGGCCCTCACGTCGATGGGCGGGGACCGCGCGACGCTGCTGCGGAAACTGCGGAAGCAGCGCCCCGCACCGCCACCGGCGGCACCGGATCCGACACCTGCGGCGGTGTCGGTGTCGACGGCCGAGGCGGTGTCCGGGTCCGTGTCGGTGTCGGTGTCGGTGTCGACGCCTGTCTCCGGGGCCGGCGCGAACGGTTCCCCGGAGGTGGCGGCATGAGCGCCCGACGCACCACACAGATCTTCTGCGCCTCCACCCTCTACGGGGCGGCAACCCTGGCCGCCGCACTGGACAGCGGCTGCTTCGGCCGGGCCGACCGCCGGATCCTGCTCGTCACCAACAACGCCGCCGTGCCCGAGACGACACCCGCCCTCGACGAGGCCGAGGGCTTCGAGCGGCTGCGCGGCCGCTTCGACTCCGTCCTGTCCTGGAACGAGACGATCTCCCCGCTCCACCCCGCCGGCTGGACGCCCCGGGGACAGGACATGGCGATGCTCCAGCGCCATCTGCGGCTGCTCTGGGAGCTCGGTGACGACCGGGTCGAACTCGCCCTGGAATCCCTCCAGGTGACACCCGCGCTCGCCATCGCCCAGCTGCTGCCCGACGCGCCGATCACGGCGTACGCCGACGGTCTCATGAGCTACGGGCCGACCCGTAACAAGATCGACCCGCTGATCGGCGGACGGGTCCGCAGGCTGCTCCACCTGGACCTCGTCCCCGGGCTCGAACCGCTGCTGCTCGCCGAGTTCGGGGCGCCGCCGGAGGCCGTACCGGTGGAGGCCTTCACGAAGGTCGTCGAGGAACTCTCCGGACCGGCCGCGGGACCGGGAACGCGCGAGGAGGGCCCCGCGCTGCTCCTCGGCCAGTACCTGGCCGCCCTGCAGCTGGTCACCGCCGCCGAGGAGGAGGAGCTGCACCTGCGGATGGTCCGCGGCGCGATCGCCCGGGGCCACCGGAAGCTCGTCTTCAAGCCCCACCCGACCGCCCCGGACGCCTGGTCGCGGTCGCTGGTGGACGAGGCGGAGCGGCTCGGTGCCGAGCTGACCGTCGAGGACCGGCCCGTCCTCGCCGAGGCGCTCTACCGCGAGCTGCGGCCCGCCCTCGTGGTCGGCTGCTTCTCCACGGCGCTGCTCACGGCGCACGCCTTCTACGGGCTGCCGGTCGCCCGGGTCGGCACGGGCCCGCTCCTGGAGCGGCTCACCCCCTTCCAGAACAGCAACCGGATCCCGCTCACCGTGGTGGACGCGGTCGTCCCGCCCCTGGAGGAGGGCGGCGCGGACGAGCCGGCCGGGCCGGTCCCGGACGTGGCGGAGCTGAACGACCTGGTCGCCGCGGTCGGCTTCGCCATGCAGCCGAAGATCCGGGCCGACCTGCGGGAGGCCGCGGCACGGCACCTGTCGGGCCCGCACGCCGAGCGCACCCGGCACCACTTCACCCGCCGGCGCCTCACCGTCCTGAACCTGCCGGGCGGCCTCCCCCTGCCCCGGCATCCGCAGGTCCGCCGTCTGGCGCGCCGCGCGCTGCGGCTCCGCAAGGAGCTGCGGAAGCGCGGCGCCGCCCGGAAGTAGGCGGCCGAAGAGAGGAGGGGCCCGGGAACCCGTGCGGGGGTCCCGGGCCCCTCCCCCTCTTCACGTCAGGGTTCGCCTCGGGTTTCGCCTCAAGGGTTCGCCTCAGGCGCGGACGATCGCCTCCTGGATCTCCGTCACCCACTGCGAACGGTCCTCCGGGCACTCCAGGTACAGCTCGCGCGCGTAGTGCTGCGACGCGTAGCCGTTGGTCTCCATCCAGCGGGCCAGGGTCTGCGCGGTCGGCAGGATGTCGTCCATCGAGCCCCGGTGGACGATGGTCGCGGCCTCCTCGATGCCGGGCAGGACGTGCACCTCGACGCCCGCCACGACGGTCCCCTCGGGAACGGTCATGCCGGCGTGCACGAGGACGGAGCCGTCGCCCTTGCCCGCGTCCTCGTAGTACGCGATCCCCGGACCGAAGCCGGTGAGGCCCGCGGCTTCGAGGCGGCCGCACAGCTCCGCGTAGAGCGGCCCGATGGCGGGGCCGATGTCGTGCGGGCCGAAGCTCGCGGCGACCGTGCTCAGCTCGGCGATGCGCACGGCGGGGATCTTCTTGACGACGACGTCCTGGGTGGACATGCGTCCCTCCGTCTCGATGGCTCGGAGCCTCGCACCGACCTGGGTGAGCCGGGCCCGCGCCGCCTCCAGGGCCGCTTCCAGCTCGGCCTGGCGCAGACGCAGCATGCCCCGCAGCTCGTCCGCGTCGATCTGCTCGTCGAGGATCGCCCCCACCTGTTCGAGGGTGAAGCCGAGGTCCTTGAACGCGATGACACGGTTGAGCCGGGCGAGCTGCTCCCCCGTGTAGAAGCGGTAGCCCGTGTGCGGGTCGACCCGGGCCGGGCGCAGCAGCCCGATGGCGTCGTAGTGACGCAGCATGCGGACCGACACCCGCCCGTGCCGGGCGAAGTCTCCGATAACAAACATGACGCCCCCTACGGAACGGCCTCACACGGTGTCAGGGTCAAGCAAAACCGGGGACAAGCGGCCTCAGGGTCAGGCGGCGCTGCTGAGCGACAGCTTCGCGGCGAAGCCGAGGAAGAGCGCACCCGCCGCCGAGGTCGCCCCGGCGGACAGCCGACGACGGCTCCGGAACGCGGCCGCCAGCCGCGTCCCGCCGAATATCAGCATCGTGAGATAGAGGAAGCTGCCGATCTGGAGCAGCGTGCCGAGCACCAGGAAGGACAGGGCCGGGTAGGCGTACGCGGGGTCCACGAACTGCACGAAGAACGAGATCAGGAAGAGGATCGCCTTCGGGTTGAACAGGCTGATGAGCAGCGCGCGGCGGTACGGACGCTCGGCCGGCGCGGGCACGGCCTGCTCCGGCTCCTCGTCCGCCGATCCGCCCTGGCCGCGCCACATCGACCAGGCGGACCGCAGCATCCCGTACGCCATCCAGGCCAGGTAGCCGGCGCCCGCGTACTTCACGACGGTGAAGAGGAGCGGCGTGGTCTGGAGGAGCGAGGCCGCGCCGAGCGCGGCCAGCGTCATCAGGACCGCGTCCCCGGTGAAGACTCCGGCGGCGGCCTTGTACCCGGTCCGCGTGCCCTTGCGGGCGGCAACGGACAGCACGTACAGCGAGTTCGGCCCCGGCAGCAGGATGATGAGGACGAGCCCCACGAGATAGGTCGACAGATCGGTGACACCCAACATAAAGCGGAGTGTCGCACACGAGTACGACACTCCGCTGTGACCTGCGTGACCTGCGTCTACGGGGCCTGGAGGGCTAGAACGCGTCGGTCGGGACGTACGTGCCCCAGACTTCGCGCAGCGCGTTGCAGACTTCGCCGACGGTGGCACGGGCCTTGAGGGCGTCCTTCATCGGGTAGAGGACGTTGTCCGTGCCCTCGGCCGCCTTCTTCAGCTCCACGAGGGCCGCGTCCACGGCCGCCTGGTCGCGCTCGGCGCGGAGCTTGGCGAGGCGTTCGGCCTGCTGGGCCTCGATCGCCGGGTCGACGCGGAGGGGCTCGTAGGGCTCCTCGACGTCGATCGTGTACCGGTTGACGCCGACGACGACCCGCTCGCCGCTGTCGGTCTCCTGCGCGATCCGGTAGGCCGAGCGCTCGATCTCGCTCTTCTGGAAACCACGCTCGATCGCCGCGACCGCGCCGCCCATGTCCTCGACCTTCGCCATCAGCTCAAGGGCCGCGGCCTCGACGTCGTCGGTCATCTTCTCGACGACGTACGAGCCCGCGAACGGGTCGACCGTGGCCGTCACGTCCGTCTCGTACGCCAGAACCTGCTGCGTACGCAGAGCCAGACGGGCCGACTTGTCCGTCGGGAGCGCGATCGCCTCGTCGAAGGAGTTCGTGTGCAGGGACTGCGTGCCGCCGAGGACCGCCGCGAGGCCCTGGACGGCGACACGGACCAGGTTGACCTCGGGCTGCTGGGCGGTCAGCTGCACACCGGCGGTCTGGGTGTGGAAGCGGAGCATCAGCGACTTGGGGTTCTTCGCCCCGAACTCCTCCTTCATCACCCGCGCCCAGATCCGCCGGGCCGCACGGAACTTCGCGACCTCCTCCAGGATCGTCGTGCGCGCCACGAAGAAGAACGACAGACGCGGGGCGAAGTCGTCGACGTCCATGCCGGCCGCGACCGCCGTACGCACGTACTCGATGCCGTCGGCGAGGGTGAACGCGATCTCCTGCGCGGGCGAGGCACCTGCCTCGGCCATGTGGTAGCCGGAGATCGAGATGGTGTTCCACTTCGGGATCTCGGCCCGGCAGTACTTGAAGATGTCCGCGATCAGACGCAGGGACGGCTTCGGCGGGAAGATGTACGTGCCCCGCGCGATGTACTCCTTCAGCACGTCGTTCTGGATCGTGCCCGTCAGCTTGTCCGCCGGAACACCCTGCTCCTCACCCACCAACTGGTACAGCAGCAGAAGGAGAGACCCAGGGGCGTTGATCGTCATCGACGTCGAGACCTTGTCCAACGGGATGCCGTCGAACAGGACCCGCATGTCGTCGATCGAATCGATCGCGACACCCACCTTGCCGACCTCACCCGAGGAGATCGCCGCGTCCGAGTCGTGGCCCATCTGCGTCGGCAGGTCGAACGCCACCGACAGGCCCATCGTGCCGTTCGCGATCAGCTGCTTGTAACGGGCGTTCGACTCGACCGCCGTACCGAAGCCCGCGTACTGCCGCATCGTCCAGGGACGGCCCGTGTACATCGACGGGTAGACGCCGCGCGTGAAGGGGTACGCGCCCGGCTCGCCCAGCTTCCCGGCGGGATCCCACCCCTCCAGAGCCCCCGGCCCGTAGACCGGCTCGATCGGCAGCCCCGACTCCGACTCGCGCGCCATGTGTTGTGCCTTCCCGATAGACCTGCTGCTCAGCGGTACCGACCCTCGCGACGGACTGTAGCGGCGGGCGTGCGGCCGGTGGAGGGCAGCACGCTGGGACCTTCCTCACAGCTTGCCCGCACTTCTCTCCGATCTTCATACGCGCGTACGCAACCGCACGCGCGCGGAAAGCATCCCTACGTACACACACGACTCGCCTCGGGGGGCAACGATGAAGCGGACCACGTCCGTCATACGCAGAGCGGTACTGGCAGCAGCGGTGGTGGCGCTGGCCGTGGGCTGTACGCCCGAGGCGGCCGGCCCCGGAGGCGGCGGCGCGAGCCCGACGACGCAGGCGCCGAAGGCGACGACGTCCGCCCCCACCGATGCCCCGACCGCCACGCC
This sequence comes from Streptomyces sp. NPDC056169, assembly GCF_042268445.1. Lineage (NCBI taxonomy): Bacteria > Bacillati > Actinomycetota > Actinomycetes > Kitasatosporales > Streptomycetaceae > Streptomyces > Streptomyces sp. NPDC056169. Next base: position 60,108 of record NZ_JBHJUO010000007.1, on the reverse strand, counting down.
GACGACCGACGACAAGCCGCCGTCCCCCTCCGCCACTCCCAGCACCGGGGCGCCGGCGCCCAAGGCCCTCATGGGCGACGGCGACGAGACCGAGCAGGTCCGCGAGCTCCAGGCGCGGCTCCGTCAGCTCGGCCACTTCGACCGGGCTCCCACCGGCTTCTACGGGACGATGACGGCGGCCTCGGTCACGGCGTTCCAGAAGAAGCAGGGGCTGCCGGGCACGGGTTCGGTCGACGAGACGACCTGGCAGCGGCTGCTCACGGCCAGCCGGAAGCCGACCGCCGACGAGCTGAAGCCGTCGACCACGAACCAGCTGGACACCCCGGACGCGCGCTGCATGACCGGCCGGGTGCTGTGCATCAGCAAGGAGAGCCGGACCCTGGCCTGGATGATCGACGGCCGGGTCGTCTCGTCCATGGACGTCCGCTTCGGCTCGGAGAACACCCCGACCCGCGAGGGCACGTTCAGCGTGGGCTGGAAGGCCCGCAAGTGGACGTCGACGATCTACCACACGCCCATGCCGTACGCGATGTTCTTCAGCGGCGGCCAGGCGGTGCACTACTCGGCGGACTTCGCGGCCCGCGGCTACAACGGGGCCTCGCACGGCTGCGTCAACGTCCGGGACAAGGCGAAGCTCTCGGCCCTCTTCGACCAGGTGAAGCCCGGCGACAAGGTCGTCGTCCACTGGTAGCGGCGGGGAGAAGAAAGGGCGCGGGTGGGACCGGGGGAACGTGCCCCACCCGCGCCGGGTGCGCGGAGCCGTAGGTACGGGGGGAACCCCGGCTCACGCGCGGCCGATGACCAGTCGGCTCACTCAGTACTGCGCCGACGGCCCGGAAAGTGTCACACCTGGTGCGAGAAGGGCGCCGTGGCGGTTCCTGTCCGCGCTCTCTGAGCTGCGGTTCCGGCGCTCGGAGCCTTCGTTCTCGCCGTCGTTCCCGCTGTCGCTCCCGCCGGTCTGCCGACGGGAATCCTTCTTCCCGTCGTCCTTGCCGTCGGCCGCGCCGTCGCTCTTCCCGTCGCTCTTCCCGTCGTCCTTGCCGTCGTCCTTCGTGCCGTCGTCCTTCTTGCCGTCCTCCTGAGGATCGGCGGACGCGCCCGTGCCGCCGGAGCCGAGGATCCGGTCGCAGTACCGGCGGAGCGTCTCGCCGCTGCGCAGGGTGCTCGTGAGCTGCCGGTTGCCGGCGGAGTCGAGCCGGCCGGCCCGGTAGTCCCGGCAGGCCTTGAGGGCCTTCTCCTTCGCCGTCGACCCGTCGGCGCTCTTGCCCCCGGCCGGGCGGGACGTCGTCCGGCCCGGGTCCGGGGTGCGCCGGGTGCCCGGCGGCATGGAGAGCGAAGGGGACCCGGACGCGGAGGGCGAGGCGGGGAAGGACGAGGTCCCGGGCGAGGGCGACGAGCCCGGTGAGTGTTCGCCGCCGCCCGGTGCCACCGAGGGGGCCTCGGGGTCCTTCCGGATCCCGGGCGACTCCGAGACGACCGGCGCATCGGGACTCTCCCCCGCCGTGACGGAGGTCGCGGGCTCGGGGCCGACCATCGGCAGCATGCCCGTACCGGCGGCGACGGCGACCCCGCCGACCGTGACGGCGGCGACCGCGGCGGCCAGCCCGTACCGCAGGGAACGCCCCCAGCGGCGCGCGGGCGCGGCGACGGGGGCGAGGCGGACCCGGCCCAGGTCGGCACGCTCGGTGCGCCCGCCGCGGGCGGTGTGCTCGGCGTGGGCGGCGTGGGCAGCGCGTTCGGCCGTGGTCCTGCGGAAGGCGGCCATTGCCGCCGCCTCGCCGGGAAGCTCGGCCTGTCCGGCCCGGGCGATGGACGGCGTACGGGCCGCGTCGAGGGCCTCGGCGAGACGTCCGGCCTCGGTCCGTGCGGGATCGTCGAGGGCATCGACCGGCTCACCCCGGAGCAGCCGCTCCGCGGCCTCCTGGTCGAGCCACTGGTAGCGCTCGTCGGCCATCACATGTCCTTCTGCGTACGCGGACGTGAATGCGTCACACCGCCGGGACCCTTGGGCCCCGGCCCGCGCCCGCGTTGCGGAGGCACACCGTCCAGCGGAACGACGTCCCCACCGGTCCCGTCAGCCACTCCGTCCGCCCCGAGGAGTTCGGCGAGCTTCTTGAGACCCCGGTGCGCGGCGGTCCTTACGGCACCGGGGCGCTTCCCCAGGGTGTCGGCGGCGCTCTTGGCGTCCAGGCCGACGACGACGCGCAGGACGACGGCCTCGGCCTGGTCCTGCGGGAGTTGGGCGATCAAGTGCATGGTGCGGCCGGTGGCCAGGGCTTCCAGTGCCTCGTCCGCCGTGTCGGAGTCGGCGGGCTTGTCGGTGAGTTCGGTCTCGTCGGCTCCCACGGCGGGCCGCCGGCCGCGCATCCGGATGTGGTCGAGCGCGCGGTTGCGGGCGATCCGGGCAGCCCAGCCGCGGAAGCGGTCCGCGTCCCCGCTGAAGCGGTCGAGGTCGCGCGTGATCTGGAGCCAGGACTCCGAGGCGACATCCTCGGCGTCGCCCTCGCCGACCAGTGTGCGTATGTAGCCGACCAACCGAGGATGCACGGCGCGATACACAGTCCGGAACGCGTTCTCGTCCCCGTCCTGCGCAGCGAGCACCGCGGCCGTCAGCTCCGCGTCGTCCCCCAGCACTCCCCAAACCCTGTTCGTCGGTCGCGTCCTCGCGTCGTCGCGGCTGGTCACCACCGCCACGCCACCTCGCGCATCTGCACGCTACGTCGTGTCCCCGCGCCGCGTCCACGCGGTCCGGGGTCTTTGTACAACTTGCAACCTTCGAGATCGGGGCCGTGCTGCACGTGCGGGTGCACGTGCCGGTGTGACAGAAAGCGCACCACCGGCGCTGTATGGAGTACGGAGCCGTGCTGCGGCTCCGTGGATGACGACCGGGGCCTCTCCTGTGGGGGGTGGCGGCCCCGGTCGTCTCCCTTTTCCGCCCCTCCCCTCCCTCCGTGACATCGCCCGCCCTGGGCTGGGCACACTGCGCCCTTTTCACTGTCAACCGAAGGTTGACAGTGCAGGGGTGTCAACCTAGGGTTGCCTCATGACGAATCCAGCCGGAATGAACGTGCCCGTCCGTCTCGACGAGCTCATCGAAGCGATCAAGAAGGTCCACTCCGACGCCCTGGAGCAGCTCTCCGGCGCGGTCATCGCGGCGGACCACCTCGGCGACGTCGCCGACCACCTCATCGGCCACTTCGTGGACCAGGCCCGGCGCTCCGGCGCCTCCTGGACCGACATCGGCCGCAGCATGGGCGTCACCCGCCAGGCGGCCCAGAAGCGGTTCGTGGCGAAGGACCCCGACGCGTCCACGATGGACCCGAACGCAGGGTTCAGCCGCTTCACCCCGCGCGCCCGCAAGGTGGTCGTGGCCTCGCAGGAGGAGGCCCGGACGGCCGCCAACGCGGAGATCGTGCTCGGTCACCTCGTCCTCGGACTGCTCGCCGAGCCCGAGTCGCTCGCCATGCGGTGGCTGACCGGGCACGACGTGACGGCGGAGGCGGTGCGCGACGCGGTGACCCCGACACTGCCGCCGCGGGCCGAGAAGATCCCGCCGCTGATCCCGTTCGACGCGGACTCGAAGAAGGTCCTGGAGCTGACGTTCCGCGAGGCCCTGCGCCTCGGCCACAACTACGTCGGCACCGAGCACATCCTGCTGGCGCTGCTGGAGCACGAGGACGGCGCGGGCGTGCTGACCGGCCTCGGCCTCGACAAGGCCACGGCGGAACGGGAGATCGCCGAGGCGATCGCCTCGGTGTCGATCCAGGAGCCGGAGCCGGAGCCGGAGGCCTGAGCCGACGTTCCGTACGAAGCGAGGTTCCGTACGAAGCGAGGTTCCGTACGAAGCGAGGTTCCGTACGAAGCGAGGGGGTGGCCGGCGCCGGCCACCCCCTCGTTGCTTTCCCTCGCGGCTCAGGCGGTCCGCGCCCGGCGCGAGACGACCGCGCGCAGCACCCGTCCGCCCTCGGTGGACAGCTCGCGGGCCCGGCGCAGACCGGTCGGTCCGTGCGCGGCGGCTTCCAGGACGGCCTGCTGGCGGCGGAGTTCGCCGGCGTGGAGCGGGCCGGTCTCGGTCGCGTCGTACAGGCGGTGCACGGCGAGCGCGACCGCCGAGCACCGCTCGGCCCAGGCCCGCAGGGGCTCATCGGCCCACTCTGCGGGGACTCCGTCGAGCATCGCGTGAACCATCGTCACGACCCCGCCGGCGTCCACGGCCTCGCCTCCCACGCCGTCCAGCTCGACCCGCGCCTTGCCGACAGCCTCGGCCCACGCTCCGCCGTCCCCGCGCGCCACCGCGGCCCACACGGGCCGGAGCACCTCGGCGCGCTCGGGTGCGAGCAGGGGCAGACACCGGTCCAGGCACGCGAGCCCGGCGGCCGCGAGGCCCCGCACGTCGGCGCGGTCGATCAGATCCTGCATGCTCGTGCTCGTCACGGACGTCATGGACGCCTCCTCGCCAGCGATTCGGACGCAGTACTTCCACTACTGCGCCGGGGCGCGACTTTTCGTCACTGCGGCCGGAATCATGCCAGTGGCCTTGGCGTGCTGCATAGAGGTCAGACGCCGCACGAAGAGGATCGCGAGGACGGCGGCGACGATGTCGAGCGCGTCGCTCGCGAGGAGCCAGTTCGCGGCGGAGGCGTACTCCTCGAAGGTCTCGGCCCAGCCGTACACCCGGCCCGCCACCCGCGCCACGATCCAGTCGGCGACGAAGGCCGTCCACCAGCCGTTGAGCAACAGGAGTTCACCCGGCCGGTCGGCCGCGGAGGGCTCGGCACGGCTGGCCCGCCAGATGTCCGCGGCGACCCCGCGCGGGATCCAGAGGTTGGCGAGCGGGACGAACCAGCCGCCGATGGCCCAGCCGGGCGTGCGGCCCAGGAGGTCCCCGGCCCAGACCTCGGCGTTGGCGCGCAGCCGGTGGAACCAGATGATGAAGACGGTCGCGGTCGCGAGGAACAGCAGGATCTGGAGCAGGCCCACCCCGGCCATGGTCGCCATCGCGAGGTCCCGCCCGGACACATCGCCCCCGGCGTGCTCCGTGACGGCGGTCCGGAGCTCGAAGGTGGCGAACAAGCTGAGGGCATCGGCGAGGATCGTGCCGCCGAGCAGGGCTGTGACGGCAAACGGAAGCCCGTTCGGATTGCGGAGCATGTGGTGCGGTTCCCCCCAGGAACGTACGGCACCCCTCCCCGGGGCGCCGGCGACGGCCACTCGGCCGCCGCCGGGGAACGTACGCGAACCGGACCGACCACGTCCACGCCGAACATCAGGTCACTTCAGCGCACCTTCGCCGCCAATGCCCGGAACTGGTCCCAGGTCAGGGCCGGCTTCCGCTCGTCCCAGACCTTCTGGGCCAGGGCCGTCAGCGGCAGCCGGATCCCGTCGGCCACCTGTGCCTGCGTCTGCGAGCGGGACAGGTCGCACCAGACGGCGAATCGGGCACCCAGGATCTGGGGGTCGTAGCGGGCCGGCACCGGCGTGGTGCCCCGCAGGACCAGCGGTGTCCACTGCTCGTAGATGCGGCGGCCCGTGGGGTACGTGAAGTCGTTGGGCTGGCCGAGGACGTAGTAGAGGTACTCGTCGTTCAGGTTCATGACCTTGCGGCCCTCGGCCAGGTACTCGGCCGGCGGCCGGGCCCCGATCTCCTTGCCGGTCCAGTACTCGACCTCGATGCCCTGGTCGGCGTGGACGACCCCGCCCCGGAAGAAACCGTCGTTCCAGGCCTTCGCCACCTTGCCCGTGTCGCGCACCACCGCCGCGCGGTCGTTCAGCCAGCCCTCCGCGAGGTCCTGGACGCGCGCCTGGGGGCCGTACTTCTGGCGGGCCGCCGCGGCCAGCTGCGGATAGGAGGCCTCCGGGGAGCGGACGGTCAGCGCCTGGTACTCGTCGGCGCCGACGTGGAACCAGCCGCCGGGGAAGAGGTCGGCGTACTCGCGCAGCAGCTCGTCCACGAGCCGCGCCGAGGCGGGCTTGGAGATGTCGATCGCACCCTGGCGCGGGACGCCCTGGACATTGAGCAACCGCAGGTCGGGGTAGGCGCGCAGGACGGCGCCGAGGTGTCCGGGCGAGTCGATCTCGGGCACCACGGTGATGTGCAGGGACTCGGCGAGGGCGAGGATGCGGCGCACCTCGGCCTTGGTGAGGTGCTGGGCCGAGACGATCTCGGGGTGGGTGTCCGAGGCGATCCGGAAGCCCTGGTCGTCGGAGAAGTGCAGACCGAACTGGTTGAGCTTGAGGTCGGCCATCTCGCGGAGCCGGGCCTCGATCCACTCCGCGGTGAAGAACTTGCGGGCGATGTCCAGGTTCAGCCCGCGCTGGGGCTTCGCGGGGGCGTCGGTGACGGTGCCCTCGGGCATCGCGCCCGAGCCCTTCACCGACTGCTTGAGGGTGCGGGTCCCGTAGAAGACGCCCGCCTGGTCGGGGCCGGTGATCCTGACCCGGTCGTCGCGCGTGATGAGCGTGTACGACTCGGGGGCGCCCTTGCCGCCGAGGGCCAGCTCGACGTCGCCCGCGCGGGCCGCGACGGCGCCCCGGTAGACGATCTTGAGCTCCCCCGCGAGCAGCCGCGCCTCGTCGGCGAGGCCCTCGCTGCCGGGGGCGACGACGATCCCGGCCGTGGGCGCGGGCTTCCAGCCGGGGCCGCGGGCGGCCTCGTGGTCGCGGACGGCGGGGACGGTCCGGGGCGCGGTGGAGAGGGGGTACGTCCGCGTCGGCGTCGGGGAGGGCGGCGCGCCGGTGGGCGCGGCGCTCGTGGACGTACCGCCGGAGCCGGGGGGTACGGAAGGGGACGGCGCTCCGGAGGGAGAGCCGCTCGAACAGGCCGCCACGGTGGCCAGTGCCACCGCGGTCGCCATCAGTGCGGGGCCCCGGCCGGGCACCCGTATGGAGTACCGCATCATTCGGAATCCTCCCGTACGGATGGCGCTCCGGCCAATCGGGGGAACGGAACCGGATCGTCCATCACATGTTCCGAAACTCTCCCTTCCGGGTGAAATTCGCGCATCCGTCGGACACTTCCCCCATCCCGTCGATAACGTTGAGTCACGTCCACCCCACCCGTCCCGGAGTACCGGAGCCCACGCTGACCAGCGACACCCACGCCCCCTGCCGGAAGCCGGGCTCCACGGACACGCCTGCCATACCCGCCCAGAACAAGGGCCTCTCCCCGCAGGCCCCGGCCCATCCCTCGATCCACGGGCTCACGCGCTTCAACGCCGCCTCGCCCGCCGAGGCCGAGGCCCTGCTCCTCTCCTGCTGCCGCAGCGCCCGCTGGGCCGAACGGGTGGCCGCGCACCGCCCGTACCCGACGGTCGACGCCCTGCTCGCCGCCGCCGACGAGGCCGGTTACGACCTGTCCCGCGCCGATCTCGACGGGGCGCTGGCCGCCGAGTCCTCCGCTCCGCCGCACCCCGACGCCCCGCCGGCGGCGCGGACCGCGCTGCGGGCCGCCCACGCCGCGTACGAGAGCAGCTTCGGACACGCGTTCGTCATCAGCCTCGAAGGAGTGCGGCCCGGAGAGCGTCTCGACCAGGTATTGGCAGGCATTCGGTCACGTCTCGGCAACGAACCGGAGGAAGAGCGCGTGATCGCCGCCGACGAACTGAGGCGGCTCGCTCGCGCCCGGCTGGCCTTCCAGCTCGCCGAGGGGCTCACACGCCGACACTCCGGAGCGTGAATTCGACCGGAACAGGGCGATTTCGGCTTGTGGGATAGCCCGTCCGTGCCTGTTTGATCACACCGATGGACCCCGCGCGAGCGAACCGACAAGTCGTCGCTACGATGACCGGGGCCGGTGGACCGTACCCGGCCGGGTCAGACCGACAGAGAAGCCGGCCGACCCTGATCCCCGCTCCCGGAGGGTTTTTCCGTGCCGGCTGGAACGCTGTACCGCGGCCGGGAAGGAATGTGGAGCTGGGTGGCTCATCGAGTCACCGGCGTCCTCATCTTCTTCTTCCTGTTCGTACACGTGCTGGACACCGCTCTCGTCCGCGTCTCCCCCGAGGCGTACGACGAGGTCGTCGCGACCTACAAGACGCCGATCGTCGCTCTTCTGGAGTACGGCCTCGTCGCCGCCATCCTCTTCCACGCGCTGAACGGTCTCCGTGTCATCGCCGTGGACTTCTGGTCCAAGGGCCCGCGCTACCAGAAGCAGATGCTCTGGACCGTCGTGGGCATCTGGGTCGTGCTGATGGCGGGCTCGCTGTACCCCGTCCTCGGCCACGCCGCACGTGAACTGTTCGGGAGCTGACGCCAGATATGTCCTCTGACACCACCTCCGCCGCGATCGGCCCCGTCGAGGGCGCCCAGTACGACGTGGACAACCCCGCGCCGTACATCGAGGCCCCGCGCAAGCGCACCGGCAAGACGCCGAAGGCGACCCGCGGCAACTTCGAGATGGCCGCGTGGCTCTTCATGCGCCTCTCCGGCGTCGTGCTCGTGGTCCTGGTCCTCGGCCACCTGCTGATCCAGCTCTTCCTCGACGGCGGCGTCTCCAAGATCGGCTTCGCCTTCGTGGCCGGCCGCTGGGCGTCCCCGTTCTGGCAGGTCTGGGACCTGCTGATGCTCTGGCTCGCCATGCTGCACGGCGCCAACGGCCTCCGTACGGTCATCAACGACTACGCGGAGCGGGCCAACACGCGCCTGTGGCTCAAGGGCCTGCTGTACACCGCCACGGTGTTCACCATCCTTCTGGGCACGCTGGTGATCTTCACCTTCGACCCGAACATCCGCTAGGCACGGGGCTGAGGTAATCCACGTCATGAAGATCCACAAGTACGACACCGTCATCGTCGGCGCCGGCGGCGCCGGCATGCGCGCCGCCATCGAGTCGACGAAGCGCAGCCGCACCGCCGTCCTGACGAAGCTCTACCCCACCCGCTCCCACACGGGCGCGGCGCAGGGCGGCATGGCCGCCGCGCTCGCCAACGTGGAGGAGGACAACTGGGAGTGGCACACCTTCGACACGGTCAAGGGCGGTGACTACCTGGTCGACCAGGACGCCGCCGAGATCCTGGCGAAGGAGGCCATCGACGCCGTCCTCGACCTGGAGAAGATGGGCCTGCCGTTCAACCGGACCCCGAACGGCACCATCGACCAGCGCCGCTTCGGCGGTCACTCCCGCAACCACGGCGAGGCCCCGGTCCGCCGGTCCTGCTACGCCGCGGACCGCACCGGCCACATGATCCTCCAGACGCTGTACCAGAACTGCGTCAAGGAGGGTGTGGAGTTCTTCAACGAGTTCTACGTCCTGGACCAGCTCATCGTCGAGGTCGACGGCGTGAAGCACTCCGCGGGCGTCGTCGCCTACGAGCTGGCCACCGGCGAGATCCACATCTTCCAGGCCAAGGCCGTGATCTACGCGTCCGGCGGCACCGGCAAGTTCTTCAAGGTGACCTCCAACGCGCACACCCTGACCGGTGACGGCCAGGCCGCGTGCTACCGCCGCGGTCTGCCCCTGGAGGACATGGAGTTCTTCCAGTTCCACCCGACGGGCATCTGGCGCATGGGCATCCTGCTGACGGAGGGCGCCCGCGGTGAGGGCGGCATCCTCCGCAACAAGGACGGCGAGCGCTTCATGGAGAAGTACGCGCCGGTCATGAAGGACCTCGCGTCCCGTGACGTCGTCTCCCGCTCCATCTACACGGAGATCCGCGAGGGCCGCGGCTGCGGTCCCGAGGGCGACCACGTCTACCTGGACCTGACGCACCTCCCGCCGGAGCAGCTCGACGCCAAGCTCCCGGACATCACCGAGTTCGCCCGTACGTACCTCGGCATCGAGCCGTACACGGACCCGATCCCGATCCAGCCCACCGCGCACTACGCCATGGGCGGCATCCCGACCAACGTCGAGGGTGAGGTCCTCTCGGACAACACCACCGTCGTCCCGGGCCTGTACGCGGCCGGCGAGGTCGCCTGCGTGTCGGTGCACGGCGCCAACCGCCTCGGCACCAACTCGCTGCTCGACATCAACGTCTTCGGCAAGCGCTCCGGCATCGCCGCGGCCGAGTACTCCGCCAAGCACGACTACGTCGAGCTGCCGGAGAACCCGGAGTCCCTCGTCGTCGCGACGATCGAGAAGCTGCGCAACTCCACGGGTCACGAGCGCGTGGCGGACATCCGCCGCGAGCTGCAGGAGACCATGGACGCCAACGTCATGGTGTTCCGCACCGAGCAGACGATCAAGACGGCCGTCGAGAAGATCGCCGAGCTGCGCGAGCGCTACGAGAACGTGTCCATCCAGGACAAGGGCAAGCGCTTCAACACGGACCTCCTGGAGGCCATCGAGCTGGGCAACCTGCTCGAACTGGCCGAGGTCATGGCCGTCTCGGCCCTCGCGCGCAAGGAGTCCCGCGGCGGTCACTACCGCGAGGACTACCCGAACCGCGACGACGTCAACTTCATGCGCCACACCATGGCGTACCGCGAGGTCGGCGAGGACGGCTCCGAGACCGTCCGTCTCGACTACAAGCCGGTCGTCCAGACCCGCTACCAGCCGATGGAGCGTAAGTACTGATGGCTACCCCCGTACTGGACAAGGTCGAGGCGGAGTCCGCCGCCTCCCCGTACATCACGGTCACGATGCGGATCCGCCGCTTCAACCCCGAGATCTCGGACGCCTCGGTCTGGGAAGACTTCCAGATCGAGATCGACCCGAAGGAGCGCGTCCTCGACGCCCTCCACAAGATCAAGTGGGACGTCGACGGCACGCTGACCTTCCGCCGGTCGTGCGCGCACGGCATCTGCGGCTCGGACGCGATGCGGATCAACGGCAAGAACAGGCTCGCCTGCAAGACGCTGATCAAGGACCTCAACCCCGACAAGCCGATCACGGTCGAGGCCATCAAGGGCCTGACGGTGCTGAAGGACCTTGTCGTCGACATGGAGCCCTTCTTCCAGGCGTACCGGGACGTCATGCCGTTCCTGGTCACCAAGGGCAACGAGCCGACGCGCGAGCGCCTGCAGACCGCCGAGGACCGCGAGCGGTTCGACGACACCACCAAGTGCATCCTGTGCGCCGCGTGCACGTCGTCCTGCCCGGTCTTCTGGAACGACGGCCAGTACTTCGGTCCGGCCGCGATCGTCAACGCGCACCGCTTCATCTTCGACTCGCGTGACGAGGCGGGCGAGCAGCGCCTGGAGATCCTGAACGACAAGGACGGCGTGTGGCGTTGCCGCACGACCTTCAACTGCACCGACGCGTGCCCCCGTGGCATCGAGGTCACGAAGGCGATCCAGGAAGTCAAGCGTGCGCTGATCACGCGCCGCTTCTGACATCCCGTCGGCCGGGCATTCGGCCGTGAAGCCCGCTTCTGTACGCTGCGCGTGCAGGAGCGGGCTTTTGCCGTTGCGGACAGCGTGATCGAGAGCGGGGACTGATGAGCGAGCCGAACCCTTACGCGGACGGGGAGTACCAGTGGGGGCCCGGCCAGGGCGCCGGGACGCCGGGGTACGGCTACCCGCAGGACGCGACGCCGGGACCGGGGCCGGGGCCGTACCAGGCGCCCGCCTACCAGCCGACGCTGCCGGGCGGGGTGGTCGTGCCGCCGCAGTACCCGACGGGCGGGGCGCCGGCCTTCGCCCTCGGGGACATCAGCGTGGTCGGCGACCAGATCCTCACCCCGTCCGGTCCGATGCCGCTCCGGGGCGCGGTGTGGAACGCGATGGACCTGTCGCGGACCGAGGAGAAGATCTCGACGGTCGGCATCGTGCTGGCCTGTCTCTTCGTCGCGGCCTGCGGCCTGGGGCTGCTGTTCCTGCTGATGAAGGAGCAGACGACGTCGGGCTTCGTCCAGATCACGGTGAACAGCGGGGGCAAGCACCACTCCACGATGATCCCGGCGGTGCGTCCGGACACCATCCACTGGGTGATGTCGCAGCTGAACTACGCGCGCTCGCTGAGCGTCTGATCCGTCCTCCCCGGGGACGCGGTCAGTCCCAGTGGCGGGTGTGCTCCGCGCTCTCCGCCTCGACCATGATCCGGCGCAGCAGGTCGTTGAGCCGGTTCCGCTCCTCGGCGGAGAGCACGCCGAGGAGGCGGTACTCCTCGTGGCCGAGGACGTCCATCGCACCGAGCCAGGTCTGGTGGCCGGATTCGGTGAGTTCGACGACGACCCGGCGCCGGTCGGTCGTGGACTGCGTACGGCGGACGAATCCGCGCTTCTCCAGGGCGTCGAGGCGGCCGGAGACGGAGGCGGGGGCGAGGTCGAGGTCCTGGGCGAGCTCGGAGGGGGCGGCGCTGCCGCCGCGGCCGGCGAGCTTGTGGAGGGTGTCGAACTCGTGGCGCTCCAGGTCGAAGTCGACGAGGGACTGCTCCCTGACCCGGCGGAGGTGGACGGAGAGCTTCTTCATGCGGGTGACGGCGCCCTCGACGACGGGGTCGAGGCCGGGCAGGACGGGCTGCCAGCGGGCGACGTGCCCGTCGGTCCAGTCCTGCGGTTCGCGCGGCTCGTGGGGTTCGCCGGGGTCTCCGGGTTCGCCGGGTTCGCCCTGGGGGGCACGCGGTTCGTCGGGGAGCGCCATGAAGTGATCGTACGTCGGCGGACGGTCCCCCTCCCGGGGAAAGTATTTCGTTGACGAATTATTCGGTACCGAAATACTCTGCGGTACATGCCTGTCGCCCCCGTGCGCGCCGACGCGCCCGCCTCCGTCCCCCACCCCCTGCGCACCCGCTCCTTCCGCCTCCTCTTCACCGGCCGCGCGCTCTCCCTCCTGGGCGACGCCGCGATCCCCGCCGCCCTCGCGCTCGCCGTCCTGGAGGCCACCGGCTCCACCTCGGCGCTCGCCCTGGTCCTCGGCTGCGCGATGGTCCCCAAGCTGCTCCTGCTGCCGCTGGGCGGGGTCGTCGGCGACCGCTTCGACGCACGTACCGTCGCCCTCGTCACCGACGTCGTACGGTGCGCCACCCAGCTCCTCGTCGGCATCCAGCTGCTCGGCGGCGCCCCGAGCCTCGCCGTCCTCGCGGTCGCCGAGGCGCTCGGCGGGGCCGCCGGGGCCTTCGCGATGCCGACCGTCTCGCCGCTCGTGAAGGGGACCGTGGCGCCCGAGGCGCTGCAGCGCGCCAACGCGGCGACGGGGGTCGCCAAGAGCGCCTCCCGGCTCGCCGGACCGGCGCTCGCGGGCTCCCTCGTGCTGACCGTGGGGGCGGGCTGGGCGTTCGTCCTCGACGCGGCCACCTTCGCCGTCAGCGCCCTGCTCCTGACGGCCGTACGGGTCGAAAGGGTGCGGATCCCGCGCCGCTCGCTCCGCGCCGACCTGGCGGAGGGCTGGCAGGAGGTCCGCTCCCGGGACTGGTACTGGACCAGCCTGGTCGGCCACAGCGCCTGGAACGGCGCCGCGGCCGTCCTGATGACCCTCGGGCCCGCCGTCGCCGTGCACCGGCTCGGCGGCGAGGCCACCTGGGTCGTCCTGCTCCAGGTCGGCGCCGTCGGCTTCCTCCTCGGGGCGCTGCTCGCCGACCGGGCCCGCCCCCGGCGCCCGGTCCTGACGGCGAACCTCGGGCTCGCCACGTACGCCCTGCCGCTGATCCTGCTCGCCGTGGCCGCGCCCGCGCCGCTGACGATCGCGGCCTACGGGCTCGCGCAGGCGGGGCTCGGCTTCCTCTCCCCCGTGTGGGACACCGCCGTCCAGCGGGCGATCCCCGACCACGCGCTCGCCCGGGTCACCTCGTACGACTGGCTGCTCTCGCTGGCCGCGATGCCGCTGGGCTACGCCCTGGCCCCGCTCGCCGCCTCCGCCTGGGGCCCCGAGGTGCCGCTGATCGCCGCCGCGGTCGTGGTGGGCGGCTGCTGCCTCGGCACCGCGCTCGTCCCGGGGGTGCGCCGCTTCCGCTGAACTTCCGTCGACCTTCCGTCACGGCCGCCCGGGGAGCTCCGCCAGGAAGGCGGTGAGCACCCGGGCGGTCTCGTCCGGGCGCTCCAGGGCGGGGAGGTGTCCGGCCCAGTCGAGGTCGAGCCGGCGGGCGGCGGGCAGGAGGCGGGTGAGGTCGTCGGCGACGGCCCGGAAGTCGGGCAGGTCGTGGGCGCCGACGGCGACGAGGGCGGGGGCCTCGATCCGGGCGAGGTCGTCCCGGGTGACCTCGGGGCGGATCGGGGAGAACGCGTCGGGGGCGGCGAGCTGGACGTCGAAGGCGCGGCGCTGCATCTCCCGTACGAGGGCGCGGGCGGCGGCGTCGGCCTCGGGGCCGAGCCAGGTGGCGACGTTGAGCTCGACGGCGGCGTCGAGGTGTCCGGCTTCGAGCAGCGCGTCCTCGCGGTCGCCCCAGGCCCGCAGCTCCTCGCTCGGCTCCATGCAGGGGCTGGCGGAGCCGAGCAGGGCGAGGGCGGTGACGCGGCCGGGGTGGCGGACGGCGAGCTCCAGCGCGACTTGGCCGCCGAAGGAGGAGCCGACGACGGCGGCGCGGTCGACGCCGAGGTGGTCGAGGAGGTCCCGGACGTCGTCGGCGTGGGTGTGCGGGGCGTCGACGGGGGTCTCGCCGAAGCCGCGGAGGTCGCAGCGGACGACACGGTGGCCCGCCTCGGCGAGTACGGGGAACTGCCCGTCCCACATCCGGCGGTCGCAGACCCCGGAGTGCAGCAGGACGACGGTCGAGGGGCCGTGGCCGGCCAGGTCATGAGAGAGCGTCACCCGCCGACCCTAGGCGGGGCGGATGCGGACGGCCACCGATTTGAACAGCCGCCACGAAGCGACTTGAACACGTTCAAGAGGAGGTCTACAGTCATGCCCAACAGCCTTTTGAACGCGTTCAAGGGAGGGTGGGGCATGGACCTCACTGTCGTCGCGTACATCGTCTACCTGCTGATCAGCGTGGCGCTGACCGTCTGGGTCGCCCGCACGCTCAGCCGCAACGGAAGGATCTTCCTCGCCGACGTCCTGCACGGGAACGAGAAGCTCGCGGACGCCGTCAACCACCTCCTCGTGGTCGGCTTCTACCTCGTGAACTTCGGCTTCGTCGCCCTCTACCTGAGCCAGGAAGCGGCCGTCCTCGACGCCCGGGCCCTCTTCGAGGCCCTCTCCGTCAAGCTCGGAGTCGTCCTGCTCGTCCTCGGCGTGATGCACCTGGGCAACGTCTACGTCCTCAACAAGATCCGCCGCCGGGGCGTGATGGAGCGCGAACAGGTGCCGCCGGTCCCCCCGCAGGGCTGGACCGCCGCCCCCAAGGCCGGCCCCTGGGCCCCGCCCGCTCCCCAGGGCTGAGGGCAAGGCCGTGCCGACCCCCGTGGGACGTCTGACCGTGCTGTACGACGCCGACTGCCCGCTCTGCGTGCACCTCAGGCACTGGCTGCTGCGCCAGCGGCAGCTCGTCCCGCTGGATCTCGTACCGGCCGGATCGCACGAGGCCAGGCGCCGCTTCCCCGACCTCGACCACGCCGCCACCCTGCGGGAGATCACCGTGGTCGGGGACCGGGGGCAGGTCTACCGGGAGACCGGTGCCTGGATCGTCTGCCTCTGGGCCCTCGCCGACCACCGCGCGAAGGCCCACTGGCTGGCCACCCCCGCCGGGCAGCCCTTCGCCCGGGTGACCGTCCTGGCCGCCGCGAAGTGGCGGGAGGCCCTCAAGGGGCCGGACTGCGAGGACGGGCGCTGCGAGGTGCCGGGTTCGCCCGGCTAGGCTCGGGCGCGTGAAGGACGTGAAGGAAGAGAAGTCGGCCGAAGGCACGTCGACCGGCGCGAAGTCGACCGACGGCAAGTCGACCGAAGCCAAGTCGACCGAAGTCAAGGCGACCGCCGAGAAGAAGGCCCCGAAGAGCGAGCAGACCCGCACGCTCATCCTCGAAACCGCGCTCCGGCTGTTCCAGGAGCGCGGTTACGACAAGACGACGATGCGGGCCATCGCCCAGGAGGCCGGGGTCTCCGTCGGCAACGCGTACTACTACTTCTCGTCCAAGGAGCACCTCGTCCAGGGCTTCTACGACCGGATCGCCGAGGAGCACCAGGCGGCCGTCGAGCCCATCCTGACCGGCGGCGAGAAGGACCTGACGGCCCGGATCCGGGGCGTCTACCTCGGCTGGCTCGACATCGCGGAGCCGTACCACGAGTTCGCGGCGCAGTTCTTCAAGAACGCCGCCGACCCGGACAGCCCGCTCAGCCCCTTCTCACCGGAGTCGGAGGGCCCGCGCGAGGCCGCGATCGAGGTCCACCGGCGGGTCATCTCCGGCGCTTCGGTGAAGGTCGACCCGGAACTCGCCGAGGCGCTCCCGCGGTTGCTGTGGCTCCAGCAGATGGGCCTCGTGCTGTTCTGGGTGTACGACCGCTCGGAGAGCGCCGCGAACAGCCGGCGGCTCGTCGAGCGGCTCGCGCCGGTCACGGCCCGCGCGATCGCGCTCTCCCGCTTCCGGGTCCTCCGGCCGCTCGTCAGGGAGACGCACGAGCTGCTCTCCGACTTCATGCCGACGGCGGCCGGGATGGCGGCCTCGGGCAAGCCCAAGCGGGCCACCCCGAAGCCGCCGGCCGAGGAGAGCTAGGGCCGGTCCTCCGGACACGGCCTAGATCCAGTTGAGCTCCCAGAGGCGCCAGATGCCGGTGCCGTCCGTGAGGTACTGGGAGCCGCCGACAGCCTCCGAGGCGAGGACGTAGTCCTTCTTCTGCCACAGCGGGACGAGCGGGACCTCGTCGGCGACCTCGGCCTGGATCTCCCGGAAGTCGCCGGTCGCGCGGGACCGGTCGCTGTACTGCTGCGTCGAGGAGACCAGCGAGTCGATCCGCTTGCTGGAGAAGCCGTTGTGCAGGGTGTTCGCCGTGCCGACGAGGGGCGCGGTGAAGCTGTCGGAGTCGGGGAAGTCGGGCAGCCAGCCGACGGTGTACGCGTCGTAGGCGCCCCGGGCGTACGCCTTCTGGAAGTTCTTCCAGTCGGACTCGACGACCTTCACCTCGAAGAGGCCGGTCTTCTCCAGCTGCTTCTTGATCTCGGCGGTCTCGGCGGCGTAGGTGGCGTCCGCGCGGAAGCCGAAGGTGAACTTGACCGGCGTCGCCACCCCGGCTTCCTTCAGGAGCTTCTTCGCCTTCTTCGCGCTCGGCGCGGGCGTGGTGTCGTAGAAGGCCGTGCTGTGCCCCACGAAGCCCTGCGGGATGAGGGAGTACAGCGGCTCGACCGTGCCCTTGTAGGCGCCGGTGGTGATCTCCGGGCGGTCGATGACGGCGGCGACGGCCTGGCGTACGGCCTTCTCCGCCATCGGCGAGCCGGGCCGGACGTTGAAGTTGAGGTTGCGGATCTCCGCGCTCTCGGCCTCGGTGAGGCGGGTCCCGCCCTGGGTCTCCACGGAGGCCAGGAAGTCCGGCGGCAGCTGCCGGTGCGTGACGTCGACCTGCTGCGACTTCCACGCGGTGGCGAGGTCCTCGGACTTGCCGAAGTACTTCACGAGGACCGGGCCGCCGGCCTTGGTGATGGCGCCCTTGTACTTCGGGTTGGGCTCCAGGAGCGCGGACTCGCCCGGCTTGTACTCCTTGAGGACGTACGGGCCGGAGCCGTCGACGCCCAGGCCGCCGCGCAGCGTGTTCGCCGGGTACTGGTCCTTGTCGACGATCGATCCGGCACCCGTGGCGACCTTCAGCGGGAAGGTGGCGTCCCGGCCGCTGAGGTTGAAGGTGACGGTGCGGCCGTCGGCCACGACGTTCTTCAGCGTCGGGAAGAGCGGCTGCGGACCGACGTCCGTCTTGATGCGCAGCATCCGCTCGAAGGAGTACTTGACGTCCTCGGCCGTCACCTTGCGCCCGCTGGCGAAGGTGAGGTCGTCGCGGAGCGTGCACTCGTACGTGGTGAGCTTGGCCCCCACGAACTTGCAGCTCTCGGCGGCGTCCGGCACGGGAGTCGTGAACCCCGGCTTGAACGTCAGCAGCGACTGGAAGACATTGCTGTACATGGCCCAGGATCCGGCGTCGTAGGCGCCGGCCGGGTCGAGTGAAGTGACTTCGTCGGTCGTGCCGACGCTGATGGGTTCGGTCCGGAGTTCGTCGGAGGGCAGGAGTTGCCAGCCCCCGACTCCGGCCGCCACCAGTACTCCACAAGTGATGAGGATCCGCAGACGGACCGTCGACCGCATTTTTGCCGTGCTTCCTTTTTTCGTACCACCCCAGGCACGACGCCCCCCGAAAACGCCGCATTACCGTCAGCCAATCACACGACTTTCACAAGTGGAAGGGAAAACTTTCATACGGCAGGTATATGTCCGGGATATGAGACTTTAAGTCGATGAGCGGCACGTATCGCTCTCGGAGCAGGGAGTCACCGCCCCCGCCGCCGCCCTATTACGCCTGCTTCGAGGCGAGTTCGACGACGGTGATGTCGGAGGGCGCGCCGACCCGGACCGGGGGTCCCCAGGCGCCCGCGCCCCGCGAGACGTACAGCTGGGTGTCGCCGTACCGTTCGAGCCCCGCGACCGTCGGGTTGGCGAGCTCGGCGAGGTAGTTGCCCGGCCAGAGCTGACCGCCGTGGGTGTGGCCGGAGAGCTGGAGGTCCACGCCGTGGCGTACGGCGTCGTGGATGACGATCGGCTGGTGCGCGAGGAGGACGGCGGCGCGGGCCCGGTCGCGGTCGCCGAGGGAGCGGCCGAAGTCGGGACCCTGGCCCTCGCTCTCCCCCGCGACGTCGTCGACGCCGGCGAGGTCGAAGCCGGCCGCGATCTCCACGCGCTCGTTGCGCAGGGGGCGCAGGCCGAGTTCGCGTACGTGGTCGACCCAGGCGTCGGCGCCCGAGAAGTACTCGTGGTTGCCCGTCACGAAGAAGGAGCCGTGGCGGGCGCGCAGCCGGGCAAGCGGTTCGGCGGCGGGGCCGAGGTTCTCGACGGTGCCGTCGACGAGGTCGCCGACGATCGCGATCAGGTCGGGCTGGGTGGAGTTGATCGTGTCCACGATGCGCTGGCTGTGGGCGCGGCCCAGGATCGGCCCGAGGTGGATGTCGGACACGACGGCGATCCGGTAGCCGTGCGCGGCGCGCGGCAGCTTGGCGAGCGGCACGGTGACGCGCTTGACCCGGGGACCGCGGAGCACGCCGTACGTGCCGTAGCCGACGGTCCCGAGGGCCACGGCCGCGGCGGAACCGCCGACGACGCGCGAGACGAAGAGCCGCCGGGAGACGTCGTCGCCGGAGACGGGAGCCTCGGCGGCCGGGGCCGCGGAGGCCTCAGCGGCGGGCGCGGCGGCTGCGACTCCGGCTGCTGCTCCGGCTGCGGTTCCAGCTCCGGATACGGCTGCGGCTCCGGATACGGACACGGGCTCGGGCGCCGGGGCGGGGGCCGCGGCCCTCGCACGGCGGTCGAGCCGGGCGCGCAGGACGGGCCGCACGGCCTCGCCGACGACCAGCGCCAGGGTCACGTACAGGAGCAGGGCGAGCCACAGGAACCCCGGCCAGGCGACGACCTGCTGGAACCAGAAGGGCGCACCGGCGCGCGAGGAGACCAGGGCGGCGACCGAGCACAGCGGCAGGGCGACGACGGCGGCCGTGCCCAGCCGGCGCGGCAGCCCGCCGGGCACCGTCACGTCCCGCACGAGACGCCGCCACACGTACCAGTGGACCCCACCGAGCACGGCGAGAACCACGACCAGGACCAGCAGGAAGGCGAGCACGCCCCGAACCCCCTCTTTCTCTTGCGGACTACGAGCGGTGACCGGCGTCGCGGCGGGCCGGCGTACGGGGCCCCACCCTCAGCCCGCGGCGGAGGCGGTTCGATACTGGCAGGGAACGCCCCGCCCACCCCGAAGGACTCCCCATGAAGCTCAGCCGCCGCGTCTCCTGGTTCCTGCTCGCGTTCGGCGTCTGGTCCTGGGTGATCTGGGTGACCTTCGCGAAGAACCTCTTCAAGGACGCGAGCGGGCTCGCCTTCGACGACGCGGGAAGCCCGACGGCATACCTGTGGGTCCATCTCGCGCTCGCGGTCACGTCGTTCATCCTAGGGACGGCCGTCGGCGTGATCGGCTTCCGGGGCGTCCGAGCGGGCAGGAAGTAGGGCCCCGCCCGGGCGGGCCGGTCGGCGAGGGCCGGATGACGTAACGCTGGTGACCGGGCCACAGGCCTCTCGTTGAGGCAGCCATGAAGAAGATCACGGCCCTCCTGGGCCTCACCGCCGCCGTTCTCGTCCTCGCCTCCACCCCGGCCACCGCCGCCTCCACGCCCACCCCCACCCCCGCCGCTTCCACCACCACGACCACGACCACGACTACGACCACGACCCCCACCACCACCACCGGTGCCTCGGACAGCAACACGGGGATCCTCGGCAGCCTCAACGCCTTCCTCGGCGGCGTGGGGTCGCAGGGTCTCCTGGGGGCGCTCCTGTAGCCGCCGGCTCCAGACCCATGCCGCCTCGGGGACACCGCGCTGGTTCGGTGACCCCGAGGCTTCTTCATGCCCGCCGGACGTGAACCGGGGACCTCTGCCGCTTCGAACACCGCGATCCGGCGGCTTGTGGATCCCCGCCGGAGATATCGACGTCTTCGAAGGCGTGAACACGACCTCCCGCCCCCGGCCGACCGCCGACCGTGCCTCCGGGGAAGCCTCGGCGGAGGCTCTCACCTGCTCTTTTACGGTCATACGGCACGAGTGGTCACTTATGCGCGAAAGGTTTTCCCGATGAACCAGCTCCCGACCCCGCCATCCCGCCCTCAGGACCCGCGTCCGGGTGGACGAGCCCGGACGAACCGCCCGGCGGGGTTCGGATACGTGTTCCGTACCTGTACGTTCTCGACCGTGTCTGCTTCGAAGAGGACCGCTTGGGCGGTCGCCACTGCCGTACTCCTACCGCTCGTCATCGCCGCGCCCGCGGCCCACGCGGACGAAGGGAAGGACACGAAGGACAAGCAGCCCAAACCGCCCGCCACCATGTCCGCGGTCGGCGGCGCACTGCTCGGCAAGCCCGGTACGCAGGTCCAGCTGGGCCCCGGCGCCCCCGTGCTGCCGAAGGAGCTGTCCGCCCGGTCCTGGATCGTCGCGGACGCGGAGAGCGGGCAGATCCTCGCCTCGCACAACGCGCACTGGCGGCTCGCCCCGGCGTCGACGCTCAAGATGCTCTTCGCGGACACCGTGCTGCCGAAGTTCCCCAAGACGCAGAACCATCTGGTCACCAGCCAGGACCTGGCCGGGATGGGCTCCGGCTCCAGCCTGGTCGGCATCAAGGAGAAGCAGACCTACAGCGTCCACGACCTGTGGCTCGGCGTCTTCCTGCGCTCCGGCAACGACGCCGTCCACGTCCTGTCGGCCATGAACGGCGGCGTCCCGCAGACCGTGAAGGACATGAACGCCCGCGCGGCCGAGCTCCAGGCGCTCGACACGTACGTGGTCTCCCCGGACGGTTACGACGCCCCGCGCCAGGTCTCGTCCGCGTACGACCTCACGCTCATCGCCCGCAGCGGCATGCAGAACGCGGACTTCCGGGAGTACGCCGCCACGTCCCGCGCCGCCTTCCCCGGCGAGCAGAAGGCGGGCAAGAAGCGCGAGACCTTCGAGATCCAGAACACCAACCGGCTCCTCACCGGCGACCTCGGCGTCGCCCCGTACCAGGGGATCGCCGGGGTGAAGAACGGCAACACCACGCACGCGGGATCCACCTTCACGGGTGTCGCGGAGCGCGGCGGGAAGGTGCTGCTCGTCACCGTGATGAACCCGTCCTCGAAGGAGCAGCACGCGGTCTACAAGGAGACCGCCCGGCTGCTCGACTGGGGCTTCGCGGCAGCCGGGAAGGTGACGCCCGTGGGCGAGCTGGTGCCGCCCGCTTCGGCCCGCCCGGGCTCGGGGACGGGCTCGGGCTCGGGGACGGACACAGGCTCGGGGACGAGCGCCGGGACCGGCACCGGGACCGAGGGGTCGGACAGCGGTTCGGCGCCCGCGCCCGGGAAGCACGCTCCTGACGGGTCCGCGGCCTCCGCCGCCTCCGCGGAGAAGTCCGGCGGGATCGGGATCGCGCTGAGCGTGGCCGGCGGGGCGTTCGTCCTGCTCGCCGCCGCCGTCTTCCTCGTCAACCGTCGCTGGCCGACGACCGGTTCGGGGTCGCGGCGCCGGCGCTCGCGGGCTCCGCTGGATCCCGACGTGAACCCGTAGCCGTCCAGGCCGCGCAGAACAGCAGGAGCTTCGCGGTGAAGTTGATCCACAGCATCAGGGCGATCGGGGTGCCGAACGCCCCGTACATCGACTTCCCCGCGACCCCCTTCATGTAGCCGCCGAGCAGCAGCTTCAGCAGCTCGAAGCCGATCGCTCCGATGACCGCCGCCACCAGGAGCCGGCGGCGGGGCGGCTGGACGCCGGGCAGCAGCGTCAGCAGGTAGAGCAGCATCAGGAAGTCCGCGGCGGCGGCGACGAGGACGGCGGCCGCCTGGAGCAGGTAGCCGCCCGCGCCCTCGCCGGAGATGCCGGCCTTGTCGGCGGTCCAGCCGACGGCGGTGGAGCCCAGCCAGGACGCGGCGAGCGAGCAGAGCGCGACGCCGCCGAGCCCGAAGAGCACCAGCGCGTCCTTGCCCTTGCGGACGATCGCGTTGCCCTCCTCGACGTCGTCGAGCCCCCACACGACGCGCAGACAGTCCCGCATCGCGCCGATCCAGCTGATGCCGGTGAGGAGCAGCAGGGCGCCGGCGATGAGTCCGACGGTGCCGGCGTTGGCGACGAGCCCGTTGATGTCGAGCTGGTCGGAGATGCCGGGCACCTGGTCGGAGACCTTGTCCTCGATCTTGTCGAGCTGCTTCTGGGAGAGGAGCGCGGCGCCGATCGCGGCGGCGACGGTGATCAGCGGGAAGAGGGCGAGGAACGAGAGGAAGGTGATCGCGGCGGCGAGCCGAGTCCAGTGGACCCCTTCGAGGGTCTCGTACGAGCGCCAGGCGTGGGTCCGCATGAGGCGGGTGACCACGGGGCCGATGACGGGGAGCTTGGTCAGCCAGTCCATGTCGTACGCGTACCCCTTGATCCGTTGCTTCGAGCGATGGCCGGAGTACGAGAATCCCTCGCCGGAGCGCGTGGGACGGTGACCGACATCCCGGAGGCAATGGCGGCATAAGCGACAGACACGGCTATACGGTCACCCTGATGGCTGTCGAGACCCACCGCCCTCTGAGGAGTACCCCACCATGAAGGACGCCTTCGGCACCCCGCAGTCCCTGCTCGTCCTCGGCGGCACCTCCGAGATCGGGCTCGCCACCGCGCGCCGGATGATCACCCGCGGCGTCCGCACGGTCTGGCTCGCGGGCCGCCCCTCCCCCGCGCTCACCGCCGCCGCGGACTCGCTCCGCGCGCTCGGCACGGACGTGCGCACCGTCCCCTTCGACGCGCTCGACACCGAGTCGCACCCGGAGCGGCTCGGCAAGATCTTCACGGAGGGCGCCGTCGACGTCGTGCTGCTCGCCTTCGGGGTCCACGGCGACCAAGCGCACGACGAGGCCGATCCCGTCGCCGCCGTCCGGGTCGCGCAGACCAACTACACGGGCGCCGTATCGGCCGGTCTGGTGTGCGCGGGCGCGCTCCAGGCGCAGGGGCACGGCTCGCTGGTGGTGCTCTCCTCGGTGGCGGGCGAGCGGGCCCGGCGCGCCGACTTCCTCTACGGCTCGTCGAAGGCGGGGCTCGACGTCTTCGCCCAGGGCCTGGGAGACGCGCTGTACGGCACGGGCGTGCACGTGATGGTCGTCCGGCCCGGGACGGTACGGTCCGGGACGGCGCGGTCCGGGTCAGAGCGGTCCGGGGCGGTGCGGTCCGGGTCGGTACGGTCCGGGACGGTGCGGTCTTCCGGCTCCGGGCGGTCCGGGTCCCGGCGGTCCTCCACGACTCCCGAGGCGGTCGCGACCGCGATCGAGCTGGGGCTGCGGCGCGGCTCGGAGACGGTGTGGGTGCCGGGGTCGCTGCGGATGGTGATGGCGGCGGTACGGCACGTACCGCGGCCGCTCTTCCGCCTCCTGCCCGTGTGAGGACGGGCGGCGGGAGAGGCCGGCGGGAAGCCCGGCGGGAGGGTCAGCCGGCGGGGGTGACGGTCGGCGTGTCGACCGGGCTGCCGCCCTGCGTCGGGACGGCCGAGATCGGCCGGCCGCTGCCGAACTCGTAGTCGTACAGCTTCCGCCACACGCCGTCCGGGCCCTGCTCGTACAGCGCGAAGGAGCGGCAGGTCCAGGCCGCCTCGAACGCGGCGAGCTCCTCGAACGCCCGGTCCATCCCCTCCTCGGAGATGCCGTGCGCCACGGTGACGTGCGGGTGGTACGGGAACTGGAGCTCGCGCGCGAGCGGCCCCTCCTCGTCCCGGATCCGGTGCTGGAGCCGGTTGCAGAGGGGGACGCCCTCCGTGAGCTTCACGAAGACGACCGGGGAGAGCGGGCGGAAGGTCCCCGTGCCCTTCAGGCGGACGGGGAACGGCTGGCACCCGGCGGCGACCCCGGCGAGGTGCGCCTCGATCTCGGGGAGCCGCTCCTCGGCGACCTCGGTCGGCGGGACGAGGGTGACGTGCGTGGGGATGCCGTGCGCGGCGGGATCGCCGAAGCCCGTGCGCCGCTCCTGGAGCAGGCTGCCGTAGGGCTCCGGGACCGCGATCGAAACGCCGAGCGTTACGGTCCCCACGTCGTTCTCCTCCGTCGTCCGTCGAATGGTGTGCGGTGGGTGGTGCAGCCGCCAGTGTGCGTCCTG
This sequence comes from Streptomyces sp. NPDC056169, assembly GCF_042268445.1. Taxonomy (NCBI): domain Bacteria; kingdom Bacillati; phylum Actinomycetota; class Actinomycetes; order Kitasatosporales; family Streptomycetaceae; genus Streptomyces; species Streptomyces sp. NPDC056169. The sequence goes on along the minus strand of NZ_JBHJUO010000007.1, from coordinate 35,531 downwards.
CACCGCCCTCGTGGCCAGGGTCCTAGGACTCAGTGCTTGGCGGGCAGGAAGCCCATCCGGTCGTAGGTCTGCGCCAGCGTCTCCGCGGCGACCGCGCGGGCCTTCTCCGCGCCCTTGGCCAGGACCGAGTCCAGCGTCTCCGGGTCGTCCAGGTATTCCTGGGTGCGGGCCCGGAACGGCGTGACGAAGTCCACCATGACCTCGGCGAGATCCGTCTTCAGCGCGCCGTACAACTTGCCCTCGTAGCTCTTCTCCAGGTCGGCGACGGACGTGGAGGTGAGCGTGGACAGGATCGTGAGCAGGTTGGAGACGCCCGCCTTGTTCTCCGGGTCGAAGCGGATCACCGTGTCGGTGTCGGTGACGGCGCTCTTGACCTTCTTGGCGGTGACCTTCGGGTCGTCCAGGAGGTTGATCAGGCCCTTCGGCGTGGACGCCGACTTGCTCATCTTGATCGTCGGGTCCTGGAGGTCGTAGATCTTCCCGGTCTCCTTGACGATGTGCGGCTTGGGGACGGTGAAGGTGTCACCGAAGCGGCCGTTGAAGCGCTCCGCGAGGTCGCGGGTCAGCTCGATGTGCTGGCGCTGGTCCTCGCCGACCGGGACCTCGTTGGCCTGGTAGAGCAGGATGTCCGCGACCTGGAGGATCGGGTACGTGAAGAGGCCGACGGTGGCGCGGTCGGCTCCCTGCTTGGCGGACTTGTCCTTGAACTGGGTCATCCGCGAGGCCTCGCCGAAGCCCGTGAGGCAGTTCATGACCCAGCCGAGCTGCGCGTGCTCGGGGACGTGGCTCTGGATGAAGAGCGTGCAGCGGTCCGGGTCGAGACCGGCGGCGAGCAGCTGGGCGGCGGCGAGCCGGGTGTTCGCCCGCAGCTCCGCGGGGTCCTGCGGCACCGTGATGGCGTGCAGGTCGACGACCATGTAGAAGGCGTCGTGGGTCTCCTGCAGTGCGACGTACTGACGGATCGCACCGAGGTAGTTGCCGAGGTGGAACGAGCCCGCCGTGGGCTGGATTCCGGAGAGCGCGCGAGGACGATCAGAGGCCATGCACATCATTCTCTCAGGTGTGGGAACCGATCCCCGACTGCCGGTGTATCGAGAGTGCGAGGACGCGGGAGGGGGGCCTGGTCGAGGACGAGGCCGCGGTGATCGCTCGCGTGCGCGCCGGAGAGCCGGAGGCGTACGCGGAGCCGGTCCGCGCGCACACGGCGGTGGCGCCGAGGGCGGCCGTGGCGTGCGGGGCGGGGCCGGAGGCCGAGGACGTGGTGCAGCAGACGTTCCTCAAGGCGTACGGGTCGCCGGGGCGGTTCCAGGGGGGCGCGGCGTTCCGGCCGTGGCTGCTGCGGATCGTCGCCGATGAGACCAGGAACACAGTGCGCTCGGCGGGTCGGCAGCGGGCCGTCGGGGACCGGGAGGCGGACCTGCTCGGGGGCGAGCCGCGGATACCGAAGGCGCTGGGCGCGCCGGACGCGGTCGTGGTGACGGGGTCGGCCGCGCGGGCGCTTGCCGGAGCGGTGGGCGCGCCGTCGTCGAGGTTTCCGCGTCCGGCGTGCGAGCGACGATAAGAAGGGGAGCCACAACCCCTGAGCTCCCGGGCCGCAGGACGAACGGAGACCCCGTGTCGAGGACGCAAGACGCGATCGCTTCCGCGGAGGCGCACAGCGCTCACAACTACCACCCCCTTCCGGTCGTCGTCGCCTCGGCGGACGGCGCCTGGATGACCGATGTCGAGGGGCGCCGCTATCTCGACATGCTCGCCGGGTACTCGGCGCTCAACTTCGGGCACGGCAACCGGCGGCTGATCGAGGCCGCGAAGGCGCAGCTGGAGCGGGTGACGCTGACCTCGCGCGCCTTCCACCACGACCGCTTCGCCGAGTTCTGCACGCAGCTCGCGGCATTGTGCGGCAAGGAGGCGGTGCTGCCGATGAACACGGGGGCGGAGGCCGTCGAGACGGCCGTGAAGACCGCCCGGAAGTGGGGGTACGAGGTGAAGGGCGTGCCGGACGGGCACGCGAAGATCGTGGTCGCGGGGAACAACTTCCACGGCCGGACGACGACCATCGTCAGCTTCTCCACGGACCACGAGGCACGGGACCACTTCGGTCCGTACACGCCGGGGTTCGAGATCGTGCCGTACGGGGACCTGACGGCCCTCGAAGCGGCGGTCACCGAGAACACGGTGGCGGTGCTGCTCGAACCGATCCAGGGCGAGGCGGGGGTCCTGGTGCCGCCGGCCGGCTATCTGCCGGGCGTGCGGGAGCTGACGCGCCGGCGGAACGTGCTGTTCATGGCGGACGAGATCCAGTCGGGTCTGGGCCGGACGGGCAAGACGTTCGCGTGCGAGCACGAGGGCGTGGTGCCGGACGTGTACATCCTGGGGAAGGCGCTGGGCGGCGGTGTCGTGCCGGTGTCGGCGGTGGTCGCCGACCGTTCGGTCCTCGGGGTGTTCCGGCCGGGCGAGCACGGGTCGACCTTCGGCGGGAACCCGCTGGCCTGCGCGGTGGCCCTGGAGGTGATCGCGATGCTGCGGACGGGCGAGTTCCAGGAGCGGGCGACGGAGCTGGGCGAGCACCTCCACTCCGAGCTGGGGCTGCTCGTGGGCGGCGGGGCGGTGGAGGCGGTGCGCGGGCGCGGCCTGTGGGCCGGGGTGGACATCGCGCCGTCGCGGGGCACGGGCCGGGAGATCTCGGAGAAGCTGATGGAGCGGGGGGTGCTGGTGAAGGACACCCACGGGTCGACGATCCGGATCGCGCCGCCGCTGGTCATCTCGAAGGAGGATCTGGACTGGGGTCTGGAGCAGCTGAGGGGCGTGCTGTCGGAGGAGTGACGAAGTCCGCTTGAGGGGACGGCGACCGCGGGCCGGACGGGGCAACTCGGACCATTGACACGGTAGTTGGTCTAGGCCAATGATGCCGCCATGCCGAGACTCCGTCTGCGTCACGCCGTGCGTGCCGCGCTCGCCGCCCTCGTCCCCCTCGCGCTCCTCGGCGCGTCCACGGGACCCGCGCACGCCGCCCCCCGGGCGGCCTGGCCCGAGCCCGTCCCGGTGGTGTCGCACGTCGAGACCACCGACCCGGTCGTCTTCATCACCATCGACGACGGCTGGTACCACGACGCCGCGGCGGCGAAGCTGCTGCTCGACCGCCGGGTGCCCGCCTCGCTCTTCCTGCTCCCCGGCGCGTACTCGTACGACTCCGGCTACTTCCACACCCTGCTGAACCAGGGCCGCTCCCGCGTCGAGAACCACACCGTCAACCACCCCGACCTGACCACGCTCGACGCCGCCGGCCAGAAGGCGGAGGTCTGCGGGGCCCGCGACCAGCACCTCGCCCAGTTCGGCGACGGCCCGCGGCTGCTGCGCCCGCCGTACGGCACGTACGACGCGACCACCCGGACCGCCGCGCGCGCCTGCGGGGCGAAGGCCGTGGTGACGTGGACGTACGACCTCACCACCTGGGGGCAGTGGACCCCGCCGACGCCGACGCTCAAGGCCGGCGACATCATCCTGCTCCACTTCAACGAGACCCTGGAGCAGGACCTGACGCGGGCTCTGGACCTGGCCGAGGCGGCCGGCCTCAAGCCCGCGCCGCTCAGGGAGTACGTCGCCGAGTAGGCGTGCCTGACGGCCCCTAGAGGATCACGTGCGGGAGGAAGCGGGCGTACTCGTCGGTGACGAGGCCCGCCGACTCCCGGATCCCGAGCCCCGCCGCCTCGTTCTCGACGACCCACGCGCCGAGCACCACCTTGTTGCCGTCGAAGTCGGCCAGCGGGGCGAGCTCCTGGTAGCAGCAGGCCTCCCCGTCCCGCACGAAGGGCTCCGTACCGGCCTCGTGGAGGGTGACGCCCGCGCCCTCACGGCCGAGCAGCGGCTTGGCGACCCACCCGGTGGTCGAGGCGAGCTCGCGCGGACCGTCGAGGTAGGCGGGGAGCAGGTTCGGGTGGCCGGGGTTCAGCTCCCACAGGATCGCGAGCAGCGCCTTGTTGGAGAGGAGCATCTTCCAGGCGGGCTCGATCCAGCAGGTGGTGCCGGTGCCGCCGCCGTTGTCGAGGGTGTCGAGGACGTGCTTCCCGAAGCGGTCGGTGGTCAGCCACTCCCACGGGTAGAGCTTGAAGCAGCTGCGGATGAAGCGGAGCCGGTCGTCGACGAACCGGCGCGAGAGACGGTCCCAGCCGATCCGCTCGACGGAGAGCGCCTCCGTGTCGAGCCCGGCCTGCTGCGCGGTCTCGCGCAGGTACGCGACCGTCATCAGGTCCTCGCCGAGCTCGTCGCCGTCCGAGTGGACGAAGTGGACGGGGCCGGGCGGCAGCAGGGGCGCCTGGCGCTTCCAGGCGTCGACGAGCCGCTCGTGGAGGGAGTTCCACTGGTCGGCGCCGGGGAACCGCTCCTCCATCCAGAACCACTGCGGGCTGGCGGCCTCCACCAGCGAGGTGGGGGTGTCGGCGTTGTACTCCAGCATCTTGGCCGGGCCGGTGCCGTCGTACCGCAGGTCGAACCGACCGTAGAGGGAGGGGAGTTCGGCCCGTCGCCGCCAGGACTCGGCGACCAGGGAGGCGAGCTTCGGGTCGGTGATGCCGAGCTCGGCGAAGCGGTCGTGCTCGACGATGTGCGCGGCGGCCGCCAGGCACATCGCGTGCAGCTCCTCGACGACCTCCTCCAGGGCCTCGACCTCGGGGAGGGTGAAGGAGTAGTACGCGCTCTCGTCCCAGTACGGACGCAGCGAACCGTCCGGGTACCGGGTCAGGGGGTAGACGACCCCCTGCTCCTCCACGATCCGCTGCCAGTCGGGCCGGGGGTCGATGGTGTGCCGCTTCATGTGCCGGGCCTCCTCAGCCGCCGCCGGAGCCCGAGCAGCCGAAGCCGCCGGTGTCGACGGCCGCCTTGCTGAAGCTGCCGCCGCTCACCTTGCCGCTCCGGACGGAACCGCCGTAGTAGTACGAGCCGCGGGTCGTGGTGCCGTTGCTGTCGTCGTCGTCGCCACCGCCGCCGCTCTCGCACCGGTAGCTGGGCAGCTCCTCCCGGGTCAGCGGGTCCACACACCGCTGGTCCGGCTCGGAACCGCACGCGGTGATCGTCGCCGCGAGCACTCCCATCCCACCGAGCACCACGGTGCTCGACCTCAGCCTCCGCATGTCCGTCGCCTCCCCTTCGCGGTCGCGTCCGTCGTGGCCACGACAGCCGCGACCGCACAGTGTAGGCCGGTGTTTTCCGGCCTCAAGTCATAGAGTCGCTTCGTGCTCCTTGGGATGATTTGTGCGCTTGCTTCGGCCTTCTGCTTCGGCGCGGCCTCTGTCTTTCAGGCGATGGCGGCCCGGGCCGCGGAGCCGGGGACGGGCGGGGGCGTCGACGTCGCCCTGATGTGGAGGGCGCTGCGGCAGTGGCGCTATCTCGCCGGGCTGGGGATGGACACCCTGGGCTTCGTGCTGCAGATCGTGGCGCTGCGGACGCTGCCCATCTACGTCGTGGGCGCGTCGCTCGCCGCGAGCCTGGCCGTCACGGCGGTCATCGCCTCCCGGTTGCTGCGGGTGCGGCTGAGCCGGGTGGAGTGGACGGCCGTGGCCGTGGTGTGCGTGGGGCTCGCGATGCTGGCGCTCGCCTCGGGGAGGGAGGGGCACCGGGACGGTTCGGAGGCGCTGCGGTGGGCGCTGCTCGCCGTCTCCTTCGGGGTGCTGCTGATCGGGGTGGCCGCGGGTCGGCTGCCCGAGAAGCCGCGCGCCCTCGTCCTCGGCCTCGGGGCGGGCTTCGGCTTCGGGGTGGTGGAGGTGGCGGTCCGCCTGATCGACGGCATCGACTTCACCGACCCGGTCTGGTACGCGCTGCTGGTGGGCGGCGGGGCGGCGTTCCTGCTGCTGACCTCGGCGCTCCAGCGGGGCTCGGTGACCACGGCGACGGCGGGTGCGGTGCTCGGCGAGACGATCGGGCCGGCGGTGGTCGGGGTGGTGTGGCTCGGGGACACGACGAGGGAGGGCTTCGAGTGGCTGGCGATCCTCGGCTTCGCGGTGGCGGTGGCGGGCTCCCTGACCCTGGCCCGCTTCGGCGAACCGCCCGCGCCGGAGGAAGCGGCCGGCGAGGCGGGCGGCGAGGCGGGCGAGACGGAGACCCTGGACGTGGGGCCGACTCCGGAGCGGGGCCCGCGCACGCCCTGACGGGGCGGCCGTCTCGGGGCAGGGCCCGGCACAGGGCCTGCGACTCGTACCCCCGGCCTGCCGCACGCACCGACTCCGGGCAGCACGCGTGCCGAGCACTGACTTTCCGTCAGGTCAAGGGATTAGCTTGCCAATTCTGGCAGTTGTTGACCGGTTCAAGTACTCTTCGATCGCGCCGGGGAGCGTACGGGATCACCCGGGATCAAAGCCTGGGGGGCCAGTGTTCAACGCCGCATTGCTCGAACTTCCGTTTCCGCTGCGCAGCAATCCGAACCAGGGGGACATCACGCAGCGCCACCTGGAGTGGCTGCTCGGCAACGAAGGGCTCGCCGGAACCCTCGGCCGGACGGCGTACGACAAGTGGGACGTGCCCCGGCTCGCCGCGTTCACCAGTCCTGACTGCGCCACCGACGACCTGGTCCTCGCCGCGGACCTGCTCGCCTTCTACTTCCTCTTCGACGACCGGTTCGACTCGGCTCTCGGCCGGTCCCCGGCGCAGGTGGCCGAGGTCTGCACCCGCCTGACGGGCCTCCTGCACGGGAACGGTCCCACGCCCGGCGCCCGCACCCCTGTCGAGCGGGCCTTCGCCGACCTCTGGGAGCGCAGCCTGCGCGGCATGTCCGACCGGTGGAGGGCCCGGTCCGCATACAACTGGGAGTGGTACTTCGCCTGCCACCCCGCCGAGGCCGCCGGCCGGCTCTCCGGCCGGGTCCCGGACCGGGAGGGCTATCTGGCGCTCCGCCGGGGCACGGCCGCCATGGAGACCCTCTTCGACATGGTCGAGCGGCTCAACCGGTTCGAGCTGCCGCAGGAGGTGCTGCACCACCCGGCCTTCCGCCGGATGCGCCAACTGGCCGCCGACATACCTTCGTTCACGAACGACGTGCACTCCTACGCCCAGGAACTCGCCCGGGGCGATGTCGCCAACATGGTGATGATCGTCCGCGAAGAGCGCGGCGGCACCCCCGAGGAGGCGGCGGTCGAGGTGATGCGCGAGGCCCAGACGATGGTCGACCGCTTCGTGGAGTTGTCCACCGAGGTCCCCGAGATCTGTGATCTCCTCGGCCTCGCCCCGGCCGGACGTGAGGCCGCCCGCCGGTACGTCGACGGCCTCGCCGCCTGGATCGCCGGCTACCACCGCTGGGAAGTCGACACCGGCCGATACGGCAACTGAGCCGACGCCCCGAGCCCTCGTACGGCTCGGTGGTCGCCGCCGGGCGGGGTTCTCAGGGCAGCACCCCGCACAGGGCCTGGAGCGCGCCCTGCCAGCCGCTGTCCGGGGGCGTGGCGTAGCCGACGACCAGGCCGTCCAGGGTCGGCTCCACGCCCGGGCGGCGGAACTGGTTCACGCCCTGCACGGCGAGACCGTGCCAGGCGGCGGACCGCAGGACGTCCTGTTCGGTGCCGGGCGGCAGGGCGAGGACCGCGTGGAGGCCGGCCGCGATCCCGCTGACCCGGGTCGGCGGCGAGTGCGCGGCCACCGCCTCCACCAGCTGGTCCCGGCGCCGCCGGTAGCGCAGCCGCATGGCCCGTACGTGCCGGTCGTACGCCCCCGAGCCCAGGAACTCGGCGAACGCCAGCTGGTCGGGCGCGCTCGACGCCCAGTCCACGGCCCCCTTCGCGGCGACCACCTCGCCCAGCAGCCCCTCCGGCACCACCATCCACGCCAGCCGGAGCCCCGGCGCCAGGGACTTGCTCGCGGTCCCCAGGTAGACGACCCGTTCGGGGTCCAGTCCCTGGAGCGCGCCCACCGGCTGCCGGTCGAAACGGAACTCGCCGTCGTAGTCGTCCTCCAGGACGAAGCCTCCGGAGGCGCGCGCCCAGTCGACGACGGCCGCCCGCCGGTCCGGCGGCAGGGCGCCGCCCAGCGGGAACTGGTGCGCCGCCGTCAGGAGGACACCCCCGACGCCTCCGTACTTCCCCGAGTCCGCCGGATCCGCCGAGTCCCCCGCCTCCCCCGGCCCCGTCAGCTCCTCGACCCGCGTCCCGCGTTCGTCGAAGGGCAGGGGCGGGGTGCCGAGGCCGGCCCGGACGAGGAGGTCGGCGTGGAGGCCGAGCCCGTACGACTCGACCGCCACGTCCCGCACGCCCCGGCCGCGCAGCACCTCGCCGATCAGCATCAGGCCGTGCACGAACCCCGCGCAGATCACGATCCGCTCGGGCCGGGCGTGCACGCCGCGCGCGCGGGCGAGGTACTCGGCGAGCGCGGTGCGCAGTTCGATCCGGCCGCGCGGATCGCCGTACCCGAAGGCCTCGTTCGGGGCGGCGGTGAGCGCCCGCCGGTACGCCTTGAGCCAGTCGGCGCGCGGGAAGGAGGCGAGGTCGGGGGTGCCGGCCTTGAGGTTGTGCGCCGGGGCGGCGAGCCGGGACCGTACCGCCGTCGCGGTCGCGGGAGGGAAGGAGGAAGGGGGCCCGGCCCTGCGGGGCTCGGTCCGGCGCGGCTCGGTCCGGCGGGGCTCGGTCCGGCGGGCGACGCGCGTGCCCGAGCCCTGCCGGGCGGTCAGCCAGCCCTCGGCGACCAGCTCGGCGTAGGCGTCGGCGACGGTGTTGCGGGCCATGCCCAGGTCGGCGGCGAGCGACCGGGAGGACGGCAGCCGCGTACCGGCCTCCAGGCGCCCGCTGCGCACCGCCTCCCGGAGCGCGTCCATGAGCCCGGCGCGCAGGTGCGGACCGCGCAGTTCCAGATGGAGGTCGGCACCAAAAGTGGCCCACTCGTTTGCCATGGAAATGGACCATACTCCTGCGCCATCCCGCTCGTACGGTGAGAAGCATGACGACGAGCACCGCAGCAGCGGACAAGACCACGTACGCGCACGAGCACGCACCCCGCCTCGCCATGGCCGAGCGCGTCCCCGAGTTCTACCGGGCGATGATCCGGCTGGAGACGGCGGCCGCCAAGGACGTCGACCCGACCCTGTACCACCTGATCAAGATCCGCGCCTCGCAGGTCAACCACTGCGCCTTCTGCATCGACATGCACACCAAGGACGCGCTGGCGGAGGGCGAGACCGTCGAGCGGATCGTGCAGCTCGCCGCCTGGGAGGAGTCCCGGCACTTCTACACCGAGCGGGAGCTCGCGGCCCTCGCCCTGACCGAGTCCGTCACCGTCCTCACGGACGGCTTCGTCCCCGACGAGGTGTACGCGCAGGCCGCCGCGCACTTCGACGAGACCGAGCTGGCCCGGGTCATCGCCGCGATCGTCACGATCAACGCCTGGAACCGGATCGGCGTGACGACCCGGCTGACGCCCGGCCACTACACCCCGCGCTCCTCATGAGCGGGGACGGAGGCGGCGCGACCGCCGACGTCCTGCGCGCCCTGCACCGCCGCCGGGCCGCGGACGATCCGCTGGTGCTGCCCGGCCCCTGGGACGCCGTGAGCGCCCGCGCCTTCGAGGAGGCCGGTTTCCCGGCGCTCGCGACGCCGAGCGCCGGGATCGCCGCCGCCCTCGGGTACGAGGACGGGGCGACGCCGGCGGCGGAGATGTTCGCCGCCGTGGCGCGGATCGCCCGCTCGGTCTCCGTACCCGTCACGGCCGACCTGGAGGGCGGCTACGGGCTGCCGCCGGCCGAACTGGTGGAGCGCGTAAGGGAGTCCGGCGCGGTCGGGGTCAACCTGGAGGACAGCGAGCCGGTCGGCGGGCTCAAGGACCCGGAGGCCCATGCCGCGTGGCTGGCGGAGGTGCGGGCGGCCGCGGGCCCGGGGCTCTTCGTCAACGCGCGCGTGGACGTGTACATCCGGCGGACGACCGACGGGACGGTGCCGCGGGACGCCGCGGTGCACCGCGCCCGGCTCTACGCGGAGGCGGGCGTGGACTGCGTCTACCCGATCGCGGCCCCGCCGGCCGACCTCCCGGCCCTGCGGGCCGCGCTCGGCGACCTCCCCGTGAACGCCCTGTCCGTCCCCGGCGGCCTGTCCTTCACGGAGCTGGGCCTGCTGGGCGCGACCCGTGTCACGTTCGGCGACGGCCTGCTCGTGCGCGCCACGGCCGACCTCACGGCCCTGGCGGCGCGGCTCCGGGCCGGTGCCGTGCTCACGAGCTGAGCACGGCGCCCGCGCGTGTGTGAGCACCCGCCCGTGGGTCAGTACGCGCCCGGGCGGAAGAACCGCAGTGCCACGCTCAGGACCTCGCGCTGCTTCGGCCAGTCGGCCTCCGGGCCCGCGGCGAGGATCGCGTAGTGGTTGCCGTCCGCCGCCGTGAAGGCGCGGTCGACGACCTTGCGGCGGCCGCCCTCGCGGTCGTACGCGTACACCAGCTCGGCGGCGTCGGCCGGGGCGCCCGGTTCGCCGGTGACCCGGTCGAGGCCGATCTCCTCGTAGCCCGGCTTGTTGGCCCTGCCGTCGTCGGAGGCGCCGCGGAGGGCCTCGTACGGCGTCAGGCCGGGCTCGGCGATGACGAAGACCTGGAGGAGGCTCTTCCCGTCCGGGGCGTTGAAGAAGATGCCCTGGTCGGACTCCGTACGGTCCCAGCCGTCGGGGACGGCGATCGTGAAGCCCTTGAGGTCCTTCTGCACGCTGTAGGTGGGCGGAGGGACGCCGTCGCCGGGAGCGGTGGTGGTGGCGGAGCCGGAGGGCGTCGGCGAGTCCGTGCCCGAGGGGGATTCCGCTTCCGTCGGGGAGTCCGTCGGGGAGTCCGCCGGGTCGTCCGAGGCCGTCGTGTCCACCGGGGCCGAGACCGAGGCCGCGGGACCGCCGCCCGCCCCGTCCTTCCCTCCGTCGCTCTTGCCCCAGACCAGCCAGGCGCCCACCGAACCCGCCGCCAGGACGGCGACGACCGCCCCCGCCGCGACCGCGCCGCGCGCACGGCCGCCGCCGGCCGGGGCCGGGGCGGTGGGGTACTGCCACTCCCCCGTCTCCGGGACGTACACCGGGGCGGACGAGGGGGCGGGGGTGTACTCGGGGGCGTACGCGGGGGCGTTCTCAGGGGCGTACGAGGGCGGGAGCGGCGGCGGAGGCGCGACGGGACCAGGACCGGGAACGGGACCGGACGTGGGCGCCGGGCCCGGCGCCGGCGTGCCCCCGACCGGCTCCCAGCTCTGCGTCTCGTCGTTCCAGCGGGCGCTCATCTCATCCTCCGAGCAGGGCGCCGACGGCCTGCCCGACGGCCACGCCCGAGGCGAGGATCCCGGACACCGCGCCCGCGTCCACGAGCGCCTGCCGCAGCCGGGTCAGGCGGCCCGTGCCGGCCCGCCCGGTGCCCTCGATCTCGTCCTCGGCGTCGGAGAGTTCCTCGTCCAGGGCGGTCGTCTGCTCGGAGGCGACGACGCCGCCGAGGTCGGCCCGGAACCTGCGGATGGCCTGGAGGAGTTCCTCCTGCCGCGGGTCACGGGCCGGCTGCGCGCCGCTCACCGTGTTGGTGACGGTGTTGTTGTCGCCGATGGTGACGTTGCCGCCGGTGTTGGTGACGTGAATGCCGCCGCGGGCCCTGTCGTCGCTGTCGCTGCCGGTGCCGCTGTCAGCCACGGTCGCCTCCGGTCGTCGAGGTGGTGAAGGTCTTGTTGGTGACGGTGTTGTGGTTGCCGAGGGTGACGTTGCCCTTGGTGTTCTCGATGAACGTGCCGCCCTCGGCGACGTGGACGATCTTCTGCTCGAACTCGGCGGTCTCGTAACCGGCTTCGCGCAGGGCGACGGTCACTCCGTTCGCGACGCGGTCCTGGACGCTCTTCAGGTAGCGGCTGACGTCCATCTCCTGGAAGAGGGAGGCCACGTCGTCGGAGCCGTGTTCGCGGACCGAGATCCAGGGCCCCTCGGGCAGCGCGTTCGCGTGGCCCCCGGTGAGCAGCCGCCAGCCGTGGCCGAGTGCCCGCCACAGCGTGGAGACGGCCTGTCCGGCGGAGCGCGGGGTCTGGCCGAGCGCCCAGACGGCCTTGCCGAAGTGGTGGTTGTGCCGGTAGCGGTGGGCGATCCGGTCGGCGTCCCGGTAGAGCCGCTTCACCGGCCGCAGGACGTGCGGCGCGACCTCCAGCATCAGCATGCCGCCCTGCGTGTGGACGCGGACGAAGACGGTGGTGACGATCTCCTCGCCCCAGCCGCCGACCCGGATGCGGAGGAAGTGGCGGCGGGTCTCGCCGCCCTCCTCGATGGCGCCCGAGCGGTGCTGCTCGAAGCCCTCCGGGGTGTACGGGGCGGCGGTGCGGGCCGGCAGTCCGTCGACGGGCAGGAAGACGACCTCGTCGATCTCCAGCTCGCGCAGCCGGTCCCGTACGGCGGCCTGGATCTGCGGCGAACCGTGCGGGGAGGGCACGCGCAGCGCCTCCACGAGCGGGACGACGTGCCGCATGATCGCGCTGTTGTCGAGCGGCTCGGGCGCCTTGCCGTCGAGGCTCTTGCGGGGGCGCAGCTCGATGGAGAGCGACCAGGGCTCGTACGGGGCTCCCGCGCCGCAGAACGGGTCGTCGGAGCCGTACATGACGAGGCGGGCGTGCTGCTCGACGCGGATCCGGTCGCGCAGGCGGCGGGAGCGGACGCCCTCGGCCTGCTCGGCCGGGTCGGAACGGAGGTCGGGGAAGCGCTCCTTGGAGAGCTCCTGGGTGAGCGCGCGGGCGAACTGGCCGCGCTGCGTCGCCACCGCCCAGGCCACGAGCAGCGGCACCGCGATGGTGATCCACACCTCCAGCGGGCCGATGCCGAACATCCCCTCCGCGACCAGACCGAGCGCGAAGCCGAGGAACTCCCCCGCCTCCGAGGCGTCACCGAGGAACTCCCAGCCGGCCTCCTCGTCGCCGAAGGCGAGGAAGAGGAGGAGCAGCGCCGACTGGACGAACATGATCCGCCCGTACCAGCGCAGGACGAAGGCGGGGACGGTGCGGTAGACGGGTGCGACGGCTGACCGGCCGCGGACCCAGCGGGCGAGGCCCAGCACGAGGAACGGCACGATGAGGAGGGTGATCAGGCCCTTGGTGAGCGGGATCGCGATGATCCAGAGGGCCAGGATGCCGGCGGCCCAGGCGAGTTCGACGCGGCGGGCGCGCAGCGCGTGCGCGAGGACGCGGCTCGCGTCGAAGCCGAGGGAGGGCGCGGCGAAGCGCTCCTCGTGGACGTACAGCTGGTCGATGACGGCGTCACGGAAGCCGTCGTCGAGGTAGGTGCCGGCGCAGAGCAGGCGGGTCGACTCGCTCGCGGAAGGCAGACGGCGCGGATCGACGGCGGTCGGCGCACCGGGAGGCGTGCCGGGAGGCGTACCCGGTGGCGTGCCAGGAGGCGTACCGGGTGGCGTGCTGGGCGGCTCACCGGGCTGCTGAGGTACGAACGATTGCGCCAAGACTCCCCCGATTGCTGCGGAACTGTTCGTGTCCACGGCCCACTTGAGCGGGACCGGTGGGACAGCATAGGGGAGGCGGGGGCGCCCTGTCGGCGCGAAAAAACGGCGCCCCCGGGCCGTACGGTCGGTCGTACGGTCCGGGGGCGCCGGGTATGTGATGTGCCGTCAGGCGGTCAGGCCCTCGGGCAGCGGCTCAGTCGAGCTCGGCTCAGAGGAGACCGAGCTCGCGGACCGCGTCGCGCTCCTCCGACAGCTCCTGCACGGAGGCGTCGATGCGGGTGCGGGAGAACTCGTTGATGTCCAGGCCCTGGACGATCTCGTACTTTCCGTCGGTGCAGGTGACCGGGAAGGAGGAGATGAGGCCCGCGGGGACGCCGTAGGAGCCGTCCGACGGGATGCCCATGGAGGTCCAGTCGCCCGCGGCGGTGCCGTTGACCCACGTGTGGACGTGGTCGATGGCGGCGTTCGCGGCGGAGGCGGCGGAGGACGCGCCACGGGCCTCGATGATCGCGGCGCCGCGCTTGGCGACGGTCGGGATGAAGGTGTCGGCCAGCCACGCCTCGTCGCCGACGACCTCGGCGGCGTTCTTGCCGGCGATCTCCGCGTGGAAGATGTCCGGGTACTGGGTCGCCGAGTGGTTGCCCCAGATGGTGAGGCGCTTGATGTCCTCGACGGAGGAGCCGGTCTTCTGGGCCAGCTGCGTGAGCGCGCGGTTGTGGTCCAGGCGGGTCATCGCGGTGAAGCGCTCGGCCGGCACGTCCGGGGCGGCGGCCTGGGCGATCAGGGCGTTCGTGTTGGCCGGGTTGCCGACGACGAGGACCTTGATGTCGTCCGCGGCGTGGTCGTTGATGGCCTTGCCCTGCGGCTTGAAGATGCCGCCGTTGGCGGCGAGCAGGTCACCGCGCTCCATGCCCTTGGTGCGGGGGCGCGCGCCGACGAGCAGCGCGACGTTGGCGCCCTCGAAGCCCTTGCTCGGGTCGTCGAAGATGTCGATGCCCTTGAGCAGCGGGAACGCGCAGTCGTCGAGCTCCATGGCGGTGCCCTCGGCGGCCTTCACGCCCTGCGGGATCTCGAGGAGGCGCAGCTTGACCGGCACGTCCGCGCCGAGCAGGTGGCCCGAGGCGATGCGGAAGAGCAGCGCGTAGCCGATCTGGCCGGCCGCGCCGGTGACGGTGACATTCACGGGAGTGCGGGTCATGGCGATCTCCGTAAGACAGCTGGCGGTGGGGGTCCCTGCCCCGGGTTCCGGACGTCCCTTCGTGATCGACGATCGACGATCGATCGGTGTGTGATCGATCGGTGTCTCGACGTGAAGAGATTTCCAGCGGTCAGGCTATCCGACCCGGGGCCCCACGAACCCCCACCCCCTTGTGGTCCGGCTCACTGCCACCCGTCCGAGACCGCGGGGGTCCGTCAGTTCGCCGTCAGTTCGCCGTGCAGTGCTCGCTTCCGTCCGCGAGCGTGGCGCAGGCCGTCGCGTCGGTCCCGGCGGCGACGGCGAGCATCGGGGTGTACGCGTCGGTGTCGACGCCGGCGCCGGCGCCGGTGCCGGGGTCGGAGCCGTCGCCGGGGACGGAGCCGGGGTCGGAGCCGGTGCTCACCTCGGCGCTCCGGGTGGCTCCCGCGACCTTCACCGTCACGGCGTCCCCCGGCTCGGCCCCGGTGATCCGGGCCCAGGCCGCCGCGCAGGTCGCGCTGTGCCGGACCTCGATCCGGACGGCGCCGACGCGGGTACGGGCGACGGTGGCGGCGAGGGGCCCGCCGCAGCCCATGGCCTCCGGGTCGCGGCCGGTGCAGCCGGCGCCCGCGCACTTCACCCCGGCGGGGAGGCTGGCGCTCGGGGCGGCGGTCGGGGCGGTCGTCGGGGGCGGGGTGGTGGTGGCGCGGTCGTCCGTACCGTCCGTGCCGCCGAGGTCGACGAGGAGGATTGCGGCGGTGACGACGAGCAGGGCGCCGAGGGTCCCGACGGCGTAGAGGAGGAGGGATCTGCGCCGTGAGGCCGGGGGGTTGGGGGGCGGGGAGAGGGAAGGCGGGGAGGCGGAAGGCGGGGAGGCGGAAGGCGGGGAGACGGAAGGCGGGGAGGCGGAGACCGGGGCCGGGTTCTGCGCGACGAGGCGGATCTGCATCGTCCGGTCGTCATCGTCACGGGAGTCGTCGAGGCCACCGAGACCACCCCCGCCATCGGGGCCGCCGGGGCGACCGCTCCTCGACCACCCCCCTCCGGCGCGTTCCCACTCCGCCACGAGGTCCGCGGGGTCGACCCCGGTCACTTCGGCGAACGCCGCCACCGCACTCCTCGGGACGGGCCGACGCGCACTCAGATAGGCGTCCCAAGCGCCCCGGTCGTGTCCGTGCCCGGTGCGCTCGGCCAGGGCGCCGACGCCGAGGCCGCTGCGGTCGACAAGACGGCGGAGCCGCTCCGTGAACGCCCGGACGTCCGGGTCGAGTTCGTCCGACAGCGCCTTCCAGCCAGGCATGTACGCCCCCCTTGTCCGCGGCCTCCCCTGCGTTCTCGAAGGATGGCAGCTCCGAGGGTGATCCGCGCCCCGGATGCGGAGGCGAGGTGGCGGAATGGTCACTTCCGTGCCACAGCGAGCGGCCGGAACTTGATCGAGGTTGGCGCGTACATGACCCTTGAACGCAGCGGCGCCCGCCCTCCCACGGGGGAGAGGGCGGGCGCCGTACGCACATCGTCGTCCCTGACTACGTCACGGTGAGATGGAGGACGTCCTCCAGGAACGGGATCCGCAGCCAGGGACCCGGCTGCACCATGAGCGCGAGCAGCACGATCAGGCCGCCCATGACCCCGTACGTGATCATGTCCGTGAAGCGCGACCGCACGGCCAGCATGCCCACGGACGGCACCACCCGCCGCATCACGGCACCGAGGAGCAGGGCCGCGCCGACCGCCATCGTGCCCACCCGGAACGCCTGCGGGAACGGGTCCGTGCCCACCACGACGAGGCCGACGCCGGCGAGGACGAGCACGGTGAGCAGGGGCCACTGACGCGCGGGCGCGGAGGCGTCGCGAGGCGCCGCCCGGCCGCCGCCCTCGGGCCGCGCCGTGTCGGTGGTGAGGCTCGGCGGCGGCCGCCGGATGCCCCCCTTGGGGGCCTCGGCCTCGACGGCCTCAGCCTTGACGGTCTCACCCTTGGCCGCCTCGCCCTCGCCGGACCCGCCTCCTGGGGCCCCGTCCTCGGAGGCCATGCTCAGAGCGCCGCGGCCGCGCGCTCGGCGGCCTCGACGACGTTCACGAGGAGCTGGGCGCGGGTCATCGGGCCGACGCCGCCCGGGTTCGGGGAGATCCAGCCGGCCACCTCGGCGACGCCGGGGTCCACGTCGCCGAGGATCTTGCCCTCGCCGTTGCGCGAGACGCCGACGTCCAGGACGGCCGCGCCCGGCTTCACGTCCTCGGGCTTGATCAGGTGCGGCACGCCGGCCGCCGCCACGATGATGTCGGCGTTGCGCAGGTGCGCCGAGAGGTCCCGGGTGCCGGTGTGGCACTGGGTCACGGTCGCGTTCTCGGAGCGGCGGGTCAGGATGAGCGGCATCGGGCGGCCGATGGTGACACCGCGGCCGACGACCACGACCTCCGCGCCGTCGATCTCCACGCCGTGGGCGCGGAGCAGGGTGATGACGCCGTTCGGCGTGCAGGGCAGCGGGGCGGGCTCGTTGAGCACGAGACGGCCGAGGTTGGTCGGGTGCAGGCCGTCCGCGTCCTTGGCCGGGTCCATCAGCTCCAGGATGCGGTTCTCGTCGATGCCCTTCGGCAGCGGGAGCTGGACGATGTAACCGGTGCAGGTCGGGTCCTCGTTGAGCTCCCGGACGACCGCCTCGATCTCCTCCTGCGTGGCGGTGGCCGGAAGGTGGCGCTGGATGGAGGCGATGCCGACCTGAGCGCAGTCACGGTGCTTGCCCGCCACGTACTTCTGGCTGGCCGGGTCGTCGCCGACGAGGACGGTGCCCAGGCCGGGCGTGACGCCCTGCTCCTTGAGGGCCGCCACGCGGACGGTCAGTTCGGACTTGATCGCGGATGCGGTGGCCTTGCCATCGAGAATCTGGGCGCTCATGGAGACATCCTCCCGGATGACCCCCGCCTTGTTCCAATTCGCTCCCGCCGGGCGGCTCGCCATACGGGACGACAGATTGCACTTGCACAACTCCGGCGCGTATCGACTGGACAAAAAGTCGACGGTACGACGACGATGACCTGCGAAGTACCGCGGAAAGTGCCGGGGGGAATCCGCTCAAATGCCGTGAAAGTCCTCCGCGCGGGCCGCGTCGTCCCCGCACAGAAAACTTCACGGAGGAATCCCGCGATGAGCTTCGGCGACTCGAACAACCCCTATGGCCAGCCCCAGGGCCAGCCGCAGCAGCCCGGCTACGGCTACCCGCAGCAGGCCCCGCAGGGCGTACCGCCGCAGCAGGGTTACGGCTACCCGGCGGCCCCGCCGGTCTCCCCGTACGGCGGCGGCGGTTACCCGGCCCCCGCGCTCGTGATGCCGGGCGGCGTCAAGGCCGGTCGCGTGATGCTCTGGATCCTCGGCGTCCTCCAGGTCCTGATCGGCATCGCCATGGGCCTCGCAGGCGGCTGGTTCGCCGACAAGCTCGCGGACGCCTCCACCGAGCTCAACAACACGGACGGCGCCGCCGCCGCCGTCACGGGCGTCTTCGTCGCCTTCGGCATCGTCTTCGTCGCCTTCGGCATCTGGGCCATCATGATGGCCGTCAAGAGCGCCTCCGGCGGCAACGGAATCCGGGTCTCCGCGATCGTCTACGGCTCGCTCGTGACCCTCGGCAGCGCCATCAGCCTCGCGTCCGCCAACGTCTTCGCCCTGCTCAGCCTCGTCCTCGGCATCCTGATCATCGTCTTCTACGCGAAGTCGGACGCCTCCGCCTGGTTCAACCGCAACAAGCAGCAGTACTGACCGCATCGGCGGTGAACGCGTGAGGGCCGGGTTCCGTACGGAACCCGGCCCTCGGTGTTTCCCCGTCCGTCACACCCGCTTGAGCACCGCGAACCCGTCCGAGCGGTACGTGATCTCGTACTTCGCCTCCGGGTGCAGTTGCGAAGCCAGCTGCACCGGGTCCGACACCTGCTGCGACCAGCCGCGCAGGTCGAAGGCGAGGTAGTCCGGGGTGGCGCCCTTCGCGGTGCCGACCCAGTAGACCCGGTGGTCCGCCGTGAGGTGGGCGAGGAGCGGGACGTCCGCCTCCACGCTCGCCCCCTCCGGCACCGCGTCCACCGCCGCCCGCGCCTGCTCGACCCGGGCGTCCGTGCGGTACGTCTCCGACTTCGTCAGCTCCCGCAGCGGCAGGTCCATGGCGAGTACGAGCGCGACCGCCGTCGCGACGGGCACGACGACCTTCCCGTACGCGGCGAGCCAGGCGCGCGGCGAGGTGCGCACGGACCGGGCCCCGTCCACGAGGGCCAGGAAGAGCACCGGCATGAGGATGGCGCTGTAGTGCCAGTGCATGCCCCAGTGATTGGGGTCCTGGGAGAGGAAGCGCCAGCCCAGGGTGGGCAGGACGAGCAGGACCAGCGGCGAGCGCAGGGCGAGGAAGCCGACGATCGCGAGCAGGAAGAACACCATCTCCCAGCGCTCGCCGGAGACGAGCGCGTCGCCGATGACCTGTCCGACGGAGGTCTCGGCGCCCTGGCCCGTCTTCTCGATCTTGGACCAGTAGTCGTACTGGCCGACGCGGCTCGCCGCCGGGATCAGGACGAGGACCGTGAGCGCGAAGGCCGCCACGCCGAACCCGGCGAGGGCGGCGCCCAGCCGCTTCTGCCCCTTGACGAAGAGGACCGCGCCGACCATGGAGACGGTGAGCCCCATGTCCTCCTTGACGAGGACGAGCGGGGCGGACCAGGCGACGGCCGCGGTCCAGCGCCCGAGGAGCAGGGCCCGGCAGGCCAGCGCGAGCATCGGGACGGCGAAGGCGATCTCGTGGAAGTCGGACTTGACGGCTTCCTGGAGCCCCCAGGAGAGCCCGTACGCGACGGTGAGTCCGATGCCGGCGGCCCGGCTGCCGAGGATCTGCTGCGTGGTGCGGCCGACGACGACCGCGGAGGCGGCGAAGAGCGCGGCCTGCGCGAAGAGCAGGGCGACGGGCGAGGGCCAGATCCAGTAGAGGGGCGCGAGCAGCGCGGTGACCGGGCTGAAGTGGTCGCCGAGTATGTGGAAGCCGGGGCCCTTGATGTCGACGACGGGGGCCCGGAACTCCGCGTACGCCCTGACGGCCTGGCCGAAGATCCCGAGGTCCCAGGAGGGGGTGCGGAAGTGCGTGTACTGCACCCAGGAGTAGAGGAAGTACAGACCGCAGAGGACGACCGCGAGGATCAGATAGGGCCTCAGCGGTGCCGGGGAAAGGCCGTCCGACGTGTTCGGGCCGTCGGTGTCCGCGGTATCCGCAGCGGGCCTGTTCAGTACGTCCAACACCACGTCCCCCACTACCGGCGGCCGACAAAAGAGCAACCCATTAGACCAGAGTCCACCCGATCGGCCGATCCGTAAGCGGTAGGTGACGTTCTGCATTCGTTTATCGCCGCTTCCTACCCTGACCCGCACGCAGACCTCGGGGAAAGGAAGCGTCATGTACAGCATCATCGTGGTGCCGGCCCCGGCCGCCGGCCCCGGGAACCAGGTCAGGCTGGCGCCCGGCGAGAGGCTCCACTTCGGCCGCACCGCCCCGCGGACGGCCGGTGCGCCGCGCCATCTGGACATCCCCCACCCCGGGGTGTCCCGCACCGCCGGCGAGATCGGCGCGACGGCGAGCTACTGGACGCTCAGCAACTTCAGCGCGGCCTCGACGTACGTCGTCGAGAACCCGGAGGGCGCCGGGGAGCACATCAAGATCGCGCCGGGGCGGGTCGACGCCCCCGTACCGTTCGAGTTCTCCCGGGTCGTGCTGCCCGCCGGCGGCGACCTGCTCGACTTCAGCGTCTGGGCGCCCCGCCACGACTACGTGGAGCGCGCGCCCTCCGCCTCCGCCGAAGGCGGCGAGCCGACCGCGCTCGCCTTCCCCCTCGACCGCTCGAAGCGGTACTTCCTCGTCCTCGCCGCGCTCTCCGAGTCACGCCTGCGCGGCGCCCCGCACGCGCCGCTGCCGACGGTCGACCGGATCGTGGAGCGGCTGCGGCCGCTGTGGCCCGCGGTGAACCGGGCCTCGGTGCAGTGGAACATCGACTACCTGGCGGTGAAGTTACGGCTCAAGCCCGGCCCCGACACGGCCGACGCGGGCCCGCGCCTCAACGGCAAGAAGGAGTCGCTGGTCTCGCTCGCGCTCCGCTTCGACCTGGTCCGCGAGGACGACCTCATCACCTTGACCGCCCCGCCCACCCTGCCGGAGGCGCGGCGGTGAACAGCTTCCCGCTGACCGTGCCGACCGGATACGAGGTCGGCGACTGGACGATCGAACGCCCCTTGGGCGCCGGCGCGTTCGGCAGCGTGTACGCGGCGGCCCGCCGCACCGGCGCCCACGCCGGCCTCCCGGACCGGGCCGGTCCCCCGGACCGGGACGGCCTCCCCGCCCCGGACGGCCTCCCCGACCACGCCGGTCTCCCCGCCCGGGACGGTCTCCCCGACCACGACGGCCTCCCCGCCCGGGCCGCGCTCAAGTTCCTCCCGACCGGCACCCACACCCCCCGCCAGCTGCGCCACCTGCGCGACCTCGCCGACCGCGAGGTGGAGCTGCTGCGGCGGCTGCGCTCGCCGCGTCTGATCCGGCTGTACGAGACCCTGACGGTCGACGACCCGGCGCACCCGGAGCTGGACGGCGCCACCGTCCTCGTACTGGAGGAGGCGGAGCGCCCGCTCCAGTCGCTGCTCTCGGACACCGCCGCGCCGCCGCCGTCCGGCCCCGAGCTGCTCGTCCAGGTCTGCGAGGGCCTGCACCAGCTGCACGCGGCGGGCTGGGTGCACGGCGACCTCAAGCCGGGCAACGTCCTGCTGATGAAGGACGGCAGCGTCCGGCTCGGCGACTTCAGCACGGCGAGCGAACTGGAGGGCACCCACGCCTACGCCACCGGCTTCGCCACACCCGACTACACGCCGCCCGAGCTGCTCTGGTCGGAGGTCGGCGACCGGGGCACGCGGATCCGCCCCAGCGCCGACGTCTGGGCCTTCGGCGTCCTGGCCCACACCGTCCTGACCGGCACCTCCCCCCTCCCCGGCGGCACGCCGACCGCCCGCCGGGACGCCGCCCTCCGCTACGCCCGCGGCGAGGAGGAGCTCCGCCTCTCCCCCGACCTCCCGCCCGTGTGGCGGGACATCGTCACCGACTGCCTGAGCCGCACCCACGAGGACCGTGCCGCCCACGACGCACGGTCCGTGCTCCGGCGCGCCCGGGAGGCGGCGACCGGACGGATGCCGAGCCGCCGGCGCCGCGGACGGCGGCTCGTACCGCTCCTCGCCGCTTCCCTCGCCGGGCTGACGGCGGTGGGCCTCGGGGTGAATGCCTTCCTCGACCGGCAGGACGGGCGGAACACCGCGGCGGGGTACGAGCGGTGCGCACCCGGTTACGTCTGCTTCTTCTCCGAGAAGGGCGGCGGGGGCGAGATGTGCGACTGGGAGAACGACGACAGGGAGTGGTTCGACGGCGACACGGTCTGCGAGTGGGCGCGGGAGGGGGCCCCGCGCTCGGTGTTCAACAACGGCGCCGCCGACCCGAAAGGCCTCGTCCACGTCTCCGTGTTCGCGGCGGAGGACCTCAAGGACGGCCTGGGCTGCATTCCGCAGGGCGCGCGCCGCGACCTCGCCCTGGCCCGGCCGGTCGCCTCGCACACCTGGTCCGCGAGATGCGCGGAGACCGCGGCCCTCTGATGTCCGAGTACGGGCGGAGCTTCGGACTGCCGGACGGTGGAGCCACCTGATCGCGAGAAGGGAGCACGAACGTGTCCTCCACACGACTGCGCACCGCACTCCTGGCCTTCCTGACGGCTCTGGGCCTGGCCCTCGGACTCGGCACCGCCACGGCCGGCACCGCCGGCGCCGGCGCGGCCTTCGCCTCCGCCGGGGCCACCGCCCCGGCCGGGGCCGCCGCCGCCCCGCCCGCCGGGAAGCCGGTCTTCCAGCTGCCGTTCGCCTGCGGCACGAAGTGGCAGCTCAACACCTGGGACCACGACCCGGCGCTCGACATCGTCAAGGACGGCAACCCCGGCTCCGACGGCCTGCCCGTCTACGCCTCCGCCCCGGGCACGGTCTCGGCCGTCTACTGGAACAACGGCTCCGGCAACACGCTCCAGATCAGCCACGGCAACGGCTGGTTCACGGCGTACTACCACCTCCAGGAGGCGCCGGACGCGTACGTGAAGCTCGGCAGCCAGGTCACCGGCGCCACCCAGATCGGCCGCGTCGGCAAGTCCGGCGCGGCCAACGGCTGGGCCCACCTCCACTACGAGCAGCGCTACCTGGCCTCCGGCACGTTCACGGACGAGACCCACCGCAGGCCCGTCCACTTCGGCGGGGTCGAGTACAGCGGGTCCGGGGGCGCGTGGCCGGGCGTCACGAGCGGCAACTGCGCACAGCCCCAGGGCACCCCGTACCAGCCGTGGAACTGCCCCAACGGCTCCGTCTGCTTCTACTCCGAGACGGGCGGCAGGGGCACGGTCTGCAAGACCGACAGGAACGTGTCGGCGAGCACCTGCGGCCTGCGCGGGTCCTTCTTCAACAACGGTCACCCGGAGGCCGGCGGCGACCACGTGTACGTCTCCTTCACGGAGGGCGGCACGTCCTGCCTCCACCACGGCTGGGCGGACGGCCGGGGCGACTTCGCCGCCGGCGGCCGGACGATCAAGGCCGTGACCTGGGGCGGCGAGTGCCCCTAGGGATTCCCCGGGGCTTCTCCAGGGCGTACCTCCTGGGGCTTCCCTAGGAGGTACGAGGTACCCCGAGCCGGGCCGCACCGCGAAGGTGTGACCGGGCCGCCCACCCGGTGCGGCCCGGTCACCCCGGGGGGCTCCGCACCATGACGTCCACGTTCGTTCGTGCCTGCGCCGCCGTCCTCGTCCTCGTGGCCACCGCGACGGGCTGCACGGACCGGCCCGCCACCGGCTCCGTCCCCGGCCCCGTCCCCGGCTCCGTCCCTGAGGTCACGGACACCGACCGCGCGCTGCTCCGCCACTCGGAACAGGTCCTGATCGAGCGGTGCATGCGGGACAAGGGCTTCTCGTACTGGGCGGGACCGCGCCCGACCTCGGACGAGAGCTTCACCGTCGGCTATCTGCTGACGGACGCGGCCTGGGCGCGGAGGAACGGGTACGGCAGCCGGATCAGCGCGAAGGTCCTCGGAGCCCGGAGGACGAACCCGAACCTGCTGTACGTCGACCGGCTGTCGCCCGAGCGCCGCACCGCCTACCGCAAGGCCCTGGAGGGCGGCCCCGGGTCCCGGACGCTCTCGGTGAGGACACCCGGCGGAGGCACGATCAGCCGCCGGCTCGGCGGCTGCCAGGAGACCGCCCAGAAGCGGCTGTACGGCGATCCCGGGACCTGGTTCCGGGTCAGCAGGATCGCGACGAACCTGACCCCGCTGTACGTGCCGGAGCTGAGCCGCGACCCGGAGTTCACCGGCGCGCAGGCGGCCTGGGCGGCCTGCATGCGCGAGGCGGGCCACCCGTACGCGACCCCGTCGGCCGCTCGGAGCGCGCTCCCCACGAGCGGGCCCGAGGACAGGGACTTCGCGGCCGAGGTGCGGCTCGCGACGGCCGAGGCGGAGTGTGCCGCTTCCTCCGGCTTCGCCCGCACCGGGACGGCCCTGGAGCGCCGGTACGTGGACGGGCTGCGCGACACGTACGGCGACGAGCTCGACGCGTACGCACGACGGGAGCACGAGGCGCTGGTCCGCGCCCGCTCCCTCACATGAGCTCCCGCGGCGCTAGGGGGTGTCTTGTCGATCAGGCCGGATCAGGGAGCGGCGTCTGGTGCCGTGGATCGCA
Source organism: Streptomyces sp. NPDC056169 (assembly GCF_042268445.1). Taxonomy (NCBI): domain Bacteria; kingdom Bacillati; phylum Actinomycetota; class Actinomycetes; order Kitasatosporales; family Streptomycetaceae; genus Streptomyces; species Streptomyces sp. NPDC056169. The sequence goes on along the minus strand of NZ_JBHJUO010000007.1, from coordinate 11,197 downwards.
AGGCGGAGGAGGGAGTCGACGCGGAGCGTCGGCGAGTGACGACAACGCGGCGAGGCGCGGTGCCAGACGCCGCGAGCCCGGCCTGATCGACAAGACACCCCCTAGGCCGCGGGCGGACGAAGGAGGAACCATGAAGCGAATCATCGGAAGCGCCGCGGCGGTGCTGGGCCTGGCTGCCGGATCCGTGCTCGTCGGAACACCGGCGCAGGCATCCGCGGCGTGCGACGACTTCTACAACGACAACGCGAAGTCCGGGTACGTGTACGCCTGGAACCTGACCAACTGTTCAGGGCTGCTCGGCGGGGACGTCGACGACGACTACGACTGGGGCGACTCCAGCGGGTCCTTCCAGGGCAGCGACACCAACAACGCCGAGTCCGTGATGAACAAGGGCGTCTCGGACGGCTACAGCATCGTCCGCTTCTCCAACTACACGGCCTACGACACCGCGCACGGCTACGGCTGCCTCTCCGTGGGCGAGAAGTACGCCGACACCCTGTGGGACGACAGGATGAGCGACGGCTCGCCGGCCCACAACAGCATCAGCTCGCACAAGTGGGTGTCCGGCGGCTGCAACAAGTGGTTCAAGTAGAACGTGGGGCGGCCCGCCGGTACCTGTCAGTCAGGTACCGGCGGGCCGCCCGCCCGTCATCGATCAGCAGCGATCCGCAGCGATCCGGTGAAGAAGGATCAGTGGAAGAAGTGACGCGTACCGGTGAAGTACATCGTCACGCCCGCCTTCTTCGCCGCCTCGACGACCTGCTCGTCACGGACCGAGCCGCCGGGCTGCACGACCGCCTTCACGCCGGCGGCCGTGAGGATCTCCAGGCCGTCGGGGAAGGGGAAGAAGGCGTCCGAGGCGGCGTACGCGCCGGCCGCCCGCTCCTCGCCCGCCCGCTCGACGGCCAGCTTCGCGGAGTCGACGCGGTTGACCTGGCCCATGCCGACGCCGACCGAGGCGCCGCCCTTGGAGAGCAGGATCGCGTTGGACTTGACCGCGCGGCAGGCCTTCCAGGCGAAGGCGAGCTCGGCCAGCTCCTCGGCGGACAGGGCCTCGCCGGTCGCCAGGGTCCAGTTCGCCGGGTCGTCGCCCTCGGCCTGGAGACGGTCGGTGACCTGGAGCAGCGCACCGCCGTCGATCGGCTTGACCTCGACCGGGTTGGCCGGGGCGCCGTCGGCGCGGAGCACGCGGATGTTCTTCTTCTTGGCCAGGACCTCGACGGCCCCGTCCTCGTAGCCGGGGGCCACGATGACCTCGGTGAAGATCTCGGCGACCTGCTCGGCCATCTCGACCGACACCGGACGGTTGACGGCGATGACGCCACCGAACGCGGAGAGCGGGTCACAGGCGTGCGCCTTGCGGTGCGCCTCGGCGACGTCGGCGCCGATCGCGATGCCGCACGGGTTGGCGTGCTTGATGATCGCGACGCAGGGCTCGGAGTGGTCGTACGCGGCCCGGCGCGCGGCGTCGGTGTCCGTGAAGTTGTTGTACGACATCTCCTTGCCGTGCAGCTGCTCGGCCTCGGCGAGGCCGCCCGTGCCGTCGACGTAGAGCGCGGCGCCCTGGTGCGGGTTCTCGCCGTAGCGCAGCACGTTGGAGCGCTCGTACGTGTGGCCGAGGAAGTCGGGGAAGCCCGACTCGTCGGCGGCGGCGTAGTCCGCGGCGAACCAGGACGCCACGGCCACGTCGTACGCGGCGGTGTGCTGGAAGGCCTGGGCGGCGAACCGCTTGCGCAGGCCCAGCGTGGACCCGCCCTCCTTGACCGCGAGGAGGACCGCGTCGTACGCGCCCGGGTCGGTGACGACCAGGACCGACGGGTGGTTCTTGGCGGCGGCGCGGACCATCGACGGGCCGCCGATGTCGATCTGCTCGACGCACTCGTCGGGGGTGGCGCCGGAGGCGACGGTCTCGCGGAACGGGTACAGGTTCACGACGACCAGGTCGAAGGGCTCGACGCCCAGCTCGGCGAGCTGGTTGCGGTGGTCCTCCAGGCGCAGGTCGGCGAGGATGCCGGCGTGCACGCGCGGGTGCAGCGTCTTGACGCGGCCGTCCAGGCACTCGGGGAAGCCGGTGAGCTCCTCGACCTTGGTGACCGGGATGCCGGCGGCGGCGATCTTCGCGGCGGTGGAGCCGGTGGAGACGAGGGAGACACCCGCCTCGTGCAGGCCACGGGCCAGCTCCTCAAGGCCGGTCTTGTCGTAGACGCTGACGAGTGCGCGGCGGATGGGGCGCGTCGTACCTTCGGCGGTCACGGGATTGTTACCTTTCGTCCCTCAATGCGGTAGCCGTGCCGGGCCAGACGCCCCACGACCTCGACGAGCAGCGAGCGCTCGACTTCCTTGATGCGCTCATGGAGCGCGGTTTCATCGTCCTCGTCCCGGACCTCGACGACGCCCTGGGCGATGATCGGGCCGGTGTCGACACCGTCGTCGACGAAGTGGACGGTGCACCCGGTGACCTTCGCCCCGTAGGCGAGGGCGTCACGCACCCCATGGGCACCGGGAAAACTGGGCAGCAGCGCCGGGTGGGTGTTGACGACCCGGCCGCCGAAGCGGGCGAGGAACTCCTTGCCGACGATCTTCATGAACCCGGCCGAGACGACGAGGTCCGGCTCGTGGGCGGCGGTCGCCTCGGTCAGGGCGCGGTCCCACTCCTCGCGGGTGGCGTGGTCCTTGACGCGGCAGACGTAGGTGGGCAGCCCGGCGCGCTCGGCGCGTTCCAGGCCGACGATGCCGTCACGGTCCGCGCCGACGGCGACGACCTCGGCCCCGTACCCCTCGGGGTCGGCGGCGATGGCGTCGAGGAGGGCCTGCAGATTGGTACCGGAACCGGAGACCAGGACGACGAGGCGGGCGGCAGCCACTGGGTCACTCTTTCCGTGGTGTTTGTGCGGTCGTACGAACGAATCGTGTCGCTCGATACGGGGAACCCTACGAATGGCTCGACCGTCAGCAACGATACCGGCACACCGGACGGCCCCCACGGGACGGGGGCGGAGCAGGGCGGTAGCGTCAGGGTCCGACACCGACACGGCACCGAAGACGAAGCCGAACAAGACGCCGAACACGGCACGCAGAAGAGACAGCAGCGGAGACCGCGGGTGCGGCCGCGGTCGCGACGACAGAGGGAAGACGTCCAGCACATGCCGGAGCGCCAGTCCACGAACGACAACAACCCGTTCGCGCCGCCGCCCGAGGGCCGGCCGGATCAGCCGTGGCAGCCCCGGCGACCGGAGGGCTCGGGCGACGACGCGTCCGGCTCCTCGGGGTCGCCGGACGGTTCGGGATCGGAGCCGGGCGGTCCGACCGGGCCTTCCGGGTCGTCCGGGGCGTCCGACGGCCGCTGGAGCCCGCGCCAGCCGGGCCGTTCGTCGGACGGGTTCGGCGGGGGTCCCGAGCGCCGGGGAGGCCCGGAGGGCGGGCCCGGGCAGGGCGGACCCGGGCGCGAGAAGGGGCTGCGGTGGGATCCGACGGACCCCGCGCAGCGCCGGGCGCGTTACGCGATCCTCGCGGGCATGTGGGCCTTCTTCTTCGCGATCTTCGAGATCCCGGAGCTGGCGCTGCTGCTCGGCGCCCTCGGGCTCTACTGGGCCATCAGCTCCCTCCGGACGAAGCCGAAGGCGGCGGTGTCCGCCGTCGACGGCGTGACGTCGCCGACCTCGCCGGCCTCGCCTGCGGCGGACGCGTCCGCCGTCCCGCCCGTCGCGCCCGGCTCCGCGCCGGTCCCCGCCGCCGCGCCCGTCCGCTCGATGCGGACGGCCGCGATCAGCGGTCTGGTGGCGGCGAGCGTGGCCCTGATGATCGTCGCGGTCGGCTTCACCATGCAGCTCGTCTACCGGGACTTCTACGAGTGCCGCGACGACGCCCTGACCCACGCGGGCCAGCTCGCCTGCAACGACCTCCTGCCGAAGCCGCTGCGCGCGGGCTTCGGAGTGCGGGAGTAGTCCCCTCTCAGGGCTTGGTGGGGTCCGGCGGCGGCGGGGACGGCTCCCACGCCGCCGGGAGGTAGTCGTACGGCTCGTAGCCCGGGTCGTCGTCCAGGTCGAGGGCCGGGGCGGAGGCCGGGGCCGGGGCCGTCGTGGCGGCCGGGGTGGCGGCCGGGGTGCCGGGATCGGTCCCGGCGGCCTTCGCCGCCCGGCCGCCCGGAGCGGGGTCCGGTGTCACGTCCGGCAGCGCGTCGGGCATCGCTTCGGGCTGCGCCTCCAGGTCGAACGGCTCCCCGAATCCCGCCGTCGCGCCCGCTGTCGTGGTCTCCGGTGCCTGAGCCGGTACGGAAGCCGGCACGGAAGCCGGGACGGGCAGCGGCAGGGGCTTGGGGCGGAGCGCCCGCCGGCCCCAGGCCCGTACCGCCAAGGCCACCGGAACCCCGACGCAGGCGCCCCACAGCACCGTCGCCGCGCCCGCCTGCCACCACACCGGGCCGAAGGCGGACAGCCGCCCGGAGCCCAGCGGGCCGCCCGCCGCGGCCGCGAGGACCGCCACGGCCGCCCCGCACCCCCAGGCGGCCGCAAGCGCCGTCAGGACCGCGTCCCGGGCCGGCCAGCCCCGCGCCGTGCGTCCCACGCGCCACCCCTGCACCAGGGTCGCCGCCAGCGGGACCGCGGCTGCCGCCCAGTGCGTCCACGTACCGCGCCCCTCGGCGGGCAGCGCGGCCAGGAGCGGGAACGACGGCACGGCCGGGTCGCCGGCGAGGCCCAGCGGGGTCGCCAGCGCGCCCGTACCGAGGGTGAAGCCGGGACCGAGCCCGTACGCCGCTCCCCACACGGCCGCGTTCGGCAGCAGCGCCAGGACGAGGAGCAGGACCGCCGCCCGCCCCGACCACTCCCCCGCGAGGCCCGTGAAGGCCGCCTGCGCCTCGCCCGCGTGCCAGGCCAGCGAGACCGCGGCGAGCACCGCGCCGCCGCCGCACAGCGTCACGAGCCCGAGCCCCGTCGCGCGCAGGGCGGCCGCCGCCTGCCGCTTACCGGGCAGCGGGCGGCCGAGCGCCGTCCAGACGCCCGCCCCCGCCGCGCCGAGGACGACGGCGGGCAGCCAGAGCCCGGCGGTGATCAGTTCGGCGGGCAGCGGGCCGCTCTCGCTGTAGACCACCACGACCGCCGCGACCAGCAGGTATCCCCCGGCCACCGCGGCCACCGTCCCGCCCGGTGAGGGGCGCGGCCGGTCGTTGCCGTCCCCCGGGTCGAGGGTGTCGCGGGCGGCCCGGTGGACGAGCCAGACGGGAAGGGCGGCGAGGAGCATCGGCACGATGCCGAGGGGCGCGGGCAGGCCGGACAGCGTGCCCGTACGGACCAGGTCCACGCCGTGCGCGAGGAGCCAGATCCCGGCGGCGACGTGCAGGGCGCCGCCGGGGCCGCTGTCGGGGTACGGGGAGCTGATCCAGGCCGCGGTCACCAGGACGGCGAGGGCGCCGAGACCGAGCCCGGCGGCGACCCCGCCGCGGACGCAGGCGGTGGCCAGGGCGGCGGAACGGCCGCCCTGGACCAGGGAGTGCTCGGTCAAATGGGTCACGGGGCCATGCTGCCAACGACACGCGCTTAAGCCGCGTAACAGGCAAACCTCCGCTGTGTCGCTCAAGATACGTTTATGTACTTTTCCGCCCATAGCAGCTCTGCGGGAGGTCGACGCCGATGAGCCGGAGCACCACGGATTCCGCATCCTCCGTCACCCTGCCGACACCGAAGGAGCGGCGCAGGTTGCGTGAGGCCCTCGCCCTGAGCGAGGAGCAGGTCGCCGAGGCCATGGGCGTCACGAAGGCCACCGTCAAGGCCTGGGAGACCGGGCGCTCGGCGCCACGGGGCCGCAAGCGCGAGGCGTACGCGAAACTGCTCGGCGCGGGCGAGGCGGCCGAGGAGACCCGCGCCGCTCTCGCTTCCGGCGCCTTTGGTGCCTCTGATGCCTCTGATGCCTCTGATGCCTCTGGTGCCTCTAGTGCCCCTGGTGCCCCTGGTGCCTCTGGTGCCTCTGGTGCCTCTGATGCCTCTGATGCCTCTGATGCGGAGGTGTCCGCAAAGGCAGAGCCCGCCCCCACACCCACAGCCGCGTCCACACCCGCGCCCCCGCCCGCCACGTCCATGGCCGGCGAGCCCGCCAACGTCCGGCCCAAGGCCGCCGCCAAGCGGGCGGCCAAGCCGCCGAAGGCCCCGTCACCCGTACGGGCCGTTCCGCCCGGACCGGCCCGCAAAGGTGCCCCGAAGCCGCAGGAGCGCCTGAAACCGGCCGGTGCGGAGTCAGGCACTCCGGCGCCGGAGCCCCTGCGGCCGCCCGCCGCGCCCGGCCTCACCCCCGCGGAGGCCTTCGACGCGCTGTACGCGTACGCCGCGCCCGGCCTCGTCCACCAGACCTATCTGCTCACGGGGCGCCGCAGGCTCTCCCGCGAGTCCGTCGAGTACGCCTTCCACCACGCCTGGGAGCACTGGCCCGAGGTCGCCGTCGACGCGGACCCGGTGGGCTGGGTGCGGGCGGCGGCGTACGAGTACGCCCTCTCCCCCTGGCACCGGCTGCGGCGCGCCCACAAGCACCCCGACTCCCCGCCGACCGAGGCCAACCGGCGGGCGCTGCTCGCCGCGCTGCTGGAACTGCCGCCGCCGTACCGCCGTACCGTCCTCCTCTACGACGGGCTCGGCCTGGACCTGCCGGACACGGCCGCCGAGACGGAGGCGAGCACCCCCGCCGCCGCCAACCGGCTGCTGCACGCCCGCACGGTCATCGGGCAGCGGATCCCCGAGCTCGCCGAGCCGGAGGTCCTGCACCGACGGCTGCACGCGCTGGTCTCCGAGGCGCCGACGGCGACCCTCCCGGCGGCCCGCACGGTCCGGACGGGCAGCGAGCGGCGGACCCGCACGTGGACCCGGACGGTCCTCGGGGTGACGGCGGCCCTGATCTGCGTGACGGCCTTCACGGCGGTGACCGCACCGACGAGCTACCTGCCCGTCGAGGTCCCCGGCGAGACCGTCAACGGGGTGCCGGTGCGCGGCGGCCCGCAGAAGCTCGGCCCCGAGGACGTCGAGCTCCGCGACAGTCTCCGGTCCCAGCCGAACCCGGGACCGGAGCGGCTGACCCCGTCGGCCGAGTAGGCCGCGTAAGCCGCGAAGGCCGAGAAGGCCACGTCGGCCGATGAGGCCGTGTACGCGAGTGGGCCCCGCCCCCGCCCGGTTTCCCGGGAGGGGCGGGGCCCACTCGCGTACTGCTGGTGCTCCTGCTGCCGGTGTCAGCCCGCGAGGATCGCGCGCGCCAGCTTGGCCGTCTCGGTCGGCGTCTTGCCGACCTTGACGCCCGCGGCCTCAAGGGCCTCCTTCTTCGCCTGGGCCGTGCCGGAGGAGCCGGAGACGATGGCGCCGGCGTGGCCCATGGTCTTGCCCTCGGGCGCGGTGAAGCCCGCGACGTAGCCGACGACCGGCTTGGTGACGTTGGCCTTGATGAAGTCGGCCGCACGCTCCTCGGCGTCGCCGCCGATCTCACCGATCATGACGATCAGCTCGGTGTCGGGGTCCGCCTCGAACGCCGCGAGGGCGTCGATGTGCGTGGTGCCGATGACCGGGTCGCCACCGATGCCGACGGCGGACGTGAAGCCGATGTCACGGAGCTCGTACATCATCTGGTACGTCAGCGTGCCGGACTTCGAGACCAGGCCGATGCGGCCCGGCTTCGTGATGTCGCCCGGGATGATGCCGGCGTTGGACTGGCCCGGGGTGATGAGACCGGGGCAGTTCGGGCCGATGATCCGGGTCTTGTTGCCCTTCGACTGCGCGTACGCCCAGAAGGCGGCGGAGTCGTGGACGGCGATGCCCTCGGTGATCACGACGGCCAGCGGGATCTCGGCGTCGATCGCCTCGACCACGGCGGCCTTGGCGAAGGCCGGCGGGACGAAGAGGACGGACACGTCGGCGCCCGTCTCCTTCATCGCCTCGGCGACGGAGCCGAAGACCGGGACCTCGGTGCCGTCGAAGTCGACGGTCGTCCCGGCCTTGCGCGGGTTCACGCCACCGACGATGTTGGTGCCGTCAGCCAGCATGAGCTTGGTGTGCTTCATGCCCGTGGCACCGGTCATGCCCTGGACGATGACCTTGCTGTCCTTGGTCAGGAAGATAGCCATGGTGTTCTGACCTCGTCCCTTACTTCGCAGCCGCGAGCTCGGCGGCCTTGTCGGCCGCGCCGTCCATGGTGTCCACACGCTGCACGAGCGGGTGGTTCGCGTCCGACAGGATCTTGCGACCCAGCTCCGCGTTGTTGCCGTCGAGGCGCACGACGAGCGGCTTGGTGACCTCTTCGCCCTTCGAGGCGAGGAGCTCCAGAGCCTGGACGATGCCGTTGGCGACCTCGTCACAGGCGGTGATGCCACCGAAGACGTTGACGAACACGGACTTGACGTCCGGGTCGCCCAGGATGATCTCCAGGCCGTTCGCCATGACCTCGGCGGAGGCGCCGCCACCGATGTCGAGGAAGTTGGCCGGCTTCACGCCGCCGTGGTTCTCACCGGCGTACGCGACGACGTCCAGGGTCGACATGACCAGGCCGGCGCCGTTGCCGATGATGCCGACCTCGCCGTCCAGCTTGACGTAGTTGAGGTTCTTGGCCTTGGCGGCAGCCTCGAGCGGGTTGGCTGCGGCCTTGTCCTCGAGCGCCTCGTGGTCGGGCTGGCGGAACTCGGCGTTCTCGTCGAGAGACACCTTGCCGTCCAGGGCCAGGATGCGGCCGTCCTTGGTCTTCACGAGCGGGTTGACCTCGACGAGGAGCGCGTCCTCGGCGACGAAGGTGTCCCACAGGGTCACCATGGCCTCGGCGACACCCTCGGCCACGTCGGCCGGGAACTTCGCCAGGGCCACGATCTCGCGGGCCTTCTCGATGCTCACGCCCTCGACGGCGTTGACCGGGACCTTCGCGAGGGCCTCGGGGGTCTTCTCCGCGACCTCCTCGATGTCCATGCCGCCCTGCACCGACGCCATGGCGAGGAAGGTGCGGTTGGTGCGGTCGAGGAGGTACGAGACGTAGTACTCCGCCTCGATCTCCGGGGACAGCTCGGCGATCATCACCTTGTGGACCGTGTGGCCCTTGATGTCCATGCCGAGGATGTCGGTCGCACGGGCGACGGCCTCGTCGGCCGTGGCCGCCAGCTTGACGCCGCCGGCCTTGCCTCGGCCACCGACCTTTACCTGCGCCTTGACGACCGACTTGCCGCCAAGACGCTCGGTGGCCTCGCGCGCCGCCTCAGGCGTGTCGATGACTTCACCGGCCAGCACCGGTACACCGTGCTTGGCGAAGAGGTCCCTCGCCTGGTACTCGAACAGGTCCACGCGCGTCCGTCCCTTTTCTGATGATCGCGGTTCGTTGTCTGCGTGGGCGTGCCGCGAAGGGCAACGTGACTGCGCTGTCACAAGGGAGGCGTACACGGTGACCGTGAAGACGCGGCATGTCCGTCTCGCAGGTTATCCCCGAGGGACGTAGGTCCCTAAATCGCAGGTCACAACGGAGCGGTGATACGGGTCACAGAATGTAGGGGGCACGGGGCGGTCCGTAGGGGTTGCGGAGTGGAGGTGCCTGCCCTTCGCAGCAGGCGGGGACTGGGCTCCCGGTCCCTCACGACGCGCCAGGAAGCGAAGTGAGGGCCTCCCGGAGGGTGGTGTGATATGAGCCTCAGTCACCCCCGGAGCACCCGTGCGGGTGGTCCTGGGGCTGCGGATTCCGTACCTGGCGGACGAGTCGGCGCCGCACCTGGCGGACGAGTCGGCGCCGCACCTGGCGGGCAGGCCGGCCGCGCACTCGGCGGGCAGGCCCGCACCACCCGGTCAGGCGGTCGGTATCGGCAGCGGGCGCGTCTCCAGGGCGGCGGCCATGATCTCGGGGAACAGGTCGGGGGTGCAGGCGAAGGCGGGGACGCCGAGCGCGGCGAGCGCCGCCGCGTGGTCGCGGTCGTAGGCGGGGGCGCCCTCGTCGGAGAGGGCGAGCAGCGCGACGAACTGGACGCCGGAGGCCTTCATCGCCGCGACCCGCTTCAGCATCTCGTCGCGGATGCCCCCCTCGTACAGATCGCTGATGAGGACGACCACGGTGTCGGCGGGGCGGCCGATCTTCGTCTGGCAGTGGGCGAGGGCGCGGTTGATGTCGGTGCCGCCTCCGAGCCGGGTGCCGAAGAGGACGTCGACCGGGTCGTCGAGCCGGTCGGTCAGGTCGACGACGGCCGTGTCGAAGACGACGAGGCGGGTGGCGATCGACCGCATGGAGGCGAGCACCGCGCCGAAGACCGCCGCGTAGACGACGGAGGCCGCCATGGAGCCGGACTGGTCGATGCAGAGGACGACCTCCTTCCGTACCGCCCGGGAGGAGCGCCCGTGGCCGACGAGCCGCTCCGGGACGACGGTGCGGTGCTCGGGCAGGTAGTTCTTGAGGTTGGCGCGGATCGTGCGGTCCCAGTCGATGTCCCGGTGCCGGGGGCGGCTGATCCGGGCCGAGCGGTCGAGGGCGCCGGTGAGCGTGGCGCGGGTGCGGGTCGCGAGGCGCTTCTCCAGGTCGTCGACGACCTTCCGTACGACGGCCCGGGCGGTCTCCCTGGTGGTCTCCGGCATCGCCTTGTCGAGGGAGAGCAGGGTGCCGACGAGGTGGACGTCGGCCTCGACGGCCTCCAGCATCTCCGGCTCCAGGAGGAGCGTGGCGAGGCCGAGGCGGTCGATCGCGTCGCGCTGCATGACCTGGACGACGGAGGTGGGGAAGTACGTCCGGATGTCGCCGAGCCAGCGGGCGACGGAGGGCGCGGAGGCGCCGAGCCCGCCCGAGCGGTCCCTTCCCCTGGTGTCGGGCCTGCTCTCGCGGCCGTAGAGCGCGGTGAGGGCGCCGTCCATGGCGGCGTCGGTGCCGGTGAGCGCGCGGCCGGTGCCGTCGGCGTCCCCGCCGCCCAGGACCAGCCGCCAGCGGCGGAGCCGCTCGTCGTCCGGGTCCGCCGCCGTGAGTCCGGTGCTCGTGCTCGTGCTCGTGCTCGTGCTCATGCGGCGGTCTCCGTTCCGGGGATTCCGAGGATGAGGTGGAGGAGGGGCAGGACGCCGTCCGCCCGTTCCCGGTCGAGTGCGGCGGCGAAGCCGGGTACGCCGCCGGGCGTGGGGGGGGGCCCGGCGCGCGGGGGGGGGGGGCCCCCCCCCCCCCCCCCCCCCGGCGGGGGGGGCCCCCCCCCCCCGGCCCCCCACCCGGGGGCGCCGCACCGCCCGCGAGA